>JAWKJK010000001.1:300000-600000 GCA_041393815.1 Candidatus Nanopelagicales bacterium | reverse complement strand
TTCGGGGGCATCTCGTGCAGTGCGTTGGCCAGGTCCGCCGGCCGCAGCCGGTCCAGGGTCTCCAGCAGCACCTCGGTGCCCTGCTCCGGCTCCGGCAGGCTCAGACCGGTGACCTCGTTCCACTCCACGACCCAGGACTCGTGCCGCCGCCGGAACCCGCCGCCGCCCTTCCGGACGTACAGCCGGGTGACCTCCCAGTCCTTGGCGCGGTTCTGCTCGATGCCGACGTCCTGGACGGTCACCGTCTCGCCGGACTCGACCAGGGTCACCTTGCGGTCCAGCAGTTCGCCCATGACCAGCGTCTCGCTCGGGCGCTGCTCGAACCGGCGCATGTTGACCACGCCGGTGACGATGACCTGACCGGGGTCGATGGCGGTCACCCGCGTCATGGGCAGGAAGATCCGCCGCCTCGGGGGTACCTCTACGACCAGGCCGAGGACGCGCGGGGGACGGTTGCCGATGCGCAGGGCCACGACGACGTCGCGCACCTTGCCGACCTGGTCGCCGTTGGGGTCGAACACGGCGATGCCGGCGAGGCGCGCCAGGAAGACCCGCCCTCCGACGCCCGTCGTCACGTCGGCAGGCTACCGCCGGGACCCCGCGTCGCCGTGGATGCGCGAGCCCGGCGCTGGACTAGCCTGACCGGGCGCTGCGGGACGACGCCCCGGCGCAGGTGTCGCGGAGGAGGGTCGGTGGCGACGAACGGGACCGGCGCGCGTGCCCGCCGACGCGTCCTCGCGGCGGTGGTCGCGCTGGCTCTCGGTGCCGCACCGCTGCTGGCGGGCTGCACCTCCGAGGAGGGGACGCCCGCGACTGCGACCGCGTCCGCCACGGGCGTCGCCGGGGGCCAGCCCAACGGGGTGGCCGAGCTCGAGCCGGACCGGATCCTGGACCTGGCGACGAAGGCCGCGCTGGAGCGGACCTCGGTGGCGATCACCGGTGACGCGCCGTCCGGGGACGGCCCGGTGTCGCTGGACCTCGAGCTGGTGCGGGACACCGGCGGTCAGGGGACCGTGTCCAACGCGGGCCAGGCGATCGACGTGGTCGTGATCAGCCCCGACGCCTGGATCAGCGCGGACCGGGAGTTCTGGGCGGCCACCGCGGGAGAGGCGGTCGCCGACGCGATAGACGGGCGCTGGGTGCAGGCGTCCACCACCGACCCCGACTACGCCGGAGTGGCCGGACTCGCCGACTACCAGCAGGTGCTGAAGGGACTGCTGTCACCGGCCGGCGACGTCGCCAAGGGTGAGCTCGGTGAGGTGGACGGCCGACCGGCGATCGCTCTCACGTCGTCGGCGGGGGAGCTGTGGGTGGCCACGACCGGCCTTCCGCTGCCGCTGCAGATCACCCGGCAGGACGGTCAGGGCACGGTGACGTTCGCGGACTGGGACGCGGACGTGGACCTCGCGCCGCCGCCGGCCGCGGACGTGGTGTCGGCCGATGCGCTGCCGGGCGGCGGGCTGCCGTGAGCCGCTCCCCGGCCCCCTTGAGTCCCCGGCCATGAGCGCGCCGCGGCCCTCGGCCGTGGCACGCCCCCCGGCCGGCGACCTGCTCCTGCTCGGCGTGGCCGTCGCGTTCATCTCCACGTCCGGCCCGATCATCGCCGCCACGGTGGCCCCCGCCCTGGCGATCGCGTTCTGGCGCAGCATCCTCGGCTCGGCGGCGACGGCCCCGTGGGTGTGGTGGCGTCACCGGGGCGAGCTGGGCGGGCTGACCCGGCGGGAGTGGAAGCTCGCGATCAGCGCCGGCCTGTTGCTCGGCGCGCACTTCGCCACCTGGGTGCCGTCGCTGCGGTTCACCTCGGTGGCCTCCTCCACGGCGCTGGTGGCCACCCAGCCGGTCTGGGCCGCGCTCATCGCCCGAGCCCGCGGCCAGGAGGTGCCGCGGCAGGCGTGGGTCGGCATCGCCCTGGCCCTCGTCGGCGTGGTGGTGCTCACCGGCGTCGACCTGTCGCTGGACCCGCGCGCCCTGTTCGGCGACCTGCTCGCCCTCGCCGGCGCCGTGCTGGCGGCCGCGTACGTCACGGTCGGCGGGCAGGTCCGCCAGTCGGTGTCGACCGCGTCGTACACGTTCGTGGCGTACGGGTCCGCCGCCGGCGGCCTGCTGGTGCTGTGCGTGGCGACGGGTCAGCAGCTGACTGGCTACGACGCGCAGACCTGGCTGCTGATCCTGGCGCTGACCCTGGGGGCGCAGCTGCTGGGCCACACCCTCATCAACCGGGTGCTGTCCACGACGTCGGCGACGGTGACGTCGCTGGCGATCCTGTTCGAGATGCCCGGCAGCACGCTGATCGCGGCGGTCTGGCTGGGACAGGTGCCACCGGTGGGTCTGATCCCCGCGGTCGTGCTGCTGTTCGCCGGGCTGGCGCTGGTGATCCGGTCGGGGGACCGTCGCACCCCGACGGAGTCACCCCCGATCTGACCGCGCGTCGCCCCGTCCGGCCGCGCGCCCGTGGGCGGTGCCGGACTCCCCGGCGCGGAGGACGCCGGCCAGGGGCACCAGCAGCACGGCGGCGAGCACGGTCGTCGCCATGCCCCAGACCAGTCCGGCGGACTCGGCCAGCACGCCCACGGCCAGGGGCGCCACCACGAAGCCGATCCGCGCCAGCCAGCTGACGACCGCGACACCGGTCGCGGGCCGGACGCCCGGCAGGTGCGCGGCGGCGAGGAGCGCCGCGGGGAACAACGGGGCCACGCCGAGGCCCACCAGGGCGCTGGCGAGGACGAAGGCGACCGGCCCCCCGACCAACAGGCCGACGCCGTAGCCGACCGCCACCGCGACCATGGCGACCCGGACCACGACGACCTGCCCGTACACGTCGATCACCCGGTCGGCGAGGAAGCGGCCGAGGGTCTGCGCCGCGGCGAAGGCGACGTACGCCAGGCCGACGGCACCGGCGGCCGCACCGATGCTCGCCATGTAGACCGACGACCAGCGTGCGGGTACGTCCTCGACCACGACGGCCAGCAGGATGAACAGGCCGAGGAGTACCAGCGGACGGGTGGCCGCCCGGGCGCGCACGGTGGGTCCGCCGTGCCCGTCCGCGCCGGCGGCGGCGGCCCCGTCACCGTCGACGAGGTGCGAGTGCGGGTCGGGGCCGGGGAGCAGGCTGCGCGCGGCGACCAGGCCCGCAACGCACGCGCTGAGGCCCACCGCCAGCAGGAACGGGGCGAGCGGGACCTGCAGCGCCGCTGACGCCGCGCCCAGCGCGCCCCCGACCACCGCGCCCACCGACCAGAACCCGTGGAACGAGTTCAGGATCGACCGGCCGTACCCGGCCTGGACCCGGATGCCGTGGGCGTTCATGGCGGCGTCCATCACCGCGTCACCGGCGAGGACCCAGAACAGGGACAGGCCCAGGGTGACGGTGCCCGGGGCGACGGCCGGGAGGAACAGCAGCGGGGCATAGCTCAGCAGCGCCCCGACCGTGACCCGGGCGCTGCCCCAGCGGGAGACGAGGGGTCCGGCGACCGGGCCGACCGCCAGGCCGCCCATCGCTCCGATGGCCAGGGCGGCCCCGAGCGCGGCGTCGTCGATGCCGAGGGACTGCTGCACGTCGACGAGCCGGGGGAGGATCGCGGCCCCGGTGATGCCATTGATCGCGAACATGGCGGCCACCGCGGCGCGAGCCCGCCGCAGCGGCGCCGGAGTCGTCACCGAGGCACCCACGCCGCAGACCCTAGGGCCCTCCCCGGCCCCTGCCGGGTGCTGCGTCCCGCGTCCCGCGCCGCGCGCCGCGCCGCGCACCGCGCACCACGCGTGAACACACGACCCCCTGCGCCGAACCTGGGCACACCTGGGCACACGATCCGCTATGCGGATCGTGTGCCCAGGTTCGGCGGCGTGTCGCGGTCGGATCCGGTCACACGATCCGGGCGGTGTGACGGACGAGGCCGGTGAGCCGGTGGACTTGTGCGCCGGGGTTGACCAAGCGCTGGTCCCGCACGGCCGTTCGTACGGACGTGCCGGGGGCGGCGCGTGCCCCAGTCGCCTCAGGGGTCCCACCGCCCGGATCGTGTGACGAGATTCGGGTCCGACACGCCGCGCGAGTTCGGCACACGATCCGCTAAGCGGATCGTGTGCCCGGTAGGGGGGCGGGGGCGGCGTCGGCCGGGGGCGGCGGACACTCCATGAGGAGTGCTGGCTAGGCTCGGAACGTCGTTCGGGGCGTGCTCGGCGCCGTGCACCCGGGTGCCGGTAACCCGTTCGCGCCGTTCGTGATCCGTGGTCCTCGCTCACCTCGTCGAAAGGCTCGGGCCGATGTCCCCCACCACCGACACCGCGCGTACCCTGCGCTCGCGCCGCTCCTGCCTGGCCGTCCCCGGCAGCAGCCCGAAGATGCTGGACAAGGCCCGGGGCCTGCCCGCCGACCAGGTCTTCATGGACATCGAGGACGCGGTGGCTCCGCTGGCCAAGCCGGAGGCGCGCAAGAACATCGTCGCGGCGCTGAACGAGGGCGGCTACGACGACAAGGTCCGCGTCGTGCGCGTCAACGACTGGACCACCCAGTGGACGTACGCCGACGTCGTCGAGGTCGTCGAGGGCGCGGGAGCGAACCTGGACTGCATCATGCTGCCCAAGGTTCAGACCCCCGAGCAGGTCGTCGCGCTGGACCTGCTGCTCACGCAGATCGAGAAGTCCAACGGCCTGGAGGTCGGCCGGATCGGCATCGAGGCCCAGATCGAGAACGCCCTCGGCCTCATCAACGTCGACGCGATCGCGACCGCGTCGCCCCGCGTCGAGACGATCATCTTCGGCCCCGCGGACTTCATGGCCAGCATCAACATGAAGTCGCTCGTCGTCGGGGAGCAGCCTCCCGGCTACGACGTCGGCGACGCCTACCACTACATCCTGATGCGGATCCTGATGGCCGCCCGGGCCCACGACAAGCAGGCCATCGACGGCCCCTACCTGCAGATCAAGGACGTCGACGGGTTCCGCCGGGTCGCCGGGCGCAGCGCCGCGCTCGGGTTCGACGGCAAGTGGGTCCTCCACCCCGGCCAGATCGACGCCGCCAACGACGTCTACTCCCCGCGCCAGGAGGACTACGACCACGCCGAGCTCATCCTCGACGCGTACGAGCACGCCACGTCGGCCGCCGGCGGGGCCAAGGGCGCGGTCATGCTCGGCGACGAGATGATCGACGAGGCCTCGCGGAAGATGGCGCTGGTGATCGCCGCCAAGGGCCGAGCCGCCGGGATGCAGCGGACCAAGACCTTCACCCCGCCGGAGGGCTGACCTCCGGGTCAGTCCGCCGCGGCCCTGCTACGTCTCGGGGTTGATGTCCAGCATCGGCGCCGTACGGCCGTCCACGGGCAGCAACGACAGCCGCCAGTACAGCCTCTGCACCGCCCGGGGCGGTCCCTCGATGCGCCGCTGGTAGACCGGCACGGAGTCCACCACCTCCGGGAACCGCTGCGCCACCGAGGAATCGACGACCGCGACCGGCGTGTAGCCCTGCGCCTCGGCAGCCTGGGCCCACTGCACCACGCGAGCCGGCGAGACGCCGAACCTCGTGCGCACCACCGGAAGACCGCACGCGGTCGCCAGCGGGGTGATGAGGCGCTCGCGCACCGCGCTGACCACGACGACGGGCCGCGCGTCGGGGTCGCCGGTCCGCATCTCGGCCTCGGCGTGGATCCCCTGGCAGGTCTTGTCGAGCACGCCGACCATGCCCACGTGCGCGCCCTGCCCGAGGAACGGGCCGGACGCCAGCCAGGCCGGCAGCACCAGCACCCCCACGCCGACGGCAGCGGCCATCCCGCCGAGCACCCGCCCTGCGCGCCCACCGGAGGCGTGGCCCAGGCCGGAAGCCCAGGTGACCGCCGCGGCGATCCCCACCGTCGCGGCCAGCACGAGCAGCGGGTACGCCCCCACGACCAGCCGGCGGGACGCCCACAGCTGGTCGGGGGTGATCGACCACGACCGCAGGTAGACCGCCTCCTGCACCAGCAGCGCGACCACCAGCACGGTCGAGCCGACGGCCCACCGCGGCCGCCGGTCCCACGACGCCGAGCCGCGCACCGAGAGGCACACCAGCGCGACCGCGGCGAGCAGTAGCGCGCCGAGCCCGAAGTACCACGCCACCGAGGCCACGGTGAGCTCGTCGTACGTGCGCGTGCCGTCCAGCGCGAGTCCCTCGTATCGCTGCAGCCGCTCGATGGCATAGGCGTACGGGGAGTCTGCGGGGATGCCCCGCGCGGTGTCCCAGAACACCCGGGAGCCCTGGTATGCCAGCAGCAGCAGGCCGAGCGCGGGGAGCAGCCGGGGCAGCCAGCGCCGCCACCACGACGGGCCGGCAACGGGAGCCCGGGCGCCCCGGCGGGCCAGCAGCACCGCCACCGCGAGGGCCACCAGGGTGACGGCGGTCGCGGCCCAGCCGAGCACCATCTCCCGGGTCAGGTCGGCGAGGTACTTCGGCGAGGACCAGGACGTGACGAGTACCCCGAGTCCTGCGGTCCCCACCGCGGCGACGGCGGCGGCCGCCGCCCACCGCCACCGGGTCGCCGGCAGCAGCCCGGTGAGCAGGGCCACCGCGAGCAGCAGCACCACCGGCACCGCGCCCAGCAGCACCGCGTCGACGCGCACCAGGCCGGCCAGGCCTGCCGCAGTCGCGCCGGTCAGGATCGACGGGAGCCGCCCGGCGACCAGCCCGTCGGCGACCAGCGCCAGCCCACCGAGGGTGAGCAGCAGGGTCACCGGCTCGGTGAAGGTGGCGCGGGCGACGTAGAGCCAGGGCAGGCTCACCGCCAGGACCAGCGGCGGGAGCAGGGACAGCGCGCGGTTCCCCAGCACCGCTCGGGCGAGTAGCACCACCCCCAGCAGGGACAGTGCGGACAGCACCGGTCCGGCGTGCACCGGGAACGTGCCCGGGTCGGTGAGCCGACCGACGGTAGCGAGCAGCAGCGGCAGTCCGGGCGCGCCCTGGACGTACGCGGTCCCGGGCGTCGGTCCCTCGCCCAGCGCCGGTCCGGCGACGGTCATCACCCCGGGCACGGCCTCCACCAGGTCCGCGGGTGCCAGGTCCAGGGGGACCCCCTGCCCGAGCTGCAGCAGGCGGGCGGAGGTGATGAGGAACCCGGGGTCGCGGTTGATGTCGACCCACTCCGCGTGGGTGACCCACAGCCAGGCCCCCGCCGCTGCCACCAGCCCCCACGGGGCCCAGGACGCCAGCGCCGGGGGTGGCTCCACCCCGGCGTCGCGGTCCTCCCGCACCCGGGCCACGACCCAGGCCGTCCCGGCGGCCAGGCCCACCGCCGCCACCACCGCGGAGGCCCACGCCGGCAGCCCGACCGTGGCCAGCGCCAGCACCGACGGCACCAGCGCGGCGGCGACCGCGACCACGACCCCCTCGGGGGCCCGGTACGCCGCCCGGCGCGCCAGCCGCGCCGGCGACGCGGGCGTCACGGGGACCCGTACGGCGGCCCGGCCTCGCGGTCCCGCTCCCGGTCGTGACGGTGGTCCAGCCGCCGCACCCGGGTCAGGGCCTCCGCGGTGATGGTCCGCAGGCTGGCGATCTGGTCGGCGAGCAGGCCCAGGCTGAACAGCTGCACGGAGGTCAGCGCGAAGACCGCGCCGAGGATGACCGACTGGGTCCGCCCCGCGGTCCCGTCGGGGATGTAGTCGATGAGGAACGGGATCCACACCGCCAGCGCCGCGATGCCGAACAGGACGGCCAGCGACCAGAACAGCCTCAGCGGGGAGTAGTAGGACCAGATCCGGAACAGCGCCAGGCCGTTGCGCCGTACGTAGCCGCCGGTCGAGGAGAACAGCCGGCTGGGCCGCTCCACGGAGTTGCGGCCCACCGGCACGTTCGCGAGCGCCAGGTTGCGCCGGCCGGCCTGCACCAGGGTCTCCAGCGTGTACGTGTAGCGCGTGGTCACGACCAGCCCGTACGCCGCCTCGCGGTCGTACGCACGGAAGCCGGAGGTCGCGTCGGCGACGTCGAGCCGGGACAGCCGACGGACCACGCTGGTGCCCAGCCGCTGCAGGGCGCGCTTGGTGGCGCTGAACTCCTCGACGTTGCCGGTGTCGCGGTCGCCCACCACGACGTCCGCGTCGCCGTCGAGGATGGGGCGCACCAGCCGAGCGACCGCCGCGCCCTCGTACTGGTTGTCGGCGTCGGTGTTGACGATGACGTCCGCGCCCAGCCGGAGGCACGCGTCGATGCCCGCCGCAAAGGCGGCCGCCAGGCCGCGGTTGGTGCGGAAGCGGACCACGTGGTCCACGCCGTGCGCCCGGGCGACGTCGGCCGTGCCGTCGGTCGAGCCGTCGTCGACGACGAGCCACTCGACCTCGTCGAACCCGTCGACCTCGCGCGGCAGGTCCGCCAGGGTGGTCGGCAGGTGCTCCGCCTCGTTGAGGCAGGGGATCTGGATGATGAGCTTCATCGGGCCCTCGCGGTCATGACGGACCCGAGGCTAGCCGGTGCGTGCGGCGGCGCCGAAGCGCTGCACCCGTCCCGGCGAGCAGGGCGTCAGCCACCACCAGCGTGAAGCGCGAGCCCAGCGCCACCACCACGGCCGCGGCCGAGGATGGCGACCAGGGGGCGAGCAGGCCGGCGAGGACGGCGTCGCGCACGCCGAGACCGGCGGGGAGCACGACGGCGACCATGCCGAGGACCCAGGCCGCGGCGAACGCGACCGTCGCCACCGCCCAGGGCGCGGGCCCGCCGACGGCCGAGCCGAGGACCACCAGGTGCAGGCCGAAGCAGGCCCAGGTCGCGGTGTTGAGGGCGGCGGCGACGAAGAGCGCCCGCGCGGACGGCCGGTCGCCGAGGTCGCGCCGGGCCACCCGTCCGGTCACTCCGAGTGCGACCCCGAACAGCCCGGGGACGAGGGCCGCGGCGAGCAGCAGCACCGCGCCGAGGGCGGCCAGCACGCGCAGCCACGGGTCGGGCTCGGCGAGCACCCCGGCGGCCGCGCCGCCGAGCCCGAGCGCCCCACCCAGCGCGGCCGTCGACGCCAGGGTCACCAGCGAGGCCCCGGCCGCCCGCCCGCGCGGGATGCCGAGGTCGCCCGCGAGGTCCGCCTGGGCCACCACCGACCACACTCCGCCGGGGAGGTACTTGGCCAGCTGGCCGAGGAAGAAGTCCGGCAGCACCACCGCCCGCGGGATGTCCGGCAGCGCCGCGGCGTCGCGGTGCGAGCGGACCTGGTCGGCCAGCAGCTCGCGGTACGCCAGCCCGGCGAACACCTGCGCCAGCAGGCCGAGGGCCACGGCGCCGGCGAGCGCCGCGGGGACGTGCCGCAGGTCGTCGGACACCTGCGGCCAGGCCCGGACCAGCGCGACGACCAGCAGGACCACCGCGGCCAGTCCGAGGACCGCGCGCAGCACCGTGCGCAGGGACGGCCGACGGCGGTTCGGGGCGTTGTCGCCCGTCGGCGGGCCGCCGGGATCGGCCGGGACGGTCACCCGGGGGCCCGACCGCGGGCGACCAGGCCGGTGCCGCCCAGCGGGAGGCGTCGCTGCAGCAAGCGGAACGGCGCGGTCCCGTACCGCGTCGCCACCCCGGCGGCGCCCGCGCTCGGCTGCAGCAGGCGGCCGCTGCCGGCGGTCCGCTCCGCAGGTGCGGCGTCCTCGTGCGCCGCGCCGGCCCCGGTGCGCAGCCGGCGGCGGGCGATCGTGTTGCGGCCGGTCTCGAGCACGAAGCTCAACGGCCCGCCGTACGGAACCACCTCCACGTCGACCAGACCCGCTGCGACGAGGAGCGCGGCCAGGCCGTCGGGCCGGTAGCGGCGCAGGTGGCCGGCCAGCTCGTCGGCCGGGCCGAAGCGCTCGGGGTGCCCCGGGGTGCTCAGCAGCAGGTGCCCGCCGGGGCGCAGCCGCGCCGCCCAGTCGGCGAGGACCCGGTCGTCCTCCGGCAGGTGCTCGATCACCTCGAACGCGCACACCAGGTCGAACCGCTCGTCGCTACCGAGCAGGTCCAGCGAGCCGTTGAGGACGCGGCTCGGTGGGTGGATCCGGGTGGCGGCCACCGCGTAGGAGTCCGGGTCGGGCTCCAGCCCGGTGTAGCGGTAGCGCCGGGCCAGCCGGGTCCCCACGGCACCCAGGCCGCAGCCGACCTCGAGGGCGTCCTGCCCGGCCGGCAGCAGGGTCCGGACGACGTCCCAGCGCAGCCAGGCGTTCGGCGTGAGCGGCGGCAGCGGCTCGGCGGTGCCGCCGGCCGGGGTCCCGTCAGCGGGCGGCATGGGCCAGCACCTCCGGCTCGGGCGCGGTGGGGTCGCCGAGGAGCGCGACCAGGGGCCGTACGACGGCCTCGGCCCGGAAGTCGCGGTCGGCCCGTGCACCGGCGGCGGCGCGCAGTGCGATGACCCGGGGGCGGTCGTCGGCGAGTGCCTGAAGCGCGTCGGCCAGCGTCTCGGGGTCGCCGGGCGGCACCAGCACGGCGTCGTCGCCGAGCAGCCGGCGCTGCGGGGGTGTGTCGGCGGTGACCAGCGCGCAGCCCGCGGCCATCGACTGGAAGGCCTTGGTGGGGACCACCCGGCGCGCCTTGGGGGTGTCGCCCACGATGCCGACGGCGACGTCGTGCGCCGCGACGAGGTCGGGCAGTCGCGCGGGGTCCACCCAGTCCCGCCAGGTGATGCGGACGGCGGAGTCGGCCGTGGGCGCCAGCTCCTGCGCCCGGTCCCGGTCCTGTCCGTCGCCGACGAGGGTGACGTCCAGCCGGACGCCTCGGTCGGCCAGCAGTGCCAGCGCGCGGGCCAGCACCGGGGCGCCGTGCAGCGGGGTGTAGGCGCCGAACCAGACCACCCGCAGGGGCGCCTCGGGGTCGACGTCATCGGCGGGTCGCCGGGCCACGAACCAGGCGTCGCCGGCGCCGACCCGGATGACGACAGCGCGCGGCCGGGCAGCGGCCGGGAGGCCCGCCCGCTGCTCCTCGGTGTCCACCACGACCACGTCCGCGGCACCGGTCGCGGCGCGGTCGAGCCGGTCCAGCAGGAACAGCCGCACGCCGCCGCGGACGCCCCGGTCGCGGGCGGTCTCGGCGGCGCCGGTCAGGTGGTCCAGGACCAGGGTGGAGGCGGGGAACAGCCGCCGGGCGAGCAGCACGTCGAGGTGGCCGAGGTAGCCGACGACGACCACCTCCGGATCGGGTCCGCGGCGCAGCGGCCGGCTGCTCAGCACCAGACGGCCCCACGTGCCTGCCGCGGTGACCGCGGCGCCGGCCAGGGCGAGCGGTCCGCGCAGCGCAGCGATCCGCTGGTCGGTGCCGAGCTCGAGCGGGACCGTCAGCTCGGTCACGGCCCAGCCGTGGCGGCGCAGGCCGGCCAGCAGCACCCCGACCCTCGGGTGCCGGCGGACGTCGTACGTGCCGAACCCCAGCACCTGCCCGCGCCGTACGCCGCCCCGGGCGGCGCCGGCCCGGCGGCCGGAGGTCAGCGGGCTGCGGGGAGTCACCCGCGGAGGCTACCCACCCGCCCTCCCGGCCCCACGCCCGCGGCCGAATGAGCCCGGGCGTTGCTTGCAGCCCCGAAATCGTCCGGAAAGCGACGTGGGGACTCATTCGGCCGAGAAGGGGAGGGGGCGGCAGGGACGGGATGTGGCGGCGGGGGACCCGGGGAGGCTTCCGGGGGGCGGGGGGCGGATACTCGTCGGTAACCGCAGCCGTCCGGGCGTTCGCGGCCACCACGGCACCGGGGCCGAGCCGGGACCACCCCCGGCACGACCCGACCGGGGCCGACGCCGCGCCCGTCGTACGAGAGGGAGCCCCGCATGCCCCGCCTGGCCCAGACCGAGGGACTCACCGACGTCCAGGAGGAGATCCTCAAGGCCGTCCGCGACTTCGTCGACAACGAGATCATCCCGGTCGCCAACGAGCTCGAGCACAAGGACGAGTACCCGACCGACATCGTCGAGGGGCTGAAGGAGCTCGGCGTCTTCGGGCTGATGATCCCCGAGGAGTACGGCGGTCTGGGCGAGTCGCTGCTCACCTACGCGCTGGTCGTCGAGGAGATCGCCCGCGGGTGGATGAGCGTGTCCGGTGTCATCAACACGCACTTCATCGTCGCGTACATGCTCATGCAGCACGGGACGCCGGAGCAGAAGCAGCACTTCCTCCCGCGGATGGCCACCGGCGAGGTGCGCGGCGCGTTCTCCATGTCCGAGCCCGGCTGCGGCTCCGACGTGGCGGCGATCCAGAGCAAGGCCGTCCGCGACGGGGACGACTACGTGCTCAACGGCCAGAAGATGTGGCTGACCAACGGCGGCTCGTCCACCCTCGTCGCCGTCCTGGTCCGCACCGACGCCGAGGCCCCGGAGGGCGCCAGCGTCTACAAGCGGATGACGACGTTCCTGATCGAGAAGCCCGCGGGCTTCGGCGAGGTCAGCCCCGGCCTCACCATCCCGGGCAAGATCGAGAAGATGGGTTACAAGGGCGTCGACACCACCGAGCTGGTGATGACGGACCTGCGCCTGCCGGCGGACACCGTCCTCGGCGGCGTCCCGGGCAAGGGCTTCTACCAGATGATGGACGGCGTGGAGGTGGGCCGCGTCAACGTGGCCGCCCGCGCGTGCGGCGTCTCGATCCGCGCGTTCGAGCTCGGCATCGACTACGCCCAGCAGCGCGTCACCTTCGGCAAGCCGATCGCCGAGCACCAGGCCGTGGCGTTCCGGCTCGCGGACATGGCGACCAAGGTCGAGGCCGCGCACAACATGATGGTGATGGCCGCCCGCAAGAAGGACTCCGGCGAGCGCAACGACCTCGAGGCCGGGATGGCGAAGTACCTGGCCAGCGAGTACTGCAAGGAGGTCGTGGAGGACTCGTTCCGCATCCACGGCGGCTACGGCTACTCCAAGGAGTACGAGATCGAGCGGCTGTACCGCGAGGCCCCCATGCTGATGATCGGCGAGGGCACCGCGGACATCCAGCGCATGATCATTGCCCGGCGCCTGCTCGAGGAGTACAAGCTGCGCACCTGACCGAACGGTCAGGTGACCCAGGTCAGGTCACCAGGACGAACGCACCCCGGACGAGGCCCGCGTCGAGTCGACGCAGGGCCTCGTTCGCGTCGTCGAGCGGAAGCACCTCGTACTCGGTCCGCACCCCCGCGGCCGGCACCAGTGCGAGGAACTCGCGGACGTCGTCGCGGGTGACGTTGGCGACGGACCGGATCGAGCGCTCCAGCCACAGGTCGTCGTAGTCCATGGCCGGGACCTCGTCGAGGTGGATCGCGTTGATGGCGACCGTGCCTCCGAGGTCGAGTGCCTTCACCGCCGCTGCCACCACGAACCCCGCGGGCGCGAACGTGATCGCCGCGTCCAACCGCACGGGCGGGGGCTCGTCGTACGTGCCGGCCCAGACCGCGCCGAGAGCCAGCGCCCGCTCGGCCTCGCCGGCCGACCTGGTGACCACGTACGGCTCCAGGCCCCAGTGCCGTGCCACCTGGACGACGATGGTCGCGGAGGCGCCGAACCCATACAGCCCCAGGCGTGCCCCGCGCTGGCCGGCGTCCATGCCAGCGACCCGCAGCGACCGGTAGCCGATGACCCCGCCGCACAGCAGCGGGGCGATCGCGGCGTCCGCGCCGCCGGGCGCGTCGTCGTACGCCGGCCCCAGGTCCGGCAGGTCGAAGGCGAAGTCGGATCGGGCCAGGGCCGTGTCCGCGTAGCCACCGTCGACATCCCAGCCGGTGAACGTGGCATCCGGGCACAGGTTCTCGCGGCCGGACCGGCAGAAGCGGCACTCGCCGCACGCGCCCGCGATCCAGGCCAGGCCGACGCGCGATCCCACCCGCGCGGGGTCGACACCGTCGCCGACGGCCGCCACCCGCCCCACGACCTGGTGGCCCGGGACCACGGGCAGCCGGTGCGCGGGCAGGTCGCCGGTGACGATCTGCAGGTCGGTGCGGCACACCGCGCAGGCGTGCACGCGAACCAGCACCTCTCCGGCGGCCGGCGCCGGCGGGTCGTCCCTCCGGTCGGCTGTCAGCCGGTCGCTGTCGACGGGTCCCGGGTCACGCAGCAGCAGTCGTCGCACGACTCCCATCCTGCGCCGCCGCGGGCGGCGCTGGCGAGGGGCTGGCGGCCGGGACCGACGCGCCCTCAGACGGAGTGCGCCGCCGCGCGATCAGCTTGCCCAGCTCCCACAGCAGCAGCAGGGCGACACCGGCGCCGAGGCACAGGCCCCACTGCTCGATGGTCAGGTGGTGGGTCCCGATGATGCGCTGGAGGAACCCGACCTCGGTCACGAGGATCATGAGCACCAGCACCAGCCCGACGAACAGGTTCAGCTGCTTGTTGTCGAAGGTGGTCAGCGAGAACGCGGAGTCCTTGACGCTTCGGCTCTCCCACGAGCCCACGATCCGCATGAAGCTGAACGCCGTCAGTCCCATGGTGGTGGCGACGACCACGCTGTCGGTCGAGGCCTGGCCGTACGAGATCAGCGACAGCAGCGCCACCGTCATCGCGAGTCCGACCAGCCCCACCGTGGTGATCATCGACCGGTCCAGGATGTTCGCCCCGCGCTTGAGCGGCCGGCGGCTCATCAGCCCGGGGGTCTCCTTGTCGAACCCGAGGGCGACGCCGAGCGGGGTGTCGATGAAGAAGTTGATCCAGAGGATCTGCGCGGCGCTGAACGGCTGCCCCGCCGCGATGTTGAGAACCGTCGCGAACAGGAAGGTCGCCACGAACGTCACGAGCGTGATCAGGATGAACCGGATGTACTTGTTCAGGTTGTCGTACAGCGACCGGCCCTGCTCTACCGCGTAGATGATGGTGGCGAAGTCGTCGTCCTGCAGGATCATCCGGCCGGAGTTCTTCGCCACGTCCGTGCCGGTGCCCATCGCCACGCCGATGTCCGCGGCCTTCAGTGCGGGCGCGTCGTTGACGCCGTCGCCGGTCGCGGCGACCACGTAGCCCTTCTTCTGCATGATCTCGACCAGCCGGCGCTTGTCGGCCGGGGCCACGCGTCCGATGACGCCGATGCCCTCGATCTGGTCGAGCGCCTGCTGGTCGCTCATGGCGGAGAGCTCTGCACCGGTGATGGCCTTGCCGGGGATGCCCAGCTGCTCGGCCACGGCCGCACCGGTGGTCACGTCGTCGCCGGTGACCATGCGTACCTGGATGTGGGCGGCCTGGGCCTTCTGCACCGCATCCTTCGACGACGGACGCGGCGGGTCGATGAGACCGACGAGCGCACCGAGGGTCAGGTCCTGCACGAGGTCGAGCAGGTTCCCCGAGGGGTCGAACGCCGACGGGTCGATGTCGCGCGTCCCGGCGGCGAGCACCCGCAGGCCCTTGGCCTCGAGGTCCGAGACCTGCTTCTCGACCGCGTCCTTGCCGGCGTCGTCCATCGCCCCGGTCTGCCCGGCGCCGAGTCCCCGGCTCGACGAGCGCGAGACCAGCGCCTCCGGCGCGCCCTTGACGTAGCAGCGCACGACCGCGGACCCGTCGTCCTTCTTCTCCTGGCAGAACGCTGCCATCAGCTTGTACGTCGGGTCGAACGGCAGCGTCGCCGCGCGGGCGTGCTGGGTACGGGTGCTGTCTGCGTCGACGCCCGCCTTGTGGGCGAGGACCAGCAGAGCGCCCTCCAGCGGGTCCCCGACGACCTTGCCGTCCTTGAGCTGGGCGTCGCTGGCCACCAGGAACGGCAGCAGCAGCGGGTCGACCTTCGAGTCCTTGCCGGCTTGCCGCAGCACCTTTCCGTCCAGCGCGTAGCCCTCGCCGCTGATGGTGAACACGTCCTCGCCCTCGACCAGGGTGACGGCGGTCATCTGGTTCATCGTGAGGGTGCCGGTCTTGTCGGAGTTGATCGCCGACACCTCGCCGAGGGTCTCGACCGACGACAGGTCCTTCACCACCGCGTGCCGCGCGGCGAGCGCCACCGCTCCTAGGGACAGGATCACCGTCACCACCGTCGGCAGCGCCTCCGGGATCGCAGCGATCGCCAGCGCGACGGCGGTGACGAACAGCGAGTCGAACTCCTCGCCGCGCAGCAGCCCGACGACGAACATCACGACCATCGTCAGCCCGGCCGCGACCGCGATCCAGATCGTCATGGTGTTGAGCTGGCGGTCCAGCGGAGTCTTCGTCGAGCCGGTGCTCTTGAGCATCTGCGCGACCTTGCCGACCTCGGTGGCGGCGCCGGTCGCCGTCACCACGAACACGCCGTCGCCGTGGGTCACGTCGGTGTTCTCGAACACCATGTCGTGCTGGTCACCGGTGGCGACCGCGGCGCCGCCGGACGGGGTCGGGGGCGGGTCGGTCTGCTTGGCCGACGGCGTGCTCTCCCCGGTGAGGGCGGACTCGTCCACCTGCAGCGAGTCGGTGGACACCAGCCGCCCGTCCGCCGGGACCCGGTCCCCGGCGGCGAGGAGCACCGCGTCGCCGGTCACCAGGGTCGACGGGTCGACCTCGACGACGGACCCGCCACGGCGGACGCGCACCTTGGCGACCGACATCTGCTGCAGCGCGTTCATCGCGCTGGCCGCCTTGCCCTCCTCGATCAGGCCGACGATCGCGTTGAGCACGGTCAGCGCCAGCAGCAGCACGCCGGTGGCCCACTGCCCGATGACCAGGGAGACGGCCCCGGCAACGACCAGGATGATCTGCAGCAGGCTGGTGTACTCCTTGAGGAACCGCACGATGCCGGGTGTCGGCTTCTCCGTCGGCAGCGCATTGGGCCCGTTCTGCTTCAGCCGCGTCGCCGCCTCGTCGGCGGACAGCCCCTGCGCGGGGTCGACGCCCAGCTTCTTCGTGGCCTCGTCGACGCTGAGGGCGTACCAGGCCGTGGACGACCCGGCCGGCGCCCCCGCCGACCCTGCTGCCGGGGCCTTGGCCGTGGTCATGACGACGCACCTCCTGCCGGGGTCGGTGTGTCGCCGCCGGTGCTGCCGCCCCCCGCGGTGCCCAGCAGGTCCTCCTTTGCGTGCGCGAGGTCCGCCTTCTGCTGCGCGGTCACGTCCGGGTACTGCGGGTCGATGCGCGCCATCGCCTCCAGCAGGACCGCGCTCGCGGACAGGTGGGAGAACCACTTGTGGTCCGCGGGCAGGACGTACCACGGCGCCCACTCGGTGCTGGTGTGGTTGAGCATGTCCTGGAAGACCGTGCGGTAGTCGTCCCAGTACTGCCGCTCGTGCAGGTCCGCGGCGGAGAACTTCCAGTTCTTGGCCGGGTCGTCGATCCGCTCGAGGAATCGGCGCTCCTGCTCCTTCTTGGACACGTGCAGGAAGAACTTGACGATGACGGTCCCGTTGTCGGTCAGGTAGCGCTCCCAGTCGTTGATCTCGCGGTAGCGCCGCTTCCACAGGTGCGGCCGCTGCTCCTCGGGCACGTCGGGCCACAGCATCTGCGGGTGTACGCGGGTGACGATGACGTTCTCGTAGTGGGACCGGTTGAAGATGCCGATCCGGCCCAGCTCGGGCAGCACCAGGTTGTGCCGCCACAGGAAGTCGTGCGCTCGCTCGGTCGCCGAGGGGGCCTTGAACGAGTGCACGTCGACACCGGCCGGGTTCAGGCCTGTCATCACGTGCTTGACGGTCCCGTCCTTCCCCGCGGCGTCGATGGCCTGCAGCACGACGAGCATCGCCCGGTCCGCCTGGGCGTAGAACTTGTCCTGGTAGGCGAACAGCTGGCTGATGCCGTCGGCCAGAGCCGCGGCGCCCTCGTCCTTGTCCAGGTCGGGGTCCTTGCGCCCGGCGTCGTAGTCGCGATCGAGGTCCACGGTGCGGCCAGGGGGGACCAGGCACGGCTCGGCCAGGGATTTCCAGTGCGTGTACACGGCCACCTCCGGAGTGGCTCGGTCCGGTCGGCTACGTGAGAACGATTCCGCTCGCCGGGCCGGGTGTCCTGCTGAGCCGCCGGGCCCTAGCCTGCGGCCCGTGGCGGAACTACTGGCGGAGAACCCCCTGCTGCTGCTGTTCGGGCTGCTGGCGGTCGGGTCGGCGGTCGGCGCGATCCGGGTCAAGGGCTTCTCGCTGGGTGCCGCGGCCGTCCTCTTCGCCGGACTGGCGGTGTCCGCCTGGGACGCGGAACTGGCCCTGCCGGCGGTCGTCGGGCAGCTCGGCCTGGCGGTGTTCGCCTACACCATCGGCGTCACCAGCGGCCCGTCCTTCTTCTCCGCCCTGCGGACCGGGGGGCGCGCGCTGACGTTGGTGGTGGGGGTCCTCGTGGCGGCTGCGGCGGTCGCGGTCGGCGTGGGCAAGGTGCTGGGGCTGAGCGGCCCGCTGGTCGCGGGCCTGTACTCCGGGGCGCTCACCAACACGCCGGCGCTGGCCGCCGCGGTCGAGCAGCTGGACTCCAACGACCCGACCGTCGGCTACTCGGTGACCTACCTGTTCGGGGTCCTCGGCATGGTGTGGGCGGCGGCGCTGGCGCTGCGGGCCCGCGGCGAGGAGGCCCAGGCGGTCGCCAGCCGCGACCCCCGCCCGCCCGAGCTGGTGCACGAGAGCGTGCGCGTCGACACGGCCGGCCTGCCGATGCTGGGCGAGCTGATCGAGCGGTTCGGCGGTCGCGTGGTGTTCTCCCGGGTCATGCGCGATGACGAGGTGTACGTCGCGACCGACGGGTTCGTGCCGGTGCCCGGTGACGTCGTTGCGGTCATCGGGGCGCGGGACGCCGTCGAAGAGGTGGTCGCCGCCGTGGGCCACCGCAGCGGCGTGCACCTGGCCCTGGACCGGCGGGAGCTGGACTTCCGACGGGTGGCGGTGTCGAACATGGCCGTCGCCGGGCGCACCATCGGCGAGCTTCGGCTGCTGCGCCGCTTCGGCGCGACGGCGACCCGGGTGCGCCGCGGCGACGTCGACCTGCTGGCCACCGACGACCTGGTCCTGCAGCTGGGGGACCGCCTGCGGGTGGTGGCCCCCCGCGCCCGGATGCCCGAGGTGGCCCGGCTGCTCGGGGACTCCGAGCGCGGGGCCAGCGACATCAACCCGGTCGGGCTGTCCCTGGGGCTGGCCCTCGGGCTGCTGGTCGGTGCCGTCGAGATCGGCCTCCCCGGCGGGGCCACGTTCGAGCTGGGGCTGGCCGCCGGACCGCTGGTGGTCGGCCTGGTGCTCGGGCGCCTGCAGCGCACCGGCCCGGTGCTGTGGAGCGTGCCCTATCCGGCCTCGGCCAGCCTCGGCCAGTTCGGCATGCTGTTGTTCCTCGCGTACGCGGGGTCCAACGCCGGCGACGATCTCGCCGCCGCCCTGCAGACCGACGTCGGGCTCCGGTTGCTCGCCGGCGGCGCGATCGTGACCGGGCTGGCGGCCGCCGCGCTGCTGCTCCTCGGCCCGCGCGTGGCCGACCTCGCGGGGCCGCGGCTGGCGGGCACGATGGCCGGCTCCCAGACCCAGCCCGCGGTGCTGGCGTTCGCCAACGAGCGCTCCGTCGGCGACCCGCGCGTCAACCTCGGCTACGCGCTGGTGTTCCCCGCCGCGATGATCGTCAAGGTGCTGATCGCTCCGATCGTCGGCGCCCTGTAGGACGCCGCGGTCCGCGCCTGCGAGGCGGGTCGCTCAGACGAGCACGCCGAGCCGGCGCGCGGCCGTGTTGGCGCGGCGTGCACCGCCGACCAGGCGGATCAGCAGCAGGCCGTCGAGCTGTGCCATGAGTGCCAGCGCCGCGGACCGACGGGCCTCGCGCGTCGGCTCCGCGACGAGCGGCTCCAGCCAGGCGACCCAGCCCTCGACCAGGCTGGCGGACAGCTCGACGTACGGCTCCTCGCCGGCGGCCCCGCGTCCCACCACTTGGAAGAACACCGAGAAGACCGGGTCGGCCTCACGGTGGGCGAGCACCGGCCAGGCACGGCGCGCCAGCACGCCGACCGGCTGGGGCTCATCGCCGAAGGCCTCGTGGAGCAGGGCCTGCAGTCGCACGCTGAGGGCCGTCACCACGGCTGTCTCGAGTGCGGTCTTGGTGGGGAAGTAGTAGACGACGGTGCGGTCGGCGATCCCCAGCCGATCGGCCACCCGGCCGAACGTGAGGGCCCCGAGTCCCTCGTCGAGAGCGAGACCCGTGGCGGCGTCAAGCAGCTGCTCGCGCGAGTGCCGATAGCCCACGCCGCGAGGGTAGCCAGTTCGAGTCCACGGCCCGTTGCCGTCCGGCGCCCTGACGTCCAGAATGTAGTAACTACTACACAATGGAGGTTGTCGTGGCAAAGCGGGCGTTCGTGGCGGGGTTCCCGCTCGGAGTGGTCCTCGTCGTGGGGTTCGCCGTACTCATCCGGTTCTTCCCCGAGCCGTGGTTCGTCGAGACCCCGCAGCGGGTGGTGCTGTTCGTCGCCCAGATCGTCCTGGCACCCGTGTTCGTCTGGATCGCTCGAGGCGTGGGCGGTGCCGCCCGGGCTCCCGGAGCCGTGGTCCTCACCTGGGCCGTGGGTGCCGGCCTCCTGACCGACGGACTCCTGCTGGGCTTCTGGCCGGGGCTGTACGGGCAGCCGGTGGAGGCGATGGGGTGGGTCGCCGCCACCCTGCTGTGGGCCTTCGGATGGATCGTGGTTGCGGGCCGGGTCATGTCCGGGCGGACCGAGCCGGAGCCGGTGGCCAGCGGCTCGGGGTAGCGTGCGGCCATGCCCGCGCCGAAGCTGCCCGCCGACGTCACCCGTCGCCCCGTGCTCGCGTCGTACGACACCTACGAGGGCGCGCAGAAGGCGGTCGACACCCTCAGCGACGCGAAGTTCCCGGTCGAGCACGTCGCGATCGTCGGCGTCGACCTGCGCATGGTGGAGTCTGTCCTCGGGCGGATGTCCTGGGGTCGCGCCGCCTGGGGTGGGTTGCTCGCCGGCGCGTGGTTCGGCCTGCTCATCGGCCTGTTCGTCGCCCTGTTCGCGGCCGCCGAGGGTCAGATCTGGCCGATCATGCTGCTGGGCCTGCTGTACGGCGCGGCCGCGGGCATCGTGTTCGGTCTGGTGTCGTACGCGCTCACCGGCGGCCGCCGGGACTTCGTGTCCCGGCAGGCGCTGGTGGCCGCGCGCTACGACGTGCTCGTGGACGCCTCGGTGCTCGACCGGGCCCGGACGGTGCTCGGTCTGACCGAGGCCTCCGACACCTGAGCCCTCCCGCGGCTCACCACACCTCGCCCGTCCTGACGTCGATGCACCTCCACGCGGACGAGCGGTAGAGGTGCCCGTCCTCCGCGAGCGCGTCGGCCGAGGACTGCCACTCCCCGAACTGGTCGTCGCGGACCTCGGAGCTGACGCAGTAGTCGTCCTCGGTGGGGCGGCGCACGGTGAAGGACGTCGCCGTCGGCGGGACCCAGACGTTGGGCCGCGCACCGGGCCCCCCGACGACGTACCCGCTGAGGGGGAGCTGGTTCGGAACGGCCGGGCGCCAGCGGAGGACAAGCGTCGTGCCACGTCGCTCGAGCGTGAGCCCCCGCGGCGGCGACGGCTCCCCCCAGCGCGAGACCGGTCCACCGGGCGGGCCCAGCCGCACGACCGCTGTCGCGTCGTCGCGGGGCACGAGACCTTCCATGACCGCCCGGGCCCGGGACGGGCCTGCGCCGAGACGGGCGGTCAGCTCGAATCGCGCATCCCCCGCCGACCGCCGCCAGGTCCGGAACGACAGCCTGCCGTCGAGGCCGAGGCGACGCGGTGCCCAGGTCTGCGGGCTCTGGGAGACGCCGTCGCCCGACGCGATCCAGCCGCCGGAGCCGTACCCGTCGTCGGTCGCGATGCGCACGAGGGCGCGCGACGCGGGGCGCCCGGTCTGGCTCCGGACCGTGATCCCGGTCGTGGCGGTGGGAGGCAACCGGTACAGCGACGGTCCGGTGACCGAGCCTTCCGGTGGGGTCTCGGCCGGCAGTCGTACGGACCACCCGGTGCTGTCGGGAGCCCACGGAACCCCCTCCGTCGCCGGCGAGCCGGACACCGTGATGCGCGCCTGGGACTCGTCCCGACCGGCGCGGGTCAGGGAGAACGTGCCGTCCTCGCCGGCGGTCGTCCGGTCCGAGCAGTCGGCGTACAGGCGCCGGGGCGCCCCGCTGACCCCCGAGTCGGGGAGCCGCGCCGTGGTCTCGCCCCGCACCGCGATCCCGCCGGCCGGCGCCCCGTTGGGAGCAACGACCCGGCCGGAGACCACCACCGGGGCGAAGTCCCCCGCGGGGAGCCGGACCGTCGCCCCGGTCGTGCGGGGCCAGGCGAACCCGCCATGGAGGGTGCAGTGCTCACCGACCGCCCGTTCCGCGTCGGCGTTGCGGGGTCGCACCGACGACCAGGTGCGGACCGTGGCGATCCCGTCCCCGCCCGTGGACACGTCCCACTCGTAGTCCATCGTGCCCTGGCCGTCGTCCTCCTCGTCGATCAGCACCGTGTACGGCACGGATGCGGATGCCGTGACCCGCGCACCGGGGACCGGCCTCCCGGCGTCGTCCAGCACGCCGATGCGATAGGACATGACCGGCGGGAGCCGCAGCGTCTTCGGCCGGGACGGGGGACCGGCCAGGCCGTCGTCGAACTCCGCGATCCAGTCCGTGGTGTTGGGGGTCCCGGCGGCGAGCGCCCGACGACCGAACACGACCGCCACCCGCTCCCGGTCGGGCACGCGGAGCCGGAAGCCTCCGTCCGCGTCGGTCCTGGTCGTGACCTGCCCGTACCCGATGACCTGGACGCCGGGCACCGGCGCCCCGTCCGCGGTCACGACCCGGCCTGTCACCTGCACCGTGCCGGGGCGGCCGGCGGGGGCCTGGTCCCCGGCCGCGACGGGGGCTGCTGCGAGGGTGACCGCCGCGATCGTCGCGGCCACCGCGCGGGTTCGGTGCAGCGCCATCCTGGGCACCTCCGCGGGGTCGGGACGGCCGGGCCGACCGTCTCGAGGGTGGGGTCGAGCGTACGGACCTCAGCCGGGGGGCCGCAGGAGGCCCCAGGACTCCAGCGTCTCGACCAGCTCCGGGCTGGTGGTCAGTGACCGCAGTTCGTCCTCGGTGACCCAGCGCGCGTCGTCGGCGTCGTCGCCTGCGGTCGGCTCGGCCCCGTCGGCGGCGCGGGCGGCGTAGTCGCGGATGACGTACACGTCCCCGCTCCCGGCGTCGCGCTCCACGGTCCCGACGTGGCCGCCGACCTCGACGATCAGGCCGGTCTCCTCGCGGACCTCGCGGGCGACCGCCTGCGGGTCGGTCTCGCCGGCCTCGACCCGGCCGCCGGGCAGCGACCAGGTGCCGCGCGCTGGCTCGCGGCCGCGCCGCACCACCAGGAGCCGACCATCCCGGGCCCGCACCACCGCCCCGACGCACGCGATCCGCCGTCCCACGCCCCCAGCCTCCCCCCGCTTTCCCGGGCACACGATCCGCTTAGCGGATCGTGTGCCCAGGAAAGGCGGCGTGTCGAGGCGGAAGTCGGGCACACGATCCGGGTGGTGGGACGGGTGGGGTGTACGGGAACCGTGGGATCGGGCCCAGGCCTCTTGACGCGGCCGCAGGCCGCGGGCCACGGTTCCAGGCAGAGGTCGGTGCGCACCCGGGCCGGGTCACCGCAGGTCGACCCCCGAGGGAGGGCACGTGAGCCGCGGTGAGCCGGTGTGTCCCCGGTGCGCCCGCGCCCTGCACCCGCCCGGAGTGTGGTCCAGCGCCTGGCGCTGCGACCTGCACGGCGAGGTCGTCCCCCTCCAGCCCTCCCTCACCCCCGGGGCCGAGCAGCTCGCCTCCGTCGCCTCCCGCGCGGAGGTCCCCGTCTGGGTGCCGTGGCCGCTCCCGATCGGCTGGCTGGTGACCGGGGTCCGCTACGCCGGCGAGGACCGCGGGCCGGCGCGCGCCGTGGCCACCGCCTGCTCCGGCCCGGGCCTGCTCGGCGGCCCGGTCGACCTGGTGCTGGTGGCCGAGGAGCCGGGGATCGGCCTGGGGGCCCACTACGCCGGCCTGTCCTCCACCGACCCGGGACCGGACATCGCCCGGCTGCCGTCGGACACGAAGGTCTCCGCCGCCGGGCACCCGACCCCGCTGTGGTCGGTGCCGCTGCCGGAGGACCGCTCCGTCTACGTCGGCGAGGCCGCGGGGCTGTGGCTGTGGCTGGTCGTCTGGCCGGTGGGGGAGTGGATGGTGGTCCACGACGAGCTGACCCTGGTCGACCTGCGGGCCCCCGGCCACGGCTTGGACGTGCCGTTCGGCGCGCCGACGCCGCGGCTGGCCTCATGACCCAGGCCAGCCTCGACGGGATGCCCCGTCGGCTCTTCGTGGCGTCGCCCAGCAAGCTCACCACCTGGCTGGACTGCCCGCGCCGCTACGCCCTGACCTACCTCGAGCGCCGTCCCTCGGCCGGCACCTGGGCCCACAACAGCGTCGGCGCGAGCATCCACAACGCGCTGCGCGACTGGTGGTCGCTGGACCGGCCGCGGCGGACGCCGCAGGCGGCCGCCGCACTGGTGCGGCGCGGCTGGATCGACCAGGGCTTCCGCGACGCCGAGCAGTCCGCGCGGTGGCGCGAGCTCGCGGCCGAGTCGACCGATCGGTACGCCGCCACGCTCGACCCCGACGACGAGCCGGCCGGCACCGAGCGGACCGTCGGCGTCACCACCGCCGTGCTCGCCCTCAACGGCCGGGTGGACCGCATCGACCGCCGCGGCGACGCGCTCGTCGTCGTCGACTACAAGACCGGCCGCCGGGTGCCGACGGAGGACGACGTGCGCGGGTCGCTCGCCCTGGCCGCGTACGCCGCCGCCGTCCGGCGCACCCTCAAGCGGCCGTGCACCCGGGTGGAGCTGCACCACGTCCCCAGCGGGGTCCGGGTCGGCTGGGAGCACACCGATGCCTCGCTGGCCCGCCACCTGGGTCGGATGGACGACATCGCCGAGGAGGCCGCCGCGGCCGAGCGCGCGTGGCGGGAGGACCCCGACCGCGACATCACCGCCTTCGAGGCCCGTACCGGTGTCCTGTGCGGCTGGTGCGACCTGCGCGACCACTGCCCGCAGGGGCGGGCCGCCGCTCCGGCGAAGGCGCCGTGGGCGGCGCTGGTCGAGCCCGGGACGGCAGGAGACGACGCGCCGCCGGACCCGGAGGATGTCCTGCCCTGACCCCCGGGCAGACCCCCGTTCCCGCCGGTGGCCCGCACCCCGGGGGAGGATGGGGCCATGGCGACCGGGGCGAGCGACGACAGGCCGACGCAGGACACCGGGCTGCTGGTGGTGGCCAACCGGCTCCCGCTGGAGTACGTCGGGGACTACCCCGACGGCGTCTGGCGGCGGTCCCCCGGCGGCCTGGTCAGCGCCCTCGAGCCTGCGCTGCACGGGCGCCCCGCCACCTGGATCGGCTGGAGCGGACGCCCCTCCGACCGAGACGTCGCCGGTGCCGCGCTGCCGACCGAGGTCGACGGCCTGGCCATCGACGAGGTGCCGCTCAGCAGCACCGACGTCGAGCTGTACTACGAGGGCTTCTCCAACGGCGCGCTGTGGCCGCTCTACCACGACGCCGTCGCCACCCCGGCCTACCACCGGCACGAGTTCGAGTCGTACGTCTCGGTGAACCGCGCCTTCGCCGTGCACGCCGCCGAGCGGGCCGCCCCGGGCAGCACGGTCTGGGTGCACGACTACCAGCTGCAGCTGGTGCCGCGGATGCTGCGGGAGATGCGCCCGGACCTGCGCATCGGGTTCTTCCTGCACATCCCGTTCCCCCCGGTGGAGCTGTTCGCCCAGCTGCCCTGGCGCCGCCAGATCCTGGAGGGTCTGCTCGGCGCCGACCTGGTGGGGTTCCAGACCCGGCAGGCCGCCCTGAACTTCCTGTCCGCCACGCGGCGGCTGCTGGCGCTGCGGCCGGGGGGCGACCGCGTCGACGTCCCCGACGAGGCCGGCTACCGCACCGTGCGCGTCGACTCGTTCCCCATCGGCATCGACGCCGCCGGGTTCGACGCGCTGGCGCGCACTCCTGAGGTCCAGGCCCGGGCGGCCGAGATCCGCGCCGACCTCGGCGGCTACCCGCTGGTGTTCCTCGGCGTCGACCGCCTCGACTACACCAAGGGCATCGACGTCCGGATGCGCGCCTTCTCCGAGGCGCTGCACGAGGGCGGGCTCGACCCCAGCCAGGTCACGATGCTGCAGGTCGCGACGCCGAGCCGGGAGAACGTGGACGAGTACCGCAGGATCCGGGACGAGGTCGAACTCCTCGTCGGGCGGGTCAACGGCGACCTCGGTCGGGTGGGCGACCCGGCGATCCACTACCTGCACCAACCGGTCCCGCGCGAGGAGCTGGTGGCCATGTACGTCGCCGCCGACGTGCTGCTGGTGACGCCGCTGCGGGACGGCATGAACCTCGTGGCCAAGGAGTATGTCGCCAGCCGCGTCGACGACACCGGGGCTGTGGTGCTCAGCGAGTTCACCGGCGCCGCCAACCAGCTGCGCGAGGCGTTCCTGGTCAACCCGTACGACATCGAGGCGGTCAAGCGAGCACTCACGGCGGTCGCGTGCATCTCCCCGGAGGAGTCGGCCCGGCGGATGCAGGCGTTGCGCGCCAACGTGTTCGAGCACGACGTGCACCGCTGGGTGAGCACCTTCCTGGCCACCCTGGAAGGCACCGTGCCGTGAGCCCGGCGCCGCCGGGGAGCGTCCTGGACGGCCTCGCCCGCGCCCCCCGGCTGCTGGTCTGCTGCGACTTCGACGGCACCCTCTCCCACCTGGTCGAGCACCCGGGTGACGCCCGGCCGGTGCCCGGAGCGGCCGCCGTGCTGGGGGACCTCGGCGGCCTGCCCGGGACGTACGCCGCCCTGGTGTCCGGCCGCTCCCTGGACGACCTCGCCGCCCTGGCCGGCATGCCCGAGCACGTGCACCTCGTCGGCAGCCACGGCACCGAGTTCGCCCGGGGGCAGATCGAGTCCCTGGACGAGGGTCGGCGGGCGCTGCTCGCCGACGTCGCCGCGGCGTGCGACGCGATCGTCGCGTCCGCCCCGGGCGTGCAGGCGGAGCGCAAGCCGGCCAGCGTCGCCGTCCACGTCCGCCGGGCGTCGCGTCCCGACGCGGCGCGGGTGCTGGCCGAGGTCCGGTCAGGTCCGGCCACCATTCCCGGCGTCCACGTGACCGAGGGCAAGGAGGTCATCGAGCTGGCCGTGGTCCAGGCCGGCAAGGGCCACGCGGTCACCACGCTGCGGGAGCGCTGGTCCGTGGACGCGGTGCTGTTCGTCGGGGACGACGTGACCGACGAGCGGGCGTTCGAGGCGCTCGACCCGGCGCGCGACGTCGGGGTGAAGGTGGGCGACGGGGAGACTCTCGCCGGCTGGCGGGTCGCCGACCCGGACGCGGTGGTGGCGCTGCTGGCCGACCTGCTCCAGCGCCGTGGGTCCACCAGGGCCGAGGGCCCCTGACTCAGCGGGGGGCCCGTGCCCAGAGCGGTCCCAGTCGGCGGGCCGCGCGTGCCACCTCGGCGTACGAGCGGGTGGAGCTCTTCGTCCGGGTCGCGATGTTCTGGCCGACGAGCGTGGCCACACCCGCCCGCACCGCCGTCATCGGGTCCTGGTAGCGGATCTGCCAGCCGAGCCAGGCGAGTGCGTCCGCCTGCGGCTTCCAGGCCCTCTCGTAGCGGGGTCCGACGGTGTCCCAGGGGCCGGCCGCGAGGCACCGGTCCAGCACGACGGCCGACTCCATGGACGCGTTGCCGCCCTGGCCGATCGGGGGGAACGCCACCGCGGCGTCACCGAGGAGGACCGCCCGGCCCGCGTGGAGGCCGGAGCAGGTCACCCGACGGCCCAGCGGGACCGCAGCGCGTCGGGACATGTCGGCGATCGCCTGGGGGCCGGTCAGGTCGGTGGCCCTCGGGACGTTCCGGCGCAGCCAGGCCGACGCCTGCGCCGGCGAGGCGAAGGCGAGGGGTCGGTTGGTGCCGATCACGGCCAGCCACCGCACCCCGTCGGGCTTCTGCTCGTCGGTGATCACCCCGGACATGGTGAACGGGCTGAGGGACAGTGCGTTGAGGTAGTGCTTGTCGAGCCGGCCGCCCACGCGGTCGAGCTCCAGGACCAGCCCGAAGTTGGGCACCGACGAGGTCTCGACGGTGAAGCCGGCCACCTGCTCCCGCATCGCCTCGCGCACCCTCGACCCCGCCCCGTCGGCTCCGACGACGAGGTCGAAGCGACGGCCGGCCACCTCGCCCGAGGTGACGTCCAGGTCCCGCACCTCGGTCTCGAACACGAACTCGATCAGGTCGCCGTGACGCTCCTCGGCGACGGACATCAACGCCCGGGTGATGTCGCCCCGGGACCCGATCCAGCCCGGCTCCCGCCACGGATCGACCGTGCGGCTCCGGTACCTGATGCCGCGGAACCGGGTCAGGTGGGCGTCGAACTGCTCGAGGGCGTCGATGTGCCGGACCGCGCGCAGGCCGTGGCCGGTGATGTCGATCGGGTAGGAGCGGTCCGGGTTGTACCGCGGCCTGAGCCCGGGGTGTGCCTCCCGCTCGAACACCGTGCTGGCCACCCCGCGGCGGGCCAGGGCGAGGGCGGCGGTCAGGCCGCCGGGTCCGGCGCCGATGATCGCCACGCCGGTCATGGGACCCCCTCGAAGTGACTGATTCTCGATCAATGATAGGGGATCAACCTAGGATGGCGGGTATGGGGTCGACGCGGGCGGAGCGGGCGGACGTGACCCGCCGCAAGATCCTGGACGCGGCGGTCCAGCTCTTCCTCGACCAGCACTACGACGACGTGTCGGTGCACGACCTGGCCACCGCGGCCGGCGTCTCCTACGGGCTGGTCGCCCACCACTTCGGCAACAAGCGGGGCATCCACCGCGAGGCCATTCGGCAGATCGCCGCCCAGCTCGAGCAGCGACCGCCCCCGCCGGGACCGCCCGGCGAGCGGCTCCGGACGCTCGTGGCGGGACACCTCGCCTCCGCGCGGGACAACCCGCCGGCCTACCTCGGCCTCATGCTCGCCACGGATGCCGACACCCGGGCCCTCGTCGATGCCGGCACGACGCTCGCGGCCCACTCCGTCGCCGAGATCCTCGACCTGGACCTCGACCGGCCGGTCGTACGCCTGGTGCTGAGGGCCTGGGTCGACGCGACGAGCGAGGCCACGGTGGCGTGGCTGCAGGACGGGAGTCGGCTCCCCGTCGACGACCTGGCCGAGTGGCTGCTGGCCGCTCTGGCCGCGATGCTGCGCGGGGCCGTACGCCTCGACGCCGACCTCGAGCCCGGCCTCGCGCTGGAGGCGCTCGAGGACCTGCCCGGCGCGTGACCCCGCGCCCGGCCCCGGGCGGCGTCAGCCCAGCTCGGCCCAGACGGTCTTGCCGGCCGCGTCGGTGTCCCAGCCCCACCGGGTGCTCAGCCCGTGGACCAGGTGCATGCCGCGGCCGCCGGTCGCCTCGCCGTCGGCGGGGCGTGGCTGCGGCGGGCTGTCCGGGGCGGCGTCGCGGACCTCCAGGCGGAGCCCGGAGCCGATGCTGCGCAGCGTCACCCGGATCGGGCCGCGGGCGTGCCGCACCGCGTTGCCGACCAGCTCGCTGAGCACGACGGCGGCGTCGTCGGCGAGGTCGTCGGCGAGGTCGTCGGCCGCCGCGGCCGTGCGGGCCAAGGCGAGGTGGTCGCGCAGCATCCGGCGTGCGACCCCGGCCGACCGCGGGTCGGCGGCCAGCGTCACGGTCACGTCCACGGTCCGGGTGTGCCCACCGCCGGACGCGTTTACACCCCCCGAACCGGAGGTATCGCCCAGGTCACGCCGACCGTGGTAGCGCGTCGACCGCGGCGTGGAGCCGGGCTCCGGAGTCGGGGGCCAGTCCGGGGCGCCGTCCGACCGCTGCCCGCTCCCGGCGCCGGACACCGCGGCTCACCGCGCCCCGACCGCGTCAGCGTCGTCCGCAGGACGCCGGTCCGAGGTCGTCGACACCGACGTCCAGAACTCGGCCAGCACCGTCGCCGTGGCGTCCGGGTCCTCCGCTGCGGGGCTGTGCGCGCACCCGGCGAGGACGACCTCGCGGGCGGACAGCCGGCGCGCCATGGCGGCCTGCTCCTGCGGGGACCACGCGTCGTCCCACTCGCCGTACGCGACCAGCAGCCGGTCGCCCGGCACCGCGCGGGCGAGGTCCTCGGTGCGGTCCGGCGCGTCGAGCAGGATCCCGGCCTTCGCCCGCAGTCCCCAGGGGCTGTTGGCCACGAAGCGCCCGTGCAGGAAGGCCAGCACCTCCGGCGACGGCGGCTGCCACCCGTCGGCCCGGTCCAGGGCCTCCTTCGCGGTCCAGACGTCCTCCAGGTCGGCCTCCGGCAGGGCGGCGCGCAGCGCCAGCAGCATCGGGTGCTTGGCGTCCGGGATCGGCCCCGGGCCGGAGTCCAGCAGCGTCACGCTGGCCGCGGGGGCGCCGGCGAGTACCGCGGCCCGCACCACCAGGCCGCCGAGGGAGTGCCCGAGCAGGTGCGGGTCGCCGTACTCCTCGGCCAGGGCGGTCGCCACCTCCAGCACGTCGGCGGCGAGCCGGTCGAGCCGGTACGCCGACTCCTCGTCCGGGCCGGGGCTCTCGTACTGCCCGCGCAGGTCCAGTGCGAGCACCAGGAAGCCGCGGCGGGACAGCGGCTCCAGCACCGCGAGGAAGTCCTCCTTGCTGCCGGTGAACCCGGGGACCAGCAGCGCGCACCCGTGCCGCGGACCCGGTCGCGCCGGGCACTCCAGCGCCGCGAGGGGTCCCCCCGATGTGGCGATGGTCACCCGGCGGGCGCTCGGGGGGAGCGCGAGGTTCGGGGGGGTGCTCACGTCGCGCACAATAGGTGGTCGGACACAGGGGCGCCGGACCTGCCCCGTGACGCAGCGAGCCGGTGAAGGACGGACGTGACACGCATCATCGCGGTGGCCAACCAGAAGGGCGGGGTGGCCAAGACCACCACCGTGGCCTCGCTGTCGGCCGCCCTGGTGGAGCTCGGGCGCCGCGTGCTCGTCATCGACCTCGACCCGCAGGCCTGCCTCACGTTCTCCCTCGGCCTGGACCCTGAGACCGTCGAGCTGTCCGTCCACGACGTCCTGCTCGGTCGGGTGAGCGCGGCGACTGCGGTGGTCACCACCGACGACGGCGTCGACCTGCTGCCCGCGACCATCGACCTGGCCGGCACCGAGGCGCACCTGCTCACCAAGACCGGGCGCGAGCACACCCTGCGGCTGGCCATCTCCGACCTCGTGGCCGGCTACGACTTCGTCCTGATGGACTGCTCACCGTCGCTGGGCGTGCTGACGATCAACGCACTGACGGCCGCGCACGAGGTCCTCGTACCCCTGCAGTGCGAGACCCTGTCGCACCGCGGCGTGGGCCAGTTGCTGGACACGGTGCACGACGTGCAGCGGCTGACCAACCCGCGGCTGCAGGTCCTCGGGGTGCTGCCGACCCTGTACGACGGCCGGACCACGCACGCGCGCGCCGTGCTGGCCGACATCGGCGACCGCTACGGGCTGCACGTCCTGACCCCGCCGATCGCGAAGACGATCCGGTTCGCCGAGGCACCGGCCGCGGGCCGCTCGGTGCTGGCCACCGCGGGCACGTCGCGCGGCGCGGACAACTACCGCGAGGTGGCCCGCGGGCTCGTCGACGCCTCCGAGGGCGCGGCATGAGCGGCGACGTCTCGTTCGACCGCGTCCGGCCCCGGTCGCCGCGGGCCGGTCAGCCGGCCCCGGAGGGTGCCGCCCGGTCCGCGCGGGGCACCGACCGAGCCGGCACCCGTGCGTTGTTCAGCGACGTCTCGGCGCCGCTGTCGTTCGGCTCGGTGGCGCTGCACTGCCAGCGCTGCGGGTCGCGGTCGGTCCTCGGCTGGGTGACGGCGGCCCGCTGGGCTTTCCCGTCGCTGGTGTCCCCCGCGGTGTGGCGGGGCATGCGGGTCTACGGACGATGCCCGGCCTGCCACGAGCGCGCCTGGGTACGTCTGTCCGCCCGCGGCTGAGCGGGCGCTGAACCTCACAGTCCCCACGCTTATTCCCGTGGCGCCGCGCCACCCGGGCCGTGGCGTGCCTACGCTGCCGGTATGACGTCCGCACCCCGTCGACGCACCGCCGCCGCCCTCGTGGCCGCCGCGCTGTCCGTCGCCCTGACGGTCCCGCTCGGCCTGGTGTCCCCGGCCTCCGCCGCGCCGTCCCGCGCCGCAGCCGTCCCGGCGGCGGCGGTCCCGTCTGCGGCAGCGGCGGCCGTACCGGCGAAGCTGCACCGCAAGCTCCCCCGCGACTCCGGCGAGGGCCGCCGCATCGTCTACGACCGCAGCAAGCAGCACGTGTGGATCGTCAAGGCCAACGGCACCGTGATCCGCGAGTTCCCGGTGACCGGGCGCAGCGACTGGCCGCGGTCGGGCACCTACCACGTGTTCTCGAAGTCCCCGACCTCGTACAGCCCGGTCTACAACGTCTACTGGCGCTACATGGTCCGCTTCGCCCACGGCAACACGGCGTCCATCGGGTTCCACAGCATCCCGACCACGTCGAGCGGCCGGCCGATCCAGTCGGTGTCGTCCCTGGGCCAGCCGCTCGGCCTCGGCGGCTGCGTGCGATCCGCGGACGACAACGCCCGCTTCATCTACAAGTGGGCCGGCATCGGCACCAAGGTCGTGGTGCTCTAGGGGCGCTGAGGTCGGCGTCGTGCCTGCGCCGTAGCCGGCCGGCTGCGGTCGCGACGGTCTGACGCGGCTCAGTCGTCGCTGGCGGGTGCCGCGTCCCCGCGGGTCCCGCTCGAACCGCCCTCGGCACCCGATCGAGAGCGGCCGCGCCCGCCGCGGCGCCGCCGCCGTCGCCGCGCTCCGTCGCCGCTGCCCGACGCGTCTGCTGACTGCCCCTCCGCGGCCGGTTGGTCGCTGCCCGCACCAGCACCCGATGTCGCGCCCTCGGCCGTGCCGGCCGACGAGGCCTGGTCCGCGCCGCCGGACACGGGGACGCCGCTGTGGGTGCGCGTGCGCTTCCGGGTCCGGCGCGGCCGGTCGGACGCCTCGCGGCCGCCGTCGGAGCCCTCCTGACCGGCAGCGTCGTCCGCGCTGCCGCCGGAGCGGCCCCGGCGCCGGTCGCCCCAGTCGTCGCCGTGACGATCACCGCGACCTCGGCCGCGGCCATCACCGCGGCCGTCGCCCCGTCCGTCGCGGCTGGAGCGGCCCCGGGCCTTGCCCGTCTCGCCGAGGTCCTCGACCTCCTCCGCCGCCAGGCCCGCGCGGGTGCGCTGCGCCCGAGGCAGTACCCCGGAGACCCCGGTCGGGATGCCGAGGCCGGTGTAGACGTGGTCGCTGGTCGAGTAGGTCTCGAGCGGGTCCTTGAACGGCAGCCCGAGCGCCTTGTCGATCATCTGCCAGCGCGGGATGTCCTCCCAGTCCACCAGCGTCACCGCCACGCCGGACGCGCCGGCGCGACCGGTCCGGCCGATGCGGTGCAGGTAGGTCTTCTCGTCGTCGGGGCACTCGTAGTTGATGACGTGCGTGACCGCCTCGACGTCGATGCCGCGGGCGGCCACGTCGGTGGCGACGAGCACGTCGACCTTGCCGTTGCGGAAGGCCCGCAGCGCCTGCTCACGGGCACCCTGGCCGAGGTCGCCGTGCACCGCCGCCGCGGCGAATCCGCGCTCGCCGAGCTCGTCGGCGATCTTCTGGGCCCGGCGCTTGGTCCGGGTGAAGATCATCGTCAGCCCGCGCCCGTCGGCCTGGAGGACGCGGGACAGCAGCTCCACCTTGTCCATCGGGTGCGCCCGCCACACGTGCTGCTCGATCGCGTCCACGGTGGCCCGGTCGTCGCCGGGGTCGACGGCGCGGATATGCGTCGGCTGGGTCATGAAACGCCGCGCCAGGCCGACGATCTGGCCCGGCATCGTGGCGGAGAACAGCATGGTCTGGCGCACCGCCGGCAGCAGCGCGACGATCCGGTCGACGTCGGGCAGGAAGCCCATGTCGAGCATCTCGTCGGCCTCGTCGAGTACGAAGAACCGCACATGCGACAGGTCCAGGTGCCGTTGCTGGGCCAGGTCGATGAGCCGGCCCGGCGTGCCGACGACGACCTCGACGCCGCGCTGCAGCGCCTCGACCTGCGGCTCGTACGCGCGCCCGCCGTACACGGTGAGCACCCGCACGCCGCGCTTGCGGCCGGCGCGCTCGAGGTCGCCGGCCACCTGGATGCCCAGCTCGCGGGTGGGGGTGACCACCAGCGCCTGCGGCTTGCCGCGGTACTGCTCCGCCAGGTCGGCCCAGGCGGCGTCGGAGGGGCTGACGACCTTCTCCAGCAGCGGGATGCCAAAGCCCAGCGTCTTGCCGGTGCCGGTCTTGGCCTGGCCGATCAGGTCGCGGCCCTGCATCGCCAGCGGCAGGCACATCTCCTGGATCGGGAACGGCGTGGTGATCCCGTCCTCCGCGAGCGCGCGGACGGTCTCCTCCCGCACGCCGAGCTCGGCGAAGGTCTCCGCGTGGTGCGCGGGCGCGTCGGTGGTGTCGGGGGTGGTGCTGGTCTCGTCTGTGGGGTCGGTCTTCGTGGGGTCGGTGCTGCTCAGCAGGGGCTCCGCGGGTGTGGGCCGCGCGACGCCCGGCGGGCTCCCCGAGGGGGCGGGCCAGGGCTGCTGCGGCGTCGGACGGGGCGCAAGCCCCGGGCGATCACGGTCGTGATCACGGGGAGTCTACCTGGCGGGGCTACTCTCGCCGCCATGACCGACTCCCCGTCCGGCCTCGAGGACGAGCCCGCGTCCGGGTCCGCCGCCGACGTCGACGACGACGTCGCAGCCGCCGTCGCGGCCGACGTCGCCGCCCCCCTCGACGACGCCCCGCTGGGGCCGCCGGTGTCCGCGCTGGACGACGACGCGGAGTACCGCGCGGCCGTCGTCGACCTGCTCGGCGTGCTCGCGTACGGCGAGCTCGTGGCGTTCGAGCGGCTGGCCGCCGACGCGGCGATGGCCCCCACCATCCCGGACAAGGCGGCGCTGGCCGGGATGGCGACGGCGGAGTTCCGGCACTACCAGCGGCTGTCCGACCGGCTCGCGGAGATGGGCGCGGACCCGGCGCTGGCGATGCAGCCGTTCCGGGCGGCGCTGGACCAGTTCCACGCCCACACCGCGCCCAGCGACTGGCTGGAGGGCCTGGTGAAGGCGTACGTCGGGGACGGGATCGGGACCGACTTCTACCGGGAGATCGCCCGGTACGTCGATCCCGAGACCCGCGCCCTGGTGCTGGACGTGTGCGCGGACCTCGGCCAGTCCGCGTTCGTGGTCGACCGGGTGCGCGCCGCGATCGAGGCAGATCCCCGGGTCGCGGGGCGGCTGGCGCTGTGGGGCCGACGGCTGGTGGGGGAGGCGCTGTCGCAGGCGCAGCGGGTGGCCGCGGACCGCGACGCGCTCGCGGCGCTGCTGGTCGGCGGCGTGGACCGTCCGGGCGCCGACCTGGCCGAGATCGGCCGGATGCTGGCGCGGCTGACCGAGGAGCACACCCGCCGGATGCAGGCGCTCGGCCTGGCGGCGTGACGCGGCGAGCCTGACCGCGGCCGCCGCGGGGCGTCGCCGCTCGTGCGGTGTCGAGGTCCGGTCAGGAGGCGCCGAAACCGACCGGCCGGCTGCTGGGGGTCCCGAGCTCGACGTACGCAATCTTGTCGGCGGGCACGATCACGCGGCGGCCCTTCTCGTCGTCGAGGGTGAGCAGGCCGCCGTCCTCCAGCGCGGCGGCCACGGCCGCCCCGACGTCCTCCGGGGTCTGCGCGCTGACGAAGGAGATCTCGCGCGAGACCTGCTGCACGCCGATCTTGACCTCCACGGGTCCTCCTGGTCGCACGGTGCGCACCCGGGTGCGCAGGGTTGCGGTCGCGGTGGGTGCACCCCGACCGGGGAGTCCGGCGCGGCGGGCCGCGACGGGTGCCCGTCTCCGGGCCCGATCACCCTAACCAGGGGGCGTCGCCGCGTCGTCCCGCGGCCGGGCCCGCGGGGTACGCCGTGCGCGAACGGCGCCGGTCCCCGGTCGGCTGAGGCGCTTCAGCTGCTCGCGGGTCCGCCGGCCGGCGGGTGGGACATCGGGAAGCCGCGGATCCCGCGCCACGACAGCGAGGCCAGCAGCATGGCGGCGGCGTCGCGGGGGACGCGGCCCTCCTCGCGCAGCCACCGTCGGGCCGCGGTCTGGGCGGCCCCGATCAGTCCGGTCGCGAGCAGCATGGCCTCGTCGTGGGACAGCCCGGTGTCCTCCGAGATCACCGCCGACACCAGGGCCGCGCAGTCGTCGTCGAGCCGCTCGACCCGTTCCCGTACCGCGGGCTCGTTGACCAGGTCGCTCTCGAACACCAGCCGGAACGCCCGGTCGTTGTCGCCGACGAAGTCGAAGTACGCCTTCACCGTGGCGCGCACGCGCTCCTTGTTGTCGGTGGTGGACTCCAGCGCCTCCCGCACCGCGGTGAGCAGCGAGCCGGCGCCCTGGTCGAGCAGCGCCAGGTACAGCTCCCGCTTGCCGGGGAAGTGCTGGTAGAGCACCGGCTTGGACACGCCCGCCCGTACGGCGATGTCGTCCATCGCGGCGGCGTGGTAGCCCTGCTCGACGAAGACCTCGCGCGCGGCGGTGAGCAGCTGCGCACGCCGCTCCCGGCGGGGCAGCCGTACGCCTCGCGGGGCGTCCTGGGCCACGGACATGCGCGGCATCCTACTCGCCGGTAACCCCGCGGTCCGGGAACCGGGGACACCGGCGTAACGGCTCGCTGCCGGGCGCCGTCGCGATCTACCGGTACTCGTCCTCGTCCATCGTCACCGACCGGTCCGCGGCGTCGGCCGGGTCGACCTCCCAGCCCGGGTCGTCGTCGGTGCCCACCTCGCCGAGGGCCAGCTGCTGCTCGACCGCGTCCGCCACCGGCACGGCGGCGTCGGCGATCTCCTCCTGGACCACCGCGACCACGTCCACCTCGTCCGGCTCCGGCAGCGTCGGCCGGTCGGCGTCGGTGCGTTCGGCCGCCAGCGTCCCGCTGCGCGGTGTGGTGATGCGCTCGTCCTCGCGGCTCATGGCCCACCTCCCGGTCGCGACGCGGCAGACCCGCGGCGGACGCCGAGGGGCGGCCGTCGCCGGCCCGGGGACCGAGGTCCCTGGGACTCACGGTAGACCCCGCCTACCGTCGTGGATATGGCCACAAGGACCCTCCCCGTCCCCGACTCGGCACCGCTGGCGGAGTCCGCGGAGCGGGACCGGGCCGGCGCGGCCCCGCCGGAGCGCGGCGGCGACTGCGTGGCGCTGTTCGAGGACGTGACCAAGTACTACGGCTCCTCCCGCGGCGTCATAGACGTGGACCTGGAGCTGCGCCGCGGCGAGGTGCTCGGGCTGCTGGGACCCAACGGGGCGGGCAAGACCACGCTGCTGCGGACCATGCTCGACCTGATCCGACCGACCGCGGGGCGCATCACGGTGATGGGTCGCGACGCCCACCGGGAGTCCGTGGCGGTGCGCCGGGAACTGAGCTACCTGCCCGGTGAGCTGGCGCTGCCACCGCGCCTGACCGGGCGTCAGGCTGTCCGCCTCTACACCTCCGCCCGCGGGCCGGTCGACCCTTCCCGGGTACAGCGGTTCGCCGACCGCCTCGACCTCGACCTGGACCGCCGGGTGGGCGACCTGTCGAAGGGCAACAAGCAGAAGGTCGGGGTCGTGCTCGCGTTCGCTCCCGACGTCCCGCTGCTGGTGCTGGACGAGCCGACCAGCGGGCTGGACCCGTTGCTGCAGCGCACCTTCCGCGACTTCGTGTTCGAGGCGGTCGACGAGGGCCGGACCGTCCTGCTGTCCAGCCACGTGATGGAGGAGGTGGAGCACCTGGCGACCCGGGTCGCGCTGATGCGGGAGGGCCGGGTGGTCGCGGTCGACTCCGTCGACGCGCTGAAGGGTCTGGTGGCACGCGAGGTCCGCGTACGCGTGGGCGTCGGTGTCGACGTGCCCGCACTGACGGCGACGCTGACGGCGTTGCCGGGGGTGACCGGCGTGACCGCCCGCGAGGGAGTGCTGGAGCTGCGCGCGCAGGGATCGATGGACGCGCTGGTCAAGGCACTGGCAGCCGTCGAGGTCGATGCCGTCACCAGCGTCGAGCCGGACCTGGAGGACGTGTTCGTCACGTTCTACGAGACGGGGGACGGGATCCCCGCGGACGAGGGGACGGTGGCGTGATGCGCATCCTGCTCGACGAGCTGCGGCTGCGCCGGTTCTCCCTGACCGTGTGGACGCTGTCGGTGATCCTCACCGTGGCCATGGTCGACCTGCTCTACCCCTCGATCGGCAGCAACTCCGGCTACGACGAGGTCATGCAGAACATGCCGGAGGAGCTGCAGGCGCTGTTCGGGGCCGTGGACATGAGCACCCCGATGGGCTACCTGTCCATCGAGCTCTACAGCTTCTTCCTGCCGGCGATCCTGATCGCGTACGCGGTGGGCCGCGGCGCCGCGTGCGTGGCCGGCGAGGAGGAGGGGCACACCCTCGACCTGCTGCTCGCGCAGCCGGTCAGCCGCACCTCGGTGTACCTGCAGAAGGCGCTGGCCATGGTCGTCGGCGTGGTGATCCTGTCCGCGGCCTCGATGCTGACCACGGTCGTCCTGGCGGGCCCGTCGGACATGACGTCCATCCCGCTGGACCAGCTGTTCGCGGTGACGCTGCACCAGGCCCTGCTGGCGCTGACGTTCGGCGTGATCGCGCTGGCGGTCGCGGTGGCGACCGGTCGGCGCGGTCCGGGCATCGCGGTGGCTGCGGGCTACGCGTTCCTGTCGTACCTGGTCGAGGGCCTGGGCAAGACGATCGACTGGCTGGGCAACCTGCGGCCGCTGAGCCCGTGGAACTGGTACTCGTCGGAGGAGCCGTTGCTGCAGGGGATCTCGCCGGTCGACGTGGGGGTGTTCGCCGCGGTGGTCCTCGTGGTCGCGGCCGTGGGTCTGGTCGTCTTCGACCGCCGCGACCTGCACGCCTGACCCGCTCGGCCCGCTCGGCCCGCTCGGCCCGCTCGGCCCGCTCGGCCGGCCCGCCGAGCCGGAGCGGCCCCGCACCCCGCCGCCCCCGTGCGACGGAATGAGTCCCCACGTTGCTTACGGGCCGATTTCCGGGGCGTAAGCAACGCCCAGACTCATTCCGTCGGGGGGTGAGGGGCGCGAGCGGCGGTGGAGACCGAGGACTACTCGCCGGCCAGGCCGGCGCGCACCGCCCAGGCGGCAGCTTCCGCCCGGCCGCGGACGCCGAGCTTGCGGTAGATGGCGACGGTGTGGTGCATGACGGTCTTCGTCGAGATGCCGAGCCGGTCGGCGATGTCGCCGTTGCTGGTGCCGCGGGCGAGCAGGACCAGCACGTCCCGCTCCCGCGGGGTCAAGGACGCCTCGCCGGCGGGCGAGGGAGCCGTCGAAAGTCGGACCTGCGGGGGCCTCGGCGGGGCCGTCTGCGCGATCAGCGACCGCAGCGTGTGCTCGGCGAGACGCAGGGACTCCAGGAGCGACCGGACCGGCTCCCCGCCCACCGCCTCGCGGTGACCCCCATCGGTCAGGTCGGACACGGCCTGGGCGTACGAGGCGTAGCCGCCCGCGGACATCGCCCCGCGCAGGACCGGCTCGAGCTCGGCGAGGGACCGCTCGATCCGCGCCGCGTCCTCGAACCGCCCGGCGGCCACGAGGGTGCGGACGGCCGTGGTGAGGATCCTCGCCGTGGCCAGGGGGTCGACCCGGAGTCGATCCTCGGCGATGGGCAGCATCTGGCTGGCGTAGCGGGCGGCGGAGCCGATGTCGCCGGCGCGGGTCGCGTCCGCGGCCAGCAGCGAGAGCAGGGTCGCCGCCTCGAAGGGGTCGTTGTGCCGCCAGGCGGAGGCGAGCAGGTCGGTCAGCTGCGGGAGCGGCGCGTCGATGGGCCGTCCCTGCTCCACGGCCATCACGTGCAGGAACATCGCGGCGTACTCCGCGGCGACCCGGTCCCCGGCGTGGGTGCCGGCGGACCAGGCCTGGAGCAGCATCGCCTCGGCCGGGTCGGAGTACCCCTGGGACTCCGCCGCCATGCCCGCCCACATCCGGAACCGCGCCAGCCGGCCGACGTCCCCGGTGCGCTCGGCCAGGGCGAGGCCCTCCTGGATCCCGCTGAGCCCGAGGTCCCGGTCGAGGGTCACCATGACCGTCCGGACCGTGAGCTCGAGGGCGTCCAGCAGCGCCGCCGGGTCGCCGGACGCCCGCGCGGTCGAGATGGCGCGCTGGACCCGCTCCTGGGTCCAGGCGGCGAAGGCGGCGCGGTCCGGAGCCGTCGCCGGCCCGTGGGTCACCGACCACACCAGGGCCCGCGCCTCGAGCACCGGGTCGTCGCCGGGACCCTGCAGCAGGTCCTCCAGCCTGCTGGCCACCCAGGCGTCCGCACCCGGGGGGAGTGCGCCGCGAGACGCGAGCAGGGCCAGTTCGAGCGTCGAGTCCACCTGTCCGGCCAGCCGCGCCCGGTCGAAGGCGCCGAGCAGGTCGGCGACCTCGTACGGTGCCCAGCCGGCACCGGTCTGCGCGCGGACGCGTACGTAGGAGTCGTGGCGCTCCAGCGCCGTATCGGTCCCGCCCTCCGCGGCCAGCCGGTCGGCGGCGAAGGCGCGGATCGGCGGCAGCAGCCAGAACAGCGGCTCCTCCGGGTCGGAGACGTCCATCTCCACCAGGTGGAGGTCCACCAGTTCCGACAGCGGGTCGAGCGCTTCCGTCCCCGGCGGGACCAGCCACGACAGGGCGTCCGGTGCTGCTGGCCCCTCGAAGACGGCCATGGCCGTGAAGAGTTCGGCCGCCGGGGGCGACAGGAACTGAGTGGTCCACTCCAGCGTCGCGGACAGGCTGCTGTGCCGGTCCGGTGCTCCCGGAGCGCCACCTCGCAGCAGGCCGAGGCCGCCGGTGCGCGCCAGCTGGGAAGCCATCAGCGCCGGGGGGATCGATGCGCTGCGCGCCGCGGCCAGCTCGATCGCGAGCGGGAGGCCGCCGACGGCGCGGCACACCTCGGCGGCGCCCGCGACCCAGTCGTCGTCGGGGACGATCGTCGCGTCCGCGGCGGAGGCCCGCTGCAGGAACATCGTCAGCGCCGGGTGGGTGCCGTCATGCAGGATGGCGTCCGGGTCCGGGACCGGCAGGGGTCGCAGCGGCAGCGCGTACTCCCCGGCGGCCGACAGTGGGCGGACGCTGGTGGCGAGCACCGTCGCCTTCGGGTAGTCGTCCAGCAGTGCCAGCACGACGTCGGCCGCTCCGGGGATCTGCTCGACGTTGTCGAGCAGCAGCACGACCTCGTCCCCGGAGTACCGCTGCCACAGGGCCTCGGCCGGTCCACCAGCAGCGCCCGGCCCGTCCTGGATCGAGGCGACGATGGCGTCCGGCATCAGGGTCGCGTCCCGGACGGCGGCCAGTGGCACCTTGACCTGCGCCACCCACGCGAGGCGTTGGAGTGCTTCCGCAGCGAGCCGCGTCTTGCCCACTCCGGAGGGACCGGTCACGGTGACGAGGCGGTGGTCGGGCCGCTGGACCAGCCCGAGCAGCAGGTCCAGCTCGTGGTCGCGCCCGACGAGCCGGTCGAGCCTGTCCGCCCCGGGAAGGTCGCCCGGCGCCCGCGCCCCCTCGGCCATGCGGCGGACCCTAACCCGAGCGGCACCCTGCCGCCCGCCCGTGGCACGACCTCCCCGCGGTGCCACGGAATGAGTCCGGGCGTCGCTCTCGGCGTCTGAAGCGGGCCTCAAGCAACGCCCGGACTCATTCCGTCGGGGAGGGGAGAGGAGGCGGGAGGGGCGGAGGGCGTCAGCGCCACCGTCCGGTGCGGAAGGTGAGGGTCACCACGGGTCCGGCCCCGGCCTGGTTGCGTGGTTTGACCTGGACCCGGTAGCGGGCGTCCCCGCGAAGCACCCTCAGGGTGATCGCGGTGGCGTCCACTGTCCTCCAGGCGCGGTACCGCGTCGAGTCCGGCCGGCTGATCCGCACCCGGTAGCCGGTGACCTCGCCGGGCGGGGCCTGCCACCGAATGACGGCCGACCGTTTCGCCCGGACGATCTTCGCCCGGAGACCGGTCACCGCGGCGGGAGCGGTCCGTGCCGGTCCCGGCCCGGCGCCCGGGGGCACGACGTTCGGCTCCGCGGGGACGTCCCCCGGCGGACCGGCGGGGCTGTCCGCCGGCGGTCCGGCGGGGCTGTCCGCCGGGGGTCCGACCGGTGCGTCCGCGGGTGGGTCGGCGGGAACGTCAGGCGCGGGCGCGGGTGGCCAGTCCACGGGAAGCCCCGGTGGTCCCGGGGGTGCGGGTGCGGCGTCCGTCACCGTGACCGAACCGGTCACGGGCGCCGCGGCGTAGAAGCGACTGCCCTCCGAGATCCTCGTCGTCACGCGGTAGGTGTCCGCCGGCACGTCGGTCAGGGAGGCCGACGCGATCCCGTTCCCCGCGACGGCGACGTTGGGTACGACGTAGTCGGGGGTGTCGCCCGTGTTCCCCGACGCGAACACCTCGAAGTCCACCGTCGCCTGGGTGACGTCGCCGGGCGTCCCGTCCTGGACCTCGGAGAGCCGCGACCGCAGCTGGATCTCCTGGATGCGGCCCCATGACAGGTGCTGCAGCGTGGCATCCTCCGGCAGGACCTCGATGGCCGCGCTGTAGCCCAGCTCGTGCGTCGGACTAGTCAGGCCCTCGCACCCGGCGGCCGGATAGAAGGACGCGGGTTCGACCACCCGGCCCTGGGCGTCCACCAGCCAGTCCGGCGCCGTGCACCCCGTCAGCTCGCCGCCGACCTCGTACGGCTCGATCGCAGTCGTGATCGTCGGCGCCGCCGTCGGCAGCGGATCCGAGAAGTGCACCTGGGCCACGAGGACCGGCACGTTGACGGTGCCCTTGGTGATGGTGAACGACCGGGTGACCGGGTCCGCGCGGGGGTACACGCCAGGGGGGAGGACGTACCAGGCACCGGGCGCGAGTTCCGTGGCGTCACCGTTCTGGGTCGCCGTGATCGTGCAGGTCCCGACCCCCACCGCCCGGGCGGTGTCGCCGCCCTCGATGGCGCAGACGTCGGCGGACTCGGGGGCGACGGTCAGGGTCACCGGTCTCAGGGACTCCGCCGTCGCCGTCAGTTGCTGCACGGCCGTCGGCTGCCCGGTGAGGGGGTCCACGGCGAACTGCATGTCCGCCGGCCGCGGGAAGTCGATCACGTTGCTCGGGTCGACCAGGGTGTAGACGAGCTGCGTCGTCACCGGGAGGAAGCCCTCCCTCGACGCGGTGACCGACCCCCCCAACAGGGTTACCCCGTATGTGATGACCGGTCCGGTGAAGGTAGCCGTTGCTGGACCGAACCCCGTGGGTGATGACAGATCCACAGCCTGGGCGCAGTTGGGAGTAGCCACCTGGCACTCGAACCGCCAGGTGTAGGTCACGTTCGGATCGGGGTTGGCGATCCGGAACTCCGACGGCAGGTACCGGGTGAGAACCCGCGCGTACACCGGCTCGGGAGCATCCAGCGGCGTGGGGTCCTCGAGGGTCACGTAGACCGTGCGGCCGTCCAGGTCCACCATGCGTAGTCCGTCGACGACGCACTGGGCCGCGCACCAGTCGGCGAACGCGGCCTTCTGGTCGACCGGGCTGACCACGAAGCGGTGGCGGCCCTGGGTCTGGTTCCAGATCCGCTGCGCCACCATGGCCGTGCCGTCCCACGCCACGTACGGGACGTCGAGGGACTGGATGTCCGGGCCGGCCTCACCGGTCTCCGGATCGAGCTTCCTGAAGACGAACCAGCCCTTGCCGCTGGCCCGCGCGACCAGCGCCTCCCCCAGTGGGCTGATGAAGCCGATGGTGTCGCTGGGCTCGGTGGCGAGTACCTCGGTCGTGTCGGTGGCCGGGGTCTCCTTGTAGGTGGTCACCTGGAAGACAGGGTCGCCCGTCGGACGACCCGGCGGGGAGGGCGCGTTCGCGCAGCCGATCGCGAACGGGCCGCCGCCGATGACCGGGCCGGAGTCGACGCACCCGCCCTCGGCCTCGGGCACCGTGGCCATCAGGAACGACGTGAAGGCGCCCGCGTACGTGCTGTCGTTCGCGAGGATCGAGGCGAGGTTCGGCGCCTTCGTCCGCGCGTCCCGTAGCCCCTTGGCCAGGCTCTTGGGCAGCTGCACCTGCTGGGAGAACTCGATCGAGGTCAGCACCACGGTCACGATGAAGTCGATGGCGACGAAGGCGCTGCCGGTCAGGGCACGCGCGAGGGCCTTGGCGGCCACCTTCGCAGCGGTCTTCGCGGCGACCTTGGCCGCAGCCCGGGTCGAGGCCTTGGTGATCACCCCGCGGTACAAGTCGGGACTCTTCGCCGCCCAGTCGCCGGCTGCCGTCACCCACTGATTGACGGTCCGTGCGGTGAGGGGCCAGATCTTCTGCACGATGCGGTTGGTGAGCAGGCTCCCCTTGGTCAGTTTCGCCGCCAGCGGCACGCCGATGCCGGCCGCGGCCAGGGCTGCGCCCTGGTTGATGGCGTTCGCGGTGCCCCAGGAGACCTGGGTGGCCTGCTCGTACTGCCGCGACCCCAGCCGGTCCTGCAGCGCGGTCCACTGCCCGAGCTTGACGAAGGTCGACAGGCCGCCGTCCTCGGAGTCCGAGGGCACCTTCGGCGCCAGGAACAGGGACGGCTGCGGGGGCGTCTTGGAGTAGCAGTCAGGCGCCCGCCAGCCCTTGTACTCCAGGTGTGGGTAGAGCGCGATGAAGCCGCTCGGCATCTGGTAGTTGCAGAACCCGGTTCCGACGGGGGTCTTGGCGACCGGGTCGGCGCCGTCCTTGTCATACGTGGTGGGCCCCCACCCGGAGTACTTCAGGTATTCGTCCACGGCGCCCTGCGCCGCGGCCACGTTCTCCCGCTGGATGACCGTCCGGAACCAGTCCCGCATGTCCGCCTCGTAGGGGCGGCCGGGGTCTGGTCCGTTCGTGATGATCGAGCCCAGGTCGGCCCACATCTGCGCCCGCACCTGGTCGCGCGCCCAGCCCATGACGGCGGCCGTGTCCGACGGGGGAAGGCTGAAGTGCTGGACGACCTCCTGGACCGCGGCGGCCTCGAACTCGCCGGCCGAGTAGACCCAGTCGGAGACCAGCGCCCCGTTCAGGTCGACCAGCTGGTTGCGGTCGATGATCGGCGGGGGAGGCGGCGGTTCCGCCGCGATCGCGGGCGGCGCGGTAGGAAGGGGACCGGTCACCCCCGTGAGCGAGGCGGCGATCAGCCCCACGGTCGTGGCAATGACCACGCTCAGGCGTACGACCAGCGTCATCTCACGTCACCCCGTCCCGACGAGCCCCCGATGTGTCTGCCTGCTCGGCCCCGCTGGCAGGACGGGAACGGCACAGGTGGACGGACCGTAGGCACGCCTCTCGCGATCGCACATCGGGCAGTTGCCCTATATGCCCGACTCTGGTCACGGTGCGGTGCACGCCCCGGATGACCGGTCGGCATCGCTGTGTCGCCCTCCGCTCGCCCTGCTCCGCGTGCTCTGTCCGGCGGTGTCGGGGCGGGTGTCGCCGCTAGCCTCGGAGGGTGGACGGGTCCGGCGCGCGCAGCCTCGAGCAGGCGCTGGTCGACGTACCGGGCATCGACGCGGTGGAGATCGAGCGCGGGCCGAACGGGCCGCGGACGCTGCGGCTGTCCGTGGCCGAGGGTCGCGACCGTGGCGCCGTGATGGCCGAGGTGCACCGGGTGCTGGGTACCGAGTTCGGGCTGGCGCTAGCGTCGGCCGACACTTCCCCTCGGCCGGATGAGCAGGTCCTGCGGGCTGCCGTGCCGGAGCGGGCGCGACCGGCCGCCGGCGACCCGATGCGGATGGATGGCCCGCGGCTGGCGCTGGTGACCGCGCGCCCGGCCGACCCCGAACCCACGCACGAGGCGGACGAGGTCACCGGTGCGGCCGCAGTTGACGAGGACGGACCTCGGCCGGGTCGGGACCGGAGCCGGCCCCGCTGCACCCGGGTGCGGGTCTGGCGCCGGGGTCTGGCGGCAGTGGCCGAGGTACGGATCACCTCCGCGCGCGGGTCCGCGGACGGGACCGCGGACGGTGCCCCGACAGGGTCCGGGATGCGCCGGGCGGCGGCCGAGGCGACCGCGGCCGCGCTGCGCACGCTGCCGACCCGACCGGGGGTCGGCCCCGTCCGCGTCGACATCGACGACGTCGCCGTCGTGCCGCTCGCCGGGGGGAGCACGGTGGTCGTGTCTGTGACCCGGACGACCGGTGACGGGTCCGTCACCGCGGTCGGTGCCGCGACCGTGCACCGCGACGACCGGGTCGCCGCGGTCCGGGCGGTACTGGACGCCGCCGGGGAGTCGTGGTGACCCCCGCACCGCGCCCGTCCGAGTCCTGGCCCGGCGAGGCCGTCGAGCTGCCCGACCGCTCCATGTACGTGCGCCACGCGCCCGCCACGGAGCCCGGGGCGGAGCCGGCGGTGATGGTGCACGGGCTCGGCGGCTCGTCGATGAACTGGACCGACCTGATGGCCGCCCTGTCCGACCGGCTGGAGACGTGGGCGCCGGACCTCAACGGGTTCGGCTGGTCGCCGCCGCCGAGGGACGGCGACTACTCCCCGGCCGGGCACGCCCGCGGCGTCGCCGAGGTCATCGAGGCGACTGCGGGCGGCCCGGTGCACCTGTTCGGCAACTCTCTCGGTGGCGCGGTGTGCGTCCAACTCGCCGCCCGCCGCCCCGACCTGGTGCGCAGCCTCACCCTCGTCTCGCCGGCGCTGCCGTCGATGCGCGCCCAGCGCGGCAACGTCCACCTGCCGGTCATCGCGGTCCCCGGCGTGGGGGAGTCGCTGGTCCGCCGCTACCTGCGGGTCGACGCGGAGCTGCGGGCGCGCGCCACCATCGACGCCTGCTTCGCCGACCCCTCGCGGATGTCAGCCGACCGGATGGCCGAGGCGGTCGAGGAGGTCCGTCGGCGTGACTCGCTGCCGTACCTGGCCGATGCCTTCCTGTCCTCGCTGCGCGGGCTGATGACCACGTTCGTCGACCGCGGTCCGAACCGGCCGTGGCGGCTGGCCGAGCGCATCGGGGTTCCGGTGCTGCTGGTGTACGGCCGCACCGACAAGCTGGTCGACCCCAAGGCCGCTCACCGCGCCACCCGGCACTTCCGGGACGCCCACGTCGTGCTCGTCCCCGACAGCGGGCACGTGGCGCAGATGGAGCACCCCGAGCTGGTCGCCGAGGCCTGGCGCACGTTCCTCGGCTGGCGACCGGCCCCCGCCGCTCCGCACTGACCCCCGCGGGTCGGCTTGGGGGCTTCCCTGGTTCCCCGTGAGTAACCTCCCGAGATCCCCCACCCGTGTGCTCCCGAGGTCTAGCCTCCGCTTGTCGCCCCGCCCGGGACGGCTGGAGTTTCACGACCGGGGAGGGTTCGTGGACGAGAAGATGTCGGTGTCCGGGGTCACCTACCAACAGGCTGGCCACGAGTACTTCAGCAAGCGGGGGCTGGCACGGCACGCGGGCTGGGTCTCCCTATGGGCCCTCGGCGTCGCGGCGGTCATCAGTGGCGACTTCTCCGGCTGGAACCTCGGCATCGGCGAGGCCGGCTGGGGCGGCATGCTCATCGCCACCATCGTCATCGGCCTGATGTACCTGCTGATGATCTTCAGCATCGCGGAGATGTCCTCGACGATGCCGCACACCGGGGGCGCCTACTCCTTCGGCCGCTCGGCCATGGGGCCCTGGGGCGGCTACGTCACCGGCGTCGCGGAGTCGATCGAGTACATCTTCACCACCGCCGTCGTCGGCGTGTTCTCCAGCCTGTACGCGGACGCGATCATCGCCGACGTCTTCGACATCTCCTGGCCGCTGTGGGTCTGGATGACCATCTTCTACGTCATCTTCGTCGGGCTGAACTCGGCCGGGGCGAGCGCGTCGTTCAAGTTCGCGGTCATCATCACGATCCTGTCCCTGTCGATCCTCGCGGTGTTCTTCGTGCTCGCCCTGGTGAGCGGGAAGTTCAGCACCGACAACCTCTTCGACATCGCCCCCGAGGCCGGTCAGTCGACGTTCATGCCGTTCGGCATCGGCGGGGTCATGCTGGCCCTGCCGTTCGCGATCTGGTTCTTCCTCGGCATCGAGGAGCTGCCGCTCGCGGCCGAGGAGACGCACACGCCGCAGCGGGACATCCCCAAGGGCTCGCTGTGGGGCATGGTCACCCTGCTGATCACCGCGTTCCTGGTGCTGATCCTCAACCCCGGCATCGTCGGGTCGGAGGCGATCTCGGCAAGCGGCGAGCCGATCCTCGACGGTTTCCGGGTCATCTTCCCCGACAGCAGCATCGCCGCGATCCTGTCGCTGTTCGCGCTGACCGGCCTGATCGCGTCGTTCCAGGGCATCATGTTCGCGGCCGGCCGCAACGTCTACTCGCTCTCCCGGGCCGGCTACTACCCGCAGTTCCTGTCGCTGACCGGCGCCCGCAAGACGCCGTACGTCGCCCTGATCACCAGCGCCGTCATCGGCATGGCGGCCGTCATCGGCTACCCGCTGGTGACCGGTGCGGACAACGTCGAGGTTGCCGGGACGCTGCTCAACATCGCGGTCTTCGGTGCCGTCATCGCGTACCTGCTGCAGATGGTCGCGTTCGTCATGCTGCGGCAGAAGTACGCCGACGTGGAGCGGCCGTACCGCAGCCCCACCGGCGTCGTGGGCGCCGTCATCGCCGGGGTCATCGCGATCGCGGTCCTCATCATCCTCCCGCTGAACGAGGCCTACCGCTGGCCGGTCATCCTCATCGCCGGGTTCTACGTGCTCGCGCTGCTGTACTTCGCCCTGTACGGCCGGCACCGGCTGGTGCTGTCGCCGGAGGAGGAGTTCGCGGTTACCCACGGCAAGCACGGCCACCCCGAGACCGAGGGGTACGCCGCCACCGAGGACGCGGAGCTGTCGGGCAAGGAGGACTACTTCCCCGAGCAGAAGTAGGCGATCGCGCCGTACCGTCGGGGGCCTCGCTGACGCGGGGCCCCCGACGCGGTCCCTCGTTCTCCGTCCTCGCCCGCCGCCCCGTCCACCACCGCGATCGGAGCCCCGCCATGAGCCTCGCGCCCGCCCAGCTCGACCTCGACACGCTCCGGTCGGACATCGAGACCGGCCGCGTCGACACGGTGATCGTCGCGATCACCGACATGCAGGGCCGGCTGCAGGGCAAGCGCCTGCACGCGCCGTACTTCCTGCACGACGTGCTCGCCCATGGCACCGAGGGCTGCAACTACCTGCTCGCCGTGGACGTCGACATGAACACGGTCGAGGGCTACCGGATGTCCTCCTGGACGACCGGGTACGGCGACTTCGTCATGGCGCCGGACCTGTCCACGCTGCGTCGTGTCCCGTGGCACGAGGGCACCGCCATGCTGCAGGCCGACGTCGTCTGGGAGGACGGCTCCCCGGTGGTCGCCTCTCCCCGGCAGATCCTGCGGCACCAGCTCGAGCGGCTGGAGCGGATGGGGATGCAGGCAGTTGTCGGCACCGAGCTGGAGTTCATCGTCTTCCAGGACACCTACGAGGAGGCGTGGCTGTCGGGCTACCGGAACATGACTCCGGCCAACCTCTACAACGTCGACTACTCGATCCTGGGCACGTCGCGGATCGAGCCGCTGCTGCGCCGCATCCGCCTGGCGATGGCCGGATCGGGCATGACGGTCGAGAGCGTGAAGGGCGAGTGCAACTACGGCCAGCACGAGATCGCGTTCAAGTACGACGAGGCGCTGCGGACCTGCGACAACCACGTGGTCTACAAGACCGCGGCCAAGGAGATCGCGTCGCAGGAGGACATGGCCATCACGTTCATGGCCAAGTACGACGAGCGCGAGGGGAACTCGTGCCACATCCACCTGTCGTTCCGGGGCACTGACGGCGCCTTCGTCATGGCCGACGACACCGACACCGAGCAGGGGCTGTCGGTGCTGGGGCGCTCGTTCATCGCCGGGCAGCTGGCGCACCTGAAGGAGCTGTCGCTGATGTTCGCCCCGAACGTCAACTCCTACAAGCGGTACGCGACCGGATCGTTCGCCCCCACCGCCATCAAGTGGGGCCGCGACAACCGCACCTGCGCGCTGCGGCTGGTGGGCCATGGCGGCTCGCTGCGGCTGGAGAACCGGGTGCCGGGCGGCGACGTCAACCCCTACCTCGCGACCGCCGCGATGGTCGCCGCCGGGATCGACGGGATCGAGCGCGGGCTGCCGCTGGAGCCCGCCTTCGGCGGCAACGCGTACCACGCGGAGGCGGACCACGTGCCCGACCACCTCGGCGAGGCGAGGAGGCTGTGGGAGGAGTCACAGTTCGTCCACGACACCTTCGGCGCCGAGGTGCAGGAGCACTACGCCAACATGGCCCGCATCGAGCTGGAGTCGTTCAACATGACCGTGACCGACTGGGAGCGGTTCCGCGGCTTCGAACGACTGTGAGAGAGGGCCTGCGATGACCGCCGTGCACGAGGTCGTGAACCCGGCTACCGAGGAGGTCGTGGCGACCGTCCCGCTGGCCTCGGAGGAGGAGACCGACGAGGCCATCCTCCGCGCGTCGACCGCGCTGGGGTCCTGGCGCGCAGTGGCCCCCGGCGACCGGGCCCGCCTGCTGCGCCGCTTCGCCGAGGCCGTGGACGGCGCGCGCGAGGAACTGGCCCGGCTCGAGGTCGCCAACTCCGGCCACACGCTGAGCAACGCCCGCTGGGAGGCGGGCAACGTCCGGGACGTGCTGGCCTACTACTCCGGGGCGCCGGAGCGGTTGTTCGGCAAGCAGATACCGGTCCCCGGCGGCGTCGACATGACGTTCAAGGAGCCGGTCGGCGTCGTCGGCGTGATCGTGCCGTGGAACTTCCCGATGCCGATCGCCGGCTGGGGCTTCGCGCCGGCGCTGGCCGCGGGCTGCACGGTCGTGCTCAAGCCCGCGGAGCTGACACCGCTGACCGCCATGCGGCTCGGCGAGCTCGCGCTGCAGGCCGGCATCCCCGAGGGCGTGCTGAACGTGGTCCCTGGCAAGGGTCGGGTCGTGGGCGAGCGATTCATCGCCCACCCGGCGGTGCGCAAACTGGTGTTCACCGGGTCCACCGAGGTCGGGATGCGCGTGATGCGGGGGGCCGCGGACCAGATCAAGCGGGTGACGTTGGAGCTCGGCGGCAAGAGCGCGAACATCGTGTTCGCCGATGCGGACCTCGAACGCGCGGCGGCGACCGCGCCGTACGGCGTGTTCGACAACGCCGGCCAGGACTGCTGCGCGCGGTCGCGGATCCTGGTGCAGCGCAGTGTGTTCGACCGCTTCATGGAGCTCTTCGAGCCCGCCGTCCTCGGCGTGCGGGTGGAGGATCCCTCGCTGGAGACCGCGGAGATGGGCCCGCTGATCTCACGCGGCCAGCTGGAGACCGTGGCGTCGTACGTCCCCGACGACGCCCCGGTGGCGGTGCGCGGGTCGTGCCCGACCGGGCCCGGCTACTGGTACCCGCCGACAGTCCTGGCGCCGGTGTCGCCGGGGGACCGCGCGTACCAGGAGGAGATCTTCGGCCCCGTGGTCGTGGTCGTGCCGTTCGAGGACGAGGCGGACGCGATCCGCCTGGCCAACGACTCCGAGTACGGCCTGTCCGGCTCGATCTGGACGCGGGAAGTGGGGCGTGCCTTCCGGGTCGCCCGGGGGGTCGAGACCGGGAACCTGTCGGTCAACTCGCACTCGTCGGTGCGCTACTGGACCCCGTTCGGGGGCTTCAAGCGCTCCGGACTCGGCCGCGAGCTCGGACCCGACGCCCTGGACGCCTTCACCGAGGTCAAGAACGTCTTCATCGCCACCGAGGAGTGAGCAGCGTGAACCGGTTGCAGGACCGCGTCGCCGTCGTCACCGGTGCCGGCAGCGGCATCGGCCTGGCCACCGTGCGGCGGTTCGCCGCCGAGGGGGCGAGGGTCGTGTGCGTCGACATGAACTCCGAGAGCGGCGGGGCGGCCGCGGCGGAGGCCGGCGGCATCTTCGTGCAGGCGGACGTGACGTCCGAGCAGGACGTGGCCCGGGTGTTCCGCACCGCGTTCGAGACGTACGGCTCGGTCGACATCGCGTTCAACAACGCCGGCATCTCCCCGCCGGACGACGACTCGATCCTGACCACCGGGCTCGAGGCGTGGCGCCGGGTGCAGGAGGTCAACCTCACCTCGGTCTACCTGTGCTGCAAGGAGGTCATCCCGTACATGCAGCAGCAGGGCAAGGGCTCGATCATCAACACGGCGTCGTTCGTCGCGACCATGGGCGCGGCCACGTCGCAGATCTCCTACACCGCGTCCAAGGGCGGCGTGCTGGCGATGTCGCGCGAGCTGGGGGTGCAGTTCGCCCGCGAGGGGATCCGCGTCAACGCGCTCTCTCCGGGACCGGTGAACACCCCGCTGCTGCAGGAGCTCTTCGCCAAGGACCCCGAGCGGGCGGCGCGGCGGCTTGTGCACATCCCGATGGGCCGCTTCGCCCACGCGGAGGAGATCGCGGCCGCGGTGGCGTTCCTGGCCTCCGACGACGCCGGGTTCATCACCGCGTCCAACTTCCTGGTGGACGGCGGCATCTCCGGCGCCTACGTCACCCCCCTCTGACCCCGGCGCCTCCTCTCTCCGGCACACGATCCGCATAGCGGATCGTGTGGCCAGGTTGACCGGCGTGTCGCGCCCGGATCCGGTAACACGATCCGGGTGATGTGACGCCTGGGTCCACAGTGGCGTTCGGGGGGCCCGGGTCTCGGCGGCCCGGGTGGCACGCGAGACGCGGCGGATCACCGTTCCTCATCCGCCCCAACCGCATCAACGCCCGGATCGTGTGCCGGTTTGCGGCCGCGACACGCCGCGCGAGTTCGCCACACGATCCGCTATGCGGATCGTGTGCCCAAGGAGTAGGACGAGGCGGCGGCGGTGAGGGCGGCGAAGAGGCTGAGGTCGTCGGCGTACTCCGGGTGCCACTGCACCCCCAGCACGAAGGGCGCGGACGGGTCCTCGCAGACCTCCACCGTGCCGTCCTCGGCCCACCCGGTCACCGTCAGCGTGCCGGGGTCCGCGACGCACTGGTGGTGCGAGGAGTTCACGACCGTCCGGGTGGTCCCGAGGATGCGCGCCACCAGCGACCCCTCCGCGAACGTCGCCGCGTGCAGCGAGAACGTGCCCGGGGCCTCGCGGTGCAGCCACGTCCCCGTCAGCGACGGCAGGTCCTGGTGCAGCCAGCCGCCGTGCGCCACCGCCATCACCTGCAGGCCCCGGCAGATTCCCAGCACGGGCATCGCCCGGCGCCGAGCGCCGGCGTACAGCAGCAGCTCCGAGCCGTCCCGGACGATCCGGGGCTCGTCGGTCGTCTGATGCGGCACGGCGCCGTACCGACCCGGGTCGATGTCGGCTCCGCCGGTGAGTACCAGCGCGTCCACACGGTCGAGCACGTCGTCGTCGAGGTCGTCCGGCGGGAGCAGCACCACCCGGGCGCCGACGGCGGCGAACTTCGACAGGTACCACTCGTGCAGCAGCGCGGCGCGGGTCTCCCACGCACCCCAGCGGGCCGGCTCGAGGTACGACGTCAGCGCCACCACCGGCCGGCTCATCCGCTCACGACTCCCTCGCCCACGACATCGCCGTCAGTGTGCCGTCTCCGGCGAGCGCCCGGTGGCCCGGAACTCGAACGCGACCCGCTCGGCGTGGTCGACGAACCCCAGCCGCGCGTACAGCCCCCGGGACGTGGCGTTGGCTACCTCGGCGAACAGAACCACGTCCTCGGCGACCGTGAGCGCATCCCGGGCCGCAGCGGCCGTCGCTGCCCCGCCGAAGCCCCGTCCGCGCAGGCCCGGCGGCGTGTACACCGGGCCGATCCGCGCGACGCCGCCGAGCTCGCGTCCCCGACCAGCAAGCGACACCGGCGCTCCGTCCGGGTCGCACCACAGGTGCCAGCCGCCGTACGACAGCCGGTCGCGCATCGACAGCGCAGGCGCGGCCGGCATCCCGGTCTCCGCGGCGAACTGCGCCAGCCACGCCATCAGCAGGGCGGCGTCGCCCGCCGACGCGCGCCGCGCCGTCCCGGAAGGGGCGTCACCCGCGCGCAGCTCCTCCAGCCGCATCAGCCGTACGACGTGCCCGAGCGCTGCGGAGCCGCCGGACCCGGCCTGCCACAGCGCCGCCACGCGCGCCGCCGTGGACGGGTCGGACTCGACGCCGGGCGGCTCGATCCCGGCGGCGGCCAGGGCTCCCAGCAGCGCGGCCGCGGCGTGGTCCGACAGGGACCGGTGCGGTCCGGCGTGGACCAGCGCCGGGTAGGGCGGCGTCACCACCACGGCCGCCGGCCCTGGGGACCCCGACCACCAGCCGAAGACCTGACCCGGTGCCATCGGCCCCGCCGCGCGGACGATCGCCACGGTGCTCAGCAGCAGCGTCGCCTCGCTCGGGTCCTGGGCCACCAGCGGAGCGACCGCCGCGGCGAACTCCTCCACGTCCCGCGTCAGGGTCCACACCGCGCCAGCAAAGCGCGACTGTCCGCCCCCGCGCACCCGGATTCCGGCGGGCGCCCCGCTGCGAGGACTTCGCACCTGCGCCGACCACCCACCTGCCGGACCCGGTGCGGGGGAATCCGCAGGGCCCTGGCACCGTTGTGCGCCCCGAGAGGTGCGGCCACGGCCGCGCGACGCACACAGACCGACCGCACACACACCGACCGCACACAGACCGACCGCACGAGGACCGACCGCACGAGGAGACGCCGTGTCCCTGCCCGCCCTGGTGGAGCCCGCCGACCAGCTGACGGTGGACGAGGTCCGCCGCTACAGCCGGCACCTGATCATCCCCGACGTCGGCATGTCCGGGCAGAAGAGGCTGAAGAACGCCAAGGTGCTGTGCGTCGGCGCGGGCGGCCTGGGGTCCCCGGCGCTGATGTACCTGGCTGCCGCCGGCGTCGGCACCCTCGGCATCGTCGAGTTCGATGTCGTCGACGAGTCCAACCTGCAGCGGCAGATCATCCACGGGCAGAGCGACGTCGGTCGCAGCAAGGCCGAGTCGGCCCGCGACTCGGTGAAGGAGATCAATCCTTACGTGGACGTGCGGCTGCACGAGGAGCGCCTCGACAGCAGCAACGTGATGGAGATCTTCGCCGGGTACGACCTCATCGTCGACGGCACCGACAACTTCGCCACCCGCTACCTGGTCAACGACGCCTGCGTGCTGCTGGGCAAGCCGTACGTGTGGGGATCGATCTACCGGTTCGACGGGCAGGCCAGCGTGTTCTGGGCGGAGCACGGCCCGTGCTACCGCTGCCTCTACCCCGAGCCGCCGCCGCCGGGCATGGTGCCCTCGTGCGCCGAGGGCGGTGTCCTCGGCGTGCTGTGCGCGTCGATCGGCTCCATCCAGGTGAACGAGGCCATCAAGCTCATCACCGGCATCGGCGACCCGATCGTCGGGCGGCTGATGGTGTACGACGCCCTGGAGATGCAGTACCGCCAGGTCAAGGTCCGCAAGGACCCGCACTGCGCGGTGTGCGGCGAGAACCCCACGGTGACCGAGCTCATCGACTACGAGGCGTTCTGCGGCACCATCTCCGAGGAGGCGGCTGAGGCCGCGCGCGACTCGACCATCTCGGTTCTGGAGCTGAAGGAGATGCTCGACGCGCGGGAGCGCGGCGACCGGGACTTCGTGCTCATCGACGTGCGCGAGCCGAACGAGGCGGAGATCGTCACCATCCCCGGGTCGACGCTGATCCCCAAGGGCGAGTTCCTCAACGGCAGCGCGCTGGAACGGCTCCCGCACGACAAGCAGGTGGTCCTCTACTGCAAGGTCGGGGGCCGCTCGGCGGAGGCGCTGGCGGTGGTGAAGGGCGCCGGGTTCGCCGACGCGATCCACGTGGGTGGCGGCGTCGTCGCCTGGGTCACGCAGGTGGAGCCGGACCTGCCCGTCTACTGACCGGTCGTCAGCGGGGCCCCGGCGCTCAGCCCGGGGCCCCGCTGACGGACGTGTGGACCGTCCCTCAGGACGTCTGCGGGACGACCTCGTCGACGATCAGCCGGACGAACCGGGGTGCCTCCTCGAACTGCGGTACGTGACCGGACTCGGGGAAGTCGACCCACCGCTTCGCCGGGGCCCGCAGGTCGTCGAACCACTCGCGAGCGAGGTCCGACCGGGCCGTCAGCTCGTGCGTCCCCGCGACGAGGTAGACGGGAACCTCCAGCCGCGGCGCAACCACCCGCAGGTCGAGCGTCTGCACCTGCGGGTACATGACGGCACCCATGTCGGCCAGCGCGCGCAGCTTGTTCACCTTGTCCAGGGGTCCGTACTCGCTGGCCCCGTTGCCGTCGATGCCTCCGGGACGGTGGCTGCTGAAGTAGTCGCTGCGGTCGTACGGCTCGAGGCGGTCGTAGAGCGTGACGAGTGCCCCGTAGGCGTACACGTCGTCGTACGGAGGCGGTCCCCATGACCGCACCTGCTCGGCCAGCGCCACGTCCCCGGTGCGGGCGGCCAGGTCGCGCGCCGCCGCGTTGATGCGGCGGTCGGTCTCCAGGGGGGACACCATCTGCCCGGCGCCGACGTACGCGGCGAACAGGTCCGGGCGGGCCTGCACCGCGAGGACTCCCAGCAGCGTGCCCCACGAGTTGCCGAACAGGTAGATGCGCTCCTGGCCGAAGCGGTCGGCCAGGTACTCCGACAGCGCGACCGTGTCGGCGACGGCCTGCTCCAGCGTCCAGGTGTCGGTGGGGTCGAGGGCGTCGTACGACGTCCCGGTGCCCCGCTGGTCCCACACCGCCAGCACGACGTGATCCTCCAGGTCCGGCAGGTACGACCGGACGTAGCCCAGGTCGCTCTGCCCGGGACCGCCGGCGAGGTACAGCAGCACCGGGGCGCTGGCGCTGCGGCCCCGCAGGAGCACGGTCTGCTCGTGGCCGCCGAGCTCGACCCGGGCCAGCTCCGCGACCGATCCGGGGAGGGGGGCGCCGTCGGGTCCCAGGATGGGGTCGGTGCTGCCGGGACGCGTCAGGGCGAAGCCGACGAGAGCCAGTCCCGTCGCCAGCACCGCGACCACGCCGCGCCGGACCGCTCGGGACACCGTGTGCCAGCGTCCCGGCCGTACGGGAGTGCCGCGCAGCCGGCGCGCCCAGCCCGCCCCGATCGCGGCGCCGACCAGGAGCGGGAGCAGCACGACGAGCGCGTGCGTGCCGCGTCCGGTGACGAGCACGATCAGCCCGAGCATGTCCCCCGGCCGGGGAGCGTCGACGGACGGTCCGACCACGGGGAGCCGGGCGATCTCGACGGCCGCGACGTACGCCAGCGGCTGCACCAGCAAGGCCCAGCGGCTCCCGGACACCAGGCCGCCGAGGACGCCCACCACGGCACCGGAGACCAGGCCGAGGACGACGTGCCAGGCCGTCACCGGTCCGCGGGGCATCACCAGCGCGTGGAGGACTCCCAGCGCCGCGGCGGCGAGCCCGGCGAGCAGCAGCCCGGCGGCCGGCTGGGACCACAGCCGGCCCCACGGCGCCGGGTGTGGGCTGCCTCTGCCGGCAGGGGTCCGCGTGGCCGGCGTGCTGGTCGTGGTGACGGTGCTCATGGTTCCTCCTGGTCGGGGGCCGTTCGTGCGGCCGGTACCAGGCTTCCGGGGCGCGCCCCGGGTGTCGTCGGTCCGTGGTCTCGATCGGCCCCGCCGGCCTCCCGCCGAGGTCGTACGCCGTGGCTCCGTCCCGGGACGGATGCGCGGGCACCGGCCGGATCCCTACGGTCGAGGGGTGGAGTCGCGCTGGGTCCGTGCCCGTCGGGCGATGGAGAGCCGCCCGATGCTCGTCGACGCCGTCATCGCGTCCGCGCTGCTGGTGGGTGCCGTCATCGGGCTCGGGGCCGACGTCGGGGCTGCGGAGGGGTTCCGCCAGTCCGACGCGGTGGCGTACGCCCTCGCCGTGTTGGGGATCCTCCCGTACTACCTGCGCAGCCGCTTTCCGTTCTCGGTGCTGGTCGCAGCCTCGGTCCCCGTCGTCGTCCTGATCGTGCTGGGCTACTCGACCGCCGCCCTGGGTGCGGGGCTGTTCATCCTCGCGTTCACCGTCGCGTCCCGGTGCCCGCCGCGACTCACCGCCGCTGCGGCGGGATACGTGGGCGTGGTGCTGGTGGTCATCGAGGTCCGGGTCCCCGACCGGCTGTCCGTGGCGGAGCTGGTCACCAACGTGGCGCTGTTCGCCGGATCGTTCCTGCTCGGCCTGTGGGCGCGTGACCGTCGGCGCTACGTCGGCTGGATGGAGGAGCGGGCGGCGTTGCTGGAGCGTGACCGGGAACTGGCCGCGCAGCGCGCGGTCGCGGAGGAGCGGGTCCGGATCGCCCAGGAGCTGCACGACATCGTCGCCCACTCGCTGGGCGTCATCGCCGTCCAGGCCGGCGTGGGTGCGCACGTGCTCGACGACCAGCCCGAGGAGGCCCGCCGGGCACTGCTCGCCATCGCGACCACCAGCCGGGACTCGCTGGGGGAGATCCGCCGGATGCTCGGCGCGCTGCGATCGGGACCCGACCTGGGTGCGGCAGGCCCCGCAGGCGGCTACCGGCCCGCGCCCGGGCTCGCCGCTCTGCCCGACCTCGTCCGGGAGCTGGGCGAGGCAGGGGTCCGGGTCGACGTCCGCGAGGAGTGCCCCACCGCTGCGCCCGAGCCGTTGCCGATGAGCGTGGACCTCGCGGCCTACCGGATCACCCAGGAGGCACTCACCAACGTGCTCCGGCACGCCCCGGGGGCGCACGCCGAGGTGGTCGTGCGCCGTCGACCGGGTGCGCTGGACCTGCGCATCGTCGATGACGGGCCCGGTGTCACCCCCGGGCCGTCCGACCACCGTGGGCTCGGCCTGGTCGGGATGCGGGAGAGGGTGCATGCCTTCGGCGGGTCGCTGCGCACCGGGCCGAGGCAGGACGCCCGCGGGTTCGCCGTGGAGGCGCACCTGCCGTACGGCGCCGACGCCGTCGATCAGCCCCTCGGTGAGCCGTCGGCGGGTGCGTCGTGATCCGCGTGCTGGTCGTCGACGACCAGGCGCTGGTGCGCAGCGGCTTCGCCGTCCTGCTGCGGTCGGACACCGACATCGAGGTGGTGGGCGAGGCGGGCGACGGCGGTGAGGCGCTGGCGCTCGTCCGTCGCGAGCGTCCCGACGTGGTGCTGATGGACATCCGGATGCCCGGCATGGACGGGCTGGAGGCCACCCGCCGGATCACCTCCGACCCCGCGACGGCGGGCACCCGGGTCCTGATCCTCACCACGTTCGACCGCGACGAGTACGTGTTCGAGGCGATCCGCAGCGGCGCCAGCGGTTTCCTGCTGAAGGACGTCGAGCCGCGCGACCTCCTCGCCGCGGTCCGGGTCGTCTCCGAGGGCGAGGCGTTGCTGGCCCCGCGGGCGACCCGACGCCTCATCGAGGAGTACGTCGGTGCGGCGACCGATCCCGGGCATCCCTCGGACCGCTTCGACCTGGCCCAGCTCACCGAACGCGAGCGCGAGGTGCTCGTGGCCGTCGCCCGCGGGCTGTCGAACCAGGAGATCGCCGACCAGCTGTACATGGGCTACGCGACGGCCAAGACGCACGTCTCGCGGCTGCTGGCCAAGATGGGCGTGCGCGACCGGGCCCAGCTCGTGGTGGCCGCGTACGAGTCCGGCGCGGTCGCGCCGGGACGCCCGTGACTCGCGCGACCGTCAGTCCTCGCCCTTGGCCCGCACGGTGCTGCGGAAGCCGACGCGCTTGTGCGAGCCGTCGCAGTACGGCTTCTTGGCGGACTGGCCGCACCGGCACAGGAAGAGCTTCTCGCCTTCGCGCAGCGGGCGGCCGTTGCTGGTGAGCAGCGAGACCGGGCCGCGGACCTCGTACGGCCCGTCCTCGGTCGGGGTGATCGTCACCTGCGGCGCGGCGGCCTCGGGGGCGTCGGCGTCGGTGGTCATCTGGTGTGCTCCCTCGGAGGTGGTGCGGGTGTACGACAGCGCGCCGCTCGGGCAGCGGTCGATGGCCTGCGCCAGGGTGTCCGCGTCCGCGTGGTCCGCGCGGATCCAGGGCCTCTCCTGCGGTCGGAAGACCCGCGGAAGGGTGGCCGCGCAGATCCCGGAGTGCTGACAGACCTCGGCGCCCCAGTGGACGGTGATCCCCTCGGTCGGGTAGTCGCGGCGCGCCATGGGCTGATCGTGCCCGGGGTCCCGCGGCACCGCACGTCGGGACCGCGCCGGCGCTACAGCAGCCCCTGCTTCTGCAGGTAGTTGAACGCGGCGTACCCGGGCAGCGTCGGCAGCCAGAACGTGAACAGCCGGAACAGCAGCACGGCGGAGACCGCGATGCCGGAGTCCAGCCCGGCGGCGGTCAGACCGGCGGCCAGGGCGGCCTCGACGGCGCCCAGACCACCGGGGGTCGGTGCGGCCTGCCCGATCGTCGCGCCGGCGAGGTAGACGAACGCGATCGCCGCGATGCCCAGTTCGCCTCCGAACGCCTTGACGCAGGCGACGAGGACGACCACGTACGCCGCGTTGAGCAGCAGGATCCCGCCGACGCCCTCGACCAGCTTCAGCGGTCGCTGCGCGACCGTGACCAGCCGCGGCACGACCTCCTTGAGCAGCGGTGCGACCCGCTTGGTGAAGGCCCGTCGGACGGCGGGGATGAGGAACATCGCCGCGAGGATCACCAGCACGGCGACGACGGCGATCACCGCCGCCGGCGGCGGGTCGAACGAGAAGTCCGCCTGCGTCCCCGCCGCCACGCCGACGCCGAGCAGCAGCAGGATGTGCGTGACGAACGCGAAGACCTGGCTGACCCCGACGCTGGCGGCGGCGAGCGCGGGGTGCAGACCGGACTTCTGCAGGAAGCGCAGGTTGATGGCGATCGCGCCCAGGGTCGGCGGCGACACCAGGGTCGCGAAGTCGCCGGCCACCTGGGCCAGCATCGTCTTCCACAGCGACAGCCGCTCCGGCACGAACCCGGACAGCGACCAGGCGGCCCCCACGTACGTGACCAGCGACGCCAGCAGCGCGACGACCATCCACTCCCACGACGCGTTGCGGACCAGACCGACGAGGTCCACCTGGCCGAGCTGGGACAGCAGCAGGTAGGCGGCCACCGACCCCAGCACGACCATGACGACGGTGCGCGGCCGGATCCGCTCGATCCGGATCTGCTCGGTGTCGGCGTCGGGGCGGATCTCGACCAGACCGTCGCGAAGCTCGACCATGAGGTCCTTGCGCTTGCGCATCGCCCGCCGGGTCTCCGTCGACAGCGCGACCGGCTGCAGCACCGGCAGCGCGCGGGACAGCCCGGACACGCCCAGGACCCGGCGCCCGCTGCCGATGGCCCGCTCGGACGACGTCAGCAGGGCGAGGGTGCACAGCAGCTCGGCGATGTCGATGCGCTGGGTCACGTCGCCGGCGGCGATCGTCCCGGAGGCGGTGCCCAGCAACCAGATCTGGCCCTCGGGGTCCCGCAGCAGGTGGTCGGCGTTGAGCGCGCGGTGGGCCAGCTGGTGCTCGTGCAGGGTGCGCAGCGCGCGCCAGGCGCCCTCCAGGTCCTCGTCGGTGAGGTCGTCGCCGAGGGTGGCGAAACGGGTGCCCTGCACGCGCTCGTAGGCCAGCAGCGACGAGTCGGGACCCACCTCGCTGGCGACCAGGAGCCGGGGTACGGGAGCGCCGGCCTGCTGGGCGGCGTACGCCATCAGCGCCGAGTGCTCCAAGGTGCGGCGCATGTTGAACGCGCCGTTGCCGGTGTCGTCGCGCAGGCGCAGCGCGCGCCAGGCCGACGACGCCAGCCCGGCACCCTCCAGGTCGCGGTCCAGTACGACCACCTCGAGGGTCGCTCCGACCCGGGTGGTGGCGACGTACCGCCTGCCGACCAGCGTGCTCTGGGAGGCGCGCAGGACGGTGAGCGGGTATCCGCCGCGCGCCATCGCGTCGGCCACCTGGACGCCCGACGGGCGGGTGGTCGGGGTGCCCAGGACGTAGCGGACGAGCAGGCCGATCGCCCAGCCGGCGAGGGCGGACAGGGCGACGCCGGCGAGGGTGATGCCGCCGGTCAGCACCGTGACCACGATGAGCGAGCCGATGATGACGAAGGCGGCGACGTTCCACCGGCGCCGGCTCATCAGCCGGGCGACGGTGACGAACGAGATCAAGCCGCCGAGGATCGGGGTGACGGCCACGCTGTCGGTGCTGGTGCTGCCGGCGAGGGCGACGAGCAGCCGGTCGTCGGCGTAGCGCTGCAGCAGCACGACCGTCGCGGTGAGCGCGATCGCGGACAGCAGCAGCGCCACCAGGGCGTCGAAGAGCTGACGGCCACGACGGCGGACGAGCAGGTTGATGGCGACGGCGATGGGCAGGCCGAGCAGGCCGATGCCGCCGACGATGTTGAGGCCCAGCACGACCAGGTCGGGGAGCAGGGCGGCGCCCTCGGTGATGTCCTCGCTGATCCCCTCGGTCGTGCTGGTGGCGAAGTAGGCCAGCAGCACCACGGCGATCATCAGGACGAGGGCGAGGAACAGCCGGGCCAGGTCGATCGGCCGCCGCAGCCGCCGGGGGATCACCCCGTCCTCGATCACGACGGTGTGCAGGTCGGACGTGAGCCGCTCCGAGGCGTCGCCCCGGTCCGGGTCGACCGACCGGTCCCGGTCCTGGTCCGGCGTGCGCGGCGTCGCGCCGTCGGGAGGGGTCGCGCCGCCGGGAGGCGTCGCGCTCCCGGGGGAGTCGGCGTCGTCCGGTGGCGCTGCGGTCGGCGGGTGGGGGTAGGTCACCGTGCGTGGGGTCTCGTCGTCGCGGCGAAGCACCCGCGTGGGCTCGGTGCCGGAGTCGGCGAGGTCGGCCGCCGCCTCCGGGGTCGCCGCGCCCGGCCCGACCGAGTCGGCGGATGCGCCGTCGCGCGGGCCGGCTGCTGCCCGCCCGGCCTCGGCCCGCTGCTCGGTCACCGGACGATCGTCGCAGACGTGCCGCCGGGTCAGGGGCAGCGGCGGTGGGAGGATGCGGCGTGCCGTCGCCGCCCCCGGGCCTGCCGACCGAGCTGGCCGAGCGGGTCCTGGACCTGGTGGCGACCATTCCCGCCGGCCGTGTGATGACGTACGGGGACGTCGCCGCGGCGGTCGGCAGCGGACCGCGGGCGGTCGGGACCGTCATGTCCCGCTACGGCGGCGGGGTGCCGTGGCACCGCGTCGTGCGGGCGGACGGGCGTCCGGCGGCCGGCCACGAGGTCGAGGCCGGGCGGCTGCTGCGCGGCGAGGGGATCGCCTTCCGGGGGGACCGGGTCGATCTGGCGTCGGCCCGGTGGTCCCCGCCGGGGCGGCGGGCCGGCCCCGACTGAGACCGCCACCCGCGAGTGGCACGGTGGTGCGACCGGGCTGTCGGACCGCCGTGGTGGGATCGGGTCAGCAACCACGCCACGAGCACGGGAGGGACGCCAGGTGCGCCGCACGGGGGACAGTGCCGCGGCCCACGCTCGCCCGCGGGCCGGGTCGCCGCCGTCGGGTGCCCCGGTGCTCGTCCTCGACCGCACCCCGCGCCCCCCGGCCGAGGCGCCCGACCTCGACGCAGCCCAGCGCCGTGTCGTCGCCCACCGCCACGGTCCGCTGCTCGTGCTCGCCGGCCCCGGCACCGGCAAGACCACGACCCTGGTCGAGTCCATCGTCGCCCGACTGTCCGGCCCGCAGCCGCTGCGTCCGGAGCAGGTGCTCGGGCTGACGTTCGGGCGCCGCGCGGCCGCCGAGCTGCGGGACCGCGTCCTGGCGCGCGTCGGTGGCGGCGCGGTGCCGACCATCGCCACCTTCCACTCGTACTGCTACGGCCTGGTCCGGCAGTGGAGCGACCCGGAGGCGTTCGCCTCGCCGCTGCGGCTGCTGTCCGGGGCGGAGCAGGAGCAGCGGCTGCGCGAGCTGCTGGTCGGCTCCGTGGAGTCCGGCCGGGTCGCCTGGCCGGCCGAGCTCGGCGCGGCGCTGGGCACCCGCGGGCTCGCGGCCGAGGTGCGCGCGGTGCTGGCCCGCGGGCGCGGGCTGGGGTTCGACCCCGACGAGCTGGCCCGCTTCGGCCGCGAGCAGGGCAACCCGGCGTGGGCCGCGGTGGGGGAGTTCGCCGGGGAGTACCTCGACGTCCTCGACGCCGAGGGGGTCACCGACTACACCGAGCTGGTCCACCGCGCGCTGCTGCTGGCGTCCACGCCGCACGTCCGGGACGAGCTGCGCCGGACCTACCGGGCGATCTACGTCGACGAGTACCAGGACACCGACCCCGCGCAGGTGGCCCTGCTGCGTGCCCTGGCCGGACCCGACGCCGCGCTGGTCGTGGTCGGTGACCCCGACCAGGCCATCTACGCCTTCCGCGGAGCGGACGTCGGCGGGCTGCTGCGGTTCCGCTCCCAGTTCGCGGTCGGTGGTGAGCCGGCCCCGGTCGAGGTGCTGGACCGGACCCGTCGCTTCGGGCCGGTGCTGCGAGCGGCGGCGTCCCGCGTGCTCGGCGACCGCGTCCCCGCCGGCCTGGACCTCGCGACCGTACGCCGGCACCGGGCGCCGGCCAGCGACGCGCACGGCACCGGCCCCGGGTCGGTGCAGGTGCTGCTCACCGACGACGCGGGTAGCGAGGCGGCCTGGATCGCGGACCTGCTGCGCCGCGCCCACCTGGGGGAGGCCGGTGATGCTGCCGTCCCGTGGTCCCAGATGGCGGTGCTGGTCCGCTCGGGCGTGCGTCAGATCCCCGGGCTGCGCCGAGCCCTTACCTCCGCGGGCATCCCGGTCGAGGTGGCCGGCGACGAGATCCCGCTGCACGAGGAGCCGGCGGTGGCGCCCCTGCTGGCCGCCCTCTCGGTGGCGGCGGACCGCTCGCGGCTGACGGTCGACGTGGCCGAGGAGCTCCTGCTGTCTCCGCTCGGCGGTCTCGACCCCACCGACCTGCGCCGGCTGGGCCGGCTGCTGCGGCGGGCCGAGCGCGAGGTGCTCGCGGTCACCGGGCCGCTCGGCGCCGGGCCGCGACCGTCGGCCGTGCTGGTCCGGGAGGCGCTGGACGACCCCCGCGACCTCGCCACGCTGGACGCCGGTCCCGACCGGGAGTCGGTCGCGTCGGTGCGGCGGCTGGCCGACCTGCTCCACCGCGCCCGGGCCGTACTGGAGGACGGCGGTTCCCCGCACGACGCGCTGTGGGTGCTGTGGTCCGGGACCGGCTGGGGGCAGCGGCTGGAGGAGGCCGCCCTGCGCGGAGGGCCGGCGGGCCGGCGGGCCGACCGGGACCTCGACGCGGTGTGCGCGCTGATGGACGCCGTCGAGCGTGCTCAGGAGCGGGCCGGGGTGAAGGGAGCCACCGCGCTGCTCGCCGAGCTGGCCAGCCAGCAGATCCCGGCCGGTCCGCTCGCCGAGGCCGTCGTCCGCGGCGAGGCCGTACGCCTGCTCACCGCGCACCGCGCCAAGGGGCTGGAGTGGCGCCTGGTCGTCGTCGCCGGGGTGCAGGAGGACGGGTGGCCCGACCTGCGCCGCCGCGGGTCGTTCCTGCAGGCCGACCGGATCGGACGGGACGGTCTGGTCCCCCCGCCCCGGCGGGCCGAGCTGCTGGGGGAGGAGCGGCGGCTGTTCTACGTCGCCTGCACCCGGGCCCGCGAGCGGCTGGTGGTGACCGCGGTGCAGGAGCCCGGTGACGACGGCGAGCAGCCGTCGCGGTTCGTCGCCGACCTGCTCGGTCACGACCTGCCGATGGTCGAGGGTGCCGGGACGCTGCCCGCGGCCGACGGGGTCGTCGTGCGGCGGGTGACCGGACGGCCGGCCCGCCCGCTGACCCTGGCCGGGCTGGTGGCCGAGCTGCGTGCGACGGCGACGGACCCGGACCGTCCCGCGGCGCTGCGGGAGGCGGCCGTGCAGCGGCTGGCCCGCCTCGCCGCGCCGGGACCCGACGGGCGCCCCCGTGTCATGGCGGCCGACCCGGCGTCGTGGTGGGGGCTGGCGGAGATGACCCCCGGTGCGGTGCCGGTGCGGCCGCCGGACCAGCCCGTCAAGCTGTCCGGCTCCGCCCTGGAGCGGGTGCAGCGCTGCCCGCTGCAGTGGTTCCTGTCCCGGGAGGTGCGGGCCGAGTCGTCGCGGTCCACGGCGCTCGGCTTCGGCTCCGTCCTGCACGTGCTGGCCGACCGGATCGCCCGCGGCGAGGTGGCGGCCGACCTCGACGCCCTGGACGAGCTGCTGGACCCGCTGTGGCCGCGGCTGTCGTTCGAGGCCCGCTGGCACGCCGAGGCCGAGCGGGTCGAGGCACGAGCGGCGCTCGCCCGGCTGCTCGCCTGGTCCGCCGCCGACGACCGCACCCTGGTCGGTACCGAGGTGGACTTCGACGTGGCGCTGTCCGTGCCGCGTCCCGAGGCGGACGCGGACGACGACGTCGAGGTGCGGATCCGGGGGTCGATGGACCGGGTCAGCCGCGACGGTTCCGGCCGGGTGCACGTCGACGACCTCAAGACCGGTCGTCGGGCGCCGACCGCCGGGGAGGTCCGCGACCACGTCCAGCTCGGCGTCTACCAGGTCGCCGTCCGGCACGGCGCGCTGGGCGCCGGGCCGGAGCCGACGTCGGGTGCGTCGCTGGTCCAGCTGCGCCTCGACGCGGGCGCCGGGTCCAGCACCCCGAAGGTGCAGAGCCAGCCGGCCCTGGACGACGCGGCCGAGGGCGCCGACTGGGTGGAGGAGGCCCTGGGCCGCGCCGCGGTCCTGGTCCTGGCCGAGGACTTCGCCGCGCTTCCCGGTCCGCAGTGCGACCGCTGCGAGTTCCGGCGGGTCTGCCCCACCGGGCCGCAGGGGACGGCGGTGACTCCGTGACCGCCCCCGTCTCCGCACCTGGCCCGCGCTCCCCGGGGTCGGCGCCCGGGTCGAACGGACCCGACGTCCGCCCGGAGGACCTGCGCGACCTGGTCGGCATCCCGCTCACCGACGAGCAGGTGGCGGCCGCCACCGCGCCGCTCGCGCCCGGTGTCGTCGTCGCCGGCGCCGGGTCGGGCAAGACCACCGTGATGGCCGCCCGGGTGGTGTGGCTGGTGGCCTCGGGCCAGCTGCGGCCCGACCAGGTGCTCGGCCTGACGTTCACCAACAAGGCCGCGGCCGCGCTGCTGGCCGGGGTCCGCAGCTCGCTGCGGCGGGCCGGGGTGGAGCTCGGCGACGGGCTGGACCCGGACGAGCCGGGCGAGCCGGTGGTGTCGACCTACCACGCCTTCGCCTCCCGGCTGCTCGCCGAGCACGGCCTGCGGATCGGGGTGGAGCCCGGGGCCCGGCTGCTCGCGGACGCGGCCCGCTACCAGGTCGCCTACCGGGCGGTCTGCCGTACCCGCCATCCCGTCGCCGCCCTGGACACCGGGCCCGCGTTCGTGGTGGCCGACGTCCTCGCCCTGGACGACGCCCTCGCGGAGCACGCGGTCGAGCCGGCCGACCTGCGGGCCCACGACGAGCGGCTGCTGGCCGAGGTGGCGGCGCTCCCCGCGCCGCAGAAGGCCGCGCTCGAGCTGGCCCGCACCTCGCGGCGGCGGATCGACCTGTCCGTGCTGGTCGAGGAGTTCCGCGCGCTGAAGGCCGACGGCGACCTGGTCGACTTCGCCGACCAGGTCCGGTTGTCCCGGCAACTGGCGGAGACCCGACCGGAGGTCGGGGCGATGCTGCGCGAGGACTTCCGGGTGGTGCTGCTCGACGAGTACCAGGACACCTCGACCGCCCAGCGCCGGCTGCTGCAGGCGCTGTTCGGTGCCGGGCACCCCGTCACGGCGGTCGGCGACCCCTGCCAGGCGATCTACGGCTGGCGCGGCGCCAGCGTGTTCAACATCGACGCCTTCCCCGACCACTTCCCGATCGTGGAGCCGGAGGGTGACGTGCGCCCGGCGCCGCGCTACCCGCTGTCGCAGAACCGGCGCTCCGGACCCCGGATCCTCGATCTGGCCAACGACGTGTCCGCGCCGCTGCGCGAGGTGCATCCCGGCGTCCGCCCGCTGACCCCGGGCGCCACCGGTAAGGGCGGCGGCGCGCTGCGCTGCGCGCTGCTCGACACCTTCACCGACGAGGTCGCGTGGGTCGCGGACCGGGTCGCCGAGGCCGGTCGGGCCCGCGGGTCCTGGCGCGACGTCGCCGTGCTGTGCCGTGCGTCGGTCGACTTCCCGGCGCTGCAGGAGGCGCTGGAGCAGCGCGGCGTCCCCGTCGAGGTGTCCGGGGTCGCGGGACTGCTCGAGCGCCCCGAGGTCGTGGACCTGCGCAGCGTGCTCGAGGTGCTGCATGACCCCACGGCCAACGCCGCACTCCTGCGGCTGCTCACCGGGCCGCGGTGGGCGATCGGCGCGCGCGACCTGGCCGTGCTGGGCCAGCGTGCGGCGGACCTCGCCGGCGGACGGCGACGGCGCGACCCGGACGAGCCGCGGCCCAGCCTCGGGGAGGCGCTGGAGGACGCGGTCGCCGGAGTGGACCCCGCGGAGATCGTGTCCCTGTCGGACGCGCTGGAGGACCTCGGGTCACCCGCGACGTGGCACTACTCCCCGCAGGCGCGGGAGCGGCTGACCGCGCTGGCGGCCGAGTTGCGGTCGCTGCGGGCCGTCGTCGGCGAACCGCTCGCGGACCTGGTCCACCGGGTGCTCGCCGTGACGGGGCTCGACGTCGAGATCGCTGCGTCGCCGGCCGCGGTCGCCCGGCGGCGCCGGACCACGCTCGCGGCCTTCGTGGACCTGGCCTCGGCGTTCCGCGGGGTCGAGGGGGAGGCCACGCTCGGAGCGTTCCTGGCCTGGCTGCGCGACGCCGAGCGCTACGACGCGATGCCGGAGGTCGCGGTCGGCTCGCCGCGCGACGCGGTCGCGCTGATGACGGTGCACAAGGCCAAGGGCCTGGAGTTCCCGGTGGTGGTGCTGCCGTTCCTGTCCGAGACGGTGTTCCCGTCGGCCAAGTCCGCACCGCGCTGGCCGACCTCCCCGGTGACGGTGCCGCTGCGGATCCGCGACGAGGCCGTCCCGCCGGACCTGGCCGGCTACCCCGGGCCGGAGGGCCCGACGGCGAAGGCACTGACGGCGTTCAAGCAGGCCAGTCGGGAGCAGGAGCTGCTGGACGAGACGCGGCTGGCGTACGTCGCCCTCACCCGCGCGGAGTCCCTCCTCGTCGCCAGCGGGTCGTGGTGGGGGCCGCACCAGTCGACCCGGCGGGGCCCCAGCGCCTACCTGAGCGCGGTCCGGGACGCCTGCGAGGCGGGGGCGGGGACCGTGGACCACTGGGCGGACCCGCCGCCGGACGGTGCCGTCAACCCGGCCCGCGAGGCCGCGACCCGCGAGGTCGCGTGGCCCGCCCCGGTCGACCTCGAGGCGCGCGCACGGCTGCGCGCGGTCGCCGACGCCGTCCGCGCCGCCGTGCCGGCCGTACCGGACGCGGACCCCACCGACCCCGGCGGCACCGACCCCGGCGGCACCGACCCCGGCGGCACCGACCCCGGCGGCACCGACCCCGGCGGCACCGACCTCGGCGGCACCGACCCCGGCGGCACCGACCCCGGCGGCACCGACCCGGACGGCAGCGCGCTCGGCCCCGGCGACCGGGACCTGGTCGCGGCCTGGGACCGCGATCTGAGGCTGCTGCTGGCGGAGCGCCACCGCGCCGAGGCCGCCGAACGCGTGGTGGCCCTGCCGGACTCGCTGTCCGCGACCCAGCTGATGGCGCTGCACGACGACCCCGACTCCTTCGCCCGCGCCCTGGTCCGGCCGATGCCGCGACCACCGTCGCCGTCGGCCCGCCGCGGCACCCGCTTCCACGCCTGGGTGGAGTCGCGGTTCGGGCAGCAGCCGCTGCTGGACCCGGACGACCTGCCCGGTGCCGCCGACTCCGGGATCGACTCCGACGCCGACCTCGACGCCATGCGGGAGGCATTCCTCGGCACCGACTACGCCGCTCGCACCCCCGTCGCGGTGGAGGCCCCGTTCGCGCTCGTCCTCGGCGGCCGGGTCGTCCGCGGCCGCATCGACGCCGTCTTCGGGGAGGAGGTGCTGTTCGACGACCTCGCCCGCTGGGAGGTCGTGGACTGGAAGACCGGCCGCGACGGCAAGGCCGATCCGCTGCAGCTGGCCCTCTACCGGCTGGCCTGGGCCGAGCTGCAGGGCGTCGACCCCGAACGCGTGGACGCGGCGTTCCTGTACGTGCGGACCGGTCGCGTCGTCCGTCCCGGTTCCCTGCCGGGCCGGGCGGAACTGGAGGCGATCCTGTCCGGAGCCGGCCCCGGCTCCGGGGGCCGAGGGCGCGGGTCTGGCGCGGCGGGTCAGTAGTTCCGGGTGCCCGGACGCGGACCCGGGTCGTCCTCGCCGGACCGGGCCAGCGGCCCACGGGGCGGTCCCGACGCCGAAGGCTCGTCCCCGCCGGGACGAACCCGCGGGATCGGTGCCGTGGCGTCCGCGGGCCCGGCGTCCGAACCGGGGCCTTCCGGCCGGGCGCCGTCCGCCCGGGCGCCGCCCGACCGGGCGCCGTCGGTCTGGGCGCCGTCGGTCTGGGCGCCGCCCGTCTCCGCTCCGTCCGACGGCACCGCCACCGGCTCGGCCCACTGCCGGGGCGACGCGTCGCCGGCGTCCTCGGCCGCCTCGACCTCGGCCTCGCCGGCCTCCTCGGTGGGCTTGCGCCGCACGCCCACCAGTCCGCGCATCCACTCGCGGGCCGGCTCCTCCACCAGTCGCCACATCAGCCAGGCGATCACCAGGGAGCCGGCGATGAGCAGCAGTACGGACGCGGCGTACAGCAGGCCGCCGTCGATCCCGACCGCGTTCATCCCGGCCCGCCACAGCCCGAACCAGACCAGGTGCGTCATGTAGAGCGAGTACGAGATGAAGCCGCCCAGAACCAGGGAGCGGGTGGCGAGCCCGCGGGCCAGCCCGCGCCGCGACAGCGCGAGCACGCCGATCCAGATGACGAGCAGCGGCACCAGCATCAGGTGGTGGTACGGCGGCAGCGCCTCGGCGTCGGGCGAGGGGTTGGCCAGCGGCGGCTGCCACGCGGGCACTCGCGCCATCACGATGGCCCCGATGACGACGAGCGCGGGCATGAGCACCGACAGCGTCGTCGACAGCCGCTCCACCCGGGGCCGTGGGTCCGTCGCCCCGTCGGGGACGAACCGCATCACGATCAGGTAGGTGATCGCACCGGCGGTGAACTCGGTGAGGATCCGGATCGTCGAGCCCCAGTTGTCCGTGTAGTACGGGTCCGACGTCGAGGTCGCGTACGCCAGCAGCGGTGCCATCGCGACCGCCCACGCCAGCACCAGCCAGCCGGTGGCCAGCCGGTGGTGGAAGCGCCACAGCAGCAGGACGAGCAGCGGGAACAGCAGGTAGGCCAGCCACTCCATCGACAGCGACCAGGCCACGAAGTTCCAGCCGCGCTGCGGGTTGGGGCCCCACTCCTGCACCAGGAACAGGTTCTTGACGTAGTCCCAGGGGTTGAGCCAGTCGCGGTCCAGCTCGGACCCGGTCACCTTCGCCTGGGCCACCACCGCGAGCCCGGCCACGTTCAGCATGACGAAGTGCACCGGGTAGATGCGGGCCAGCCGCAGCCACCAGAAGTTCACCGCGCCGGCGCCGGTCAGCTTCGGGCCGAGCTTCGTCAGGTAGGTGTGGGTGAGGATGAACCCGGACAGCGCGAAGAACAGGTCGACGCCCAGGCGGCCCACCCGCAGCACGTCCTCCAGGCCCGGGATGACCAGGACGCCGATGCGGTCCAGCGGGACCTGCAGGTGGTACAGCAGCACCCACGCGGCCGCGACGAAGCGGACGCCGGTGAGCTGGCGGATGAACTGGTTCATGGGCGGGGTCATCCTCGCACGGCGGTACCGCGGCCAGGCCTAGGCTGCGCCGCGTGGGAGGGCCACCCGACGACGTCGACCTGTCGCTGCTCACCGACCTCGCGCTGGCCCGGGGCAGCCTCGACCGCGCGGCCGACCTGCGCGCCGACGAGGCGGCACTGGACGCCGCCTGGGCGGACCCCGCGACGCGGGTCCTGCTGGTCGATGACGGCAACGCCCCGGTGGTGGACGACGGCTCGGGCGTCCGGCTGGTCCTGGTCGACCCCGGCCGGGTACCGCGTCGGGCCAGCGTGGAGCACACCTTCCTGGGTCGCGACCACGACGGCGTGCACTACTTCGTGGCCCGGCCGGAGGGGGCGATGCTGGCACCGCCCGGGGCGGCCTGGGCGTCCCTGCGGGACGTGGGCGCCGACCTCGACGAGCGCGACGTCGGGCTGCTGACCGCCGCGGTCGCGCTGGACAACTGGCACGACCGGCACCGGCGCTGCCCGATCTGCGGCACCGAGACGGTCCTGGCGCAGGCCGGCTGGGTGCGCCGCTGTCCCGAAGACGGCTCGGAGCACTACCCGCGCACCGACCCGGCGGTGATCGTGCTGGTGCGCGACCCGGACGACCGGGCCCTGCTCGGTCGCCAGGCGCGCTGGCCGGAGGGCTGGTTCTCCACCCTGGCCGGGTTCGTGGAGCCGGGGGAGTCCGCCGAGCAGGCGGTGCGCCGGGAGGTGGCGGAGGAGGCCGGGGTCGTCGTCGGCGCGGTCGCGTATCTCGGCAGCCAGCCGTGGCCGTTCCCCTCCTCGCTCATGCTCGGCTACCACGCGTGGGCGGTGGACCCGTCGGTACAGGTGGACGGCGAGGAGATCGTCGAGGCGCGCTGGTTCACCCGCGCCGGGCTGGTCGAGGCGTGCGAGTCGGGGGAGGTACGGCTGCCGCCCGCGGTGTCGATCGCCCGCCGCCTGGTGGAGCGCTGGTACGGCGGCCCGCTGCCGGGGGCCTGGTCCCGGCCCCTCGGCCGCAAGCGCTGACACCTCGCCTGCTCCGCTCCCTCCTGCCCCGGGGTCACCCACCCCGACCCCCTTCGACGGAATGAGTCCGGGCGTCGCTTATCGGCCCTAATCCGGGCCGATAGCGACGCCCGGACTCATTCGGTCGCGGTGAAGGAGGGACCCGGGTCGGTGGTGGCGGCGTCGGCCAGCACGGCGCCGAGGAGCCGGTCCAGCATCGCGCCTGCGTCCGTCCCCAGCAGGCCCGACAGTTCCAGCGACACCACGCCGTGGGTGACCGCCCAGAACCGGCGGGCCAGCCGGACACTGGCGCGGTCGTCGGACGGGAGTCCCCGCCGGGCCAGCCAGGCCCGAGCCGCCTCGACCACCGGGGCGAACGCCGCGACGGCCACCGCGCGGGCCTCGTCGTCGGGGGCGAACTCCGGGACCGGTCGGCCGAACATCAGCTCGAACAGCGCGGGGTCCGCGTGCGCAGCCTCCCGGTAGGCCCGGCCCACCGCCCGTACGTGCGCGTCGGTGCCCGGCTCGCCCGGCGCGCCGGCCGCGCGCGCGTGCAGGCGGGCGAACCCCTCCGCGTGCAGCGCGCGGACCAGGTCGGCCTTGTCGGCGAAGCGGCTGTAGACGATCTGCCGCGAGACGCCCAGCGCCTCGGCGATCCGCCGCACGGTGACCGCCGAGGGTCCCTCCCGTGCGAGCAGGTCCTCCGCGACGGCGAGGACCTGGTCCCGGGAGGTGGCTTGCGGTCGTGGCATGACGGTGTCATAGTACATTTCATGACGGTGTCATTCCTGTCGTCCGCGGTGCACCACGCCGCACCACCGCCGGCCCGAGAGCCGGTTGCCCCGTCGTCCGCCGCGGGGCTCGCGGACGAGTGGCGCACCCTGCTGCTGCCGCCACGCCTGCTCGCCGCGCTGCCCCGGCTGGTCCGGCAGCCGCGTGGCGACGGCGCGGCGGTGGTGGACGTACCGGGGTGGAAGGCGCCGGAGGCCTCCATGGCCCCGCTGCGCGGCTACCTGCGCGCGCTCGGGCACGACGCCCGGGGATGGGGCCTGGGCACCAACACCGGCGACCCCGAGCGAGACGCGCCCGTGCTGGCCGCCCAGGTGGAGCGCGTGGCGGACGAGACCGGACGTCCGGTCGCCCTGGTCGGTTGGAGCCTGGGCGGGGTCGTCGCCCGCGAGGCCGCCCGCCAGGTCCCGCACGCCGTCCGCCGGGTCATCACCTACGGCACGCCGGTCGTCGGCGGCCCCTCCTACACCCTGGGTGCGTCCGCATACGGCCCGGCGGAGTGCGCCCGGATCGACGCCCTGCTGCGCGAGCTGGACCGCACCGACCCGATCACCGTCCCCATCACGGCGATCTTCACCCGGCGCGACCGGGTCGTGGACTGGCCGGCCTGCCTGGACCGCACCTCGGCCGACGTCGAGCACGTCGAGGTCCGCTCCACCCACCTCGGGATGGGGCTGGACCCCGCGGTCTGGACGGTGGTGGCCGGCCGGCTGTGAGACCCTCGCCGAGGGGCGGCGCGGTGTCCCGCAAGGCGGGGTGGCCCGGGAGGCCCGGGAGGGCGTGGGCTAGGCGGAGGCCTGCAGCCGGTCGCGGACCTGGGCCAGGGACGGGTTCGTCGCCACGCTGCCGTCGGGGAACACGACCGTGGGGACCGTCTGGTTCCCGCCGTTCACGCTCTCCACGAACGAGGCCGCCTCCGGGTGGAGCTCGATGTCCACCTCGGTGAAGGCGATGCCGTCGCGCTCCAGCTGCCGCTTCAGGCGCAGGCAGTACCCGCACCAGACGGTCGTGTACATGGTCAGCGACACCAGGTCCTCCTCGCGGGGTGCGGGGCCGGTGCCCGCCGGAACGAGCTTCCGACGGTAGCGCCACCCGGGCACCTGCGCGCGCCGACGACCCCGCCCCGCGGGACACCCCGGGGGTGACCTTGCGCACGCGCGTCGCCGTGAGGGGCGCGCCACCGTCCACACCGCCTCCGCCTCCGATGCCGCCGTCCACCACGTCACGACCCGACGGCCTGCGGTCGGACCGGCGTGCGAGCATCGCCGGGTGCCCGTACCCGACCGCGCCGGACCCGAGGACGCCGAGTCCGTCCTCGACGGTCTCGACCCGGAGCAGCGCGCGGTCGCCACCGCGGTGCACGGCCCGGTCGTCGTCCTCGCCGGTGCCGGGACGGGCAAGACCCGGGCGGTGACGCACCGGATCGCCTACGCCGCCCGCACCGGCGCCCATGACCCGCGCCGCACCCTGGCGGTCACGTTCACCGCCCGCGCGGCAGGGGAGATGCGCGATCGGCTGCGCCAGCTCGGCGTGGCCGGGGTCCAGGCCCGCACGTTCCACGCGGCCGCGCTGCGGCAGCTGCGCTACTTCTGGCCGCGCGCCGTCGGCGGCACCGTCCCGGACCTGATGCCCAGCAAGGCCCGCGTGGTCGCCGAGGCCGCCTCGCGCTGCCGGCTGCCCACCGACCCCGCCACGGTGCGCGACCTCGCGGCGGAGGTGGAGTGGGCCAAGGTGACCATGACCGCCCCCGACGACTACGTCGCGCGCGCGGCGCAGGCCGGCCGCGAGCCGCCCGGCGACGTGGCCGCCGCCGAGGTCGCCCGCGTCTACGCCGCGTACGAGGACGCCAAGTCCGCGCGCGACCTGCACGACTTCGAGGACGTCCTGCTGCTCATGGTCGGGCTGCTGGAGTCCCGACCCGACATCGCCGACGAGGTACGCGCCGCCTACCGCTGGTTCACCGTGGACGAGTACCAGGACGTATCGCCGCTCCAGCAGCGGCTGCTGGAGCTGTGGCTCGGCGAGCGCGACGACCTGTGCGTGGTCGGGGACGCCTCGCAGACGATCTACACGTTCACGGGCGCCACGCCGCGCTACCTGCTCGACTTCTCCCGCGCGCACCCGGCCGCCACCGAGGTTCGCCTGGTCCGCAGCTACCGGTCCACCCCGCAGGTGGTGTCCTGGGCCAACCGGCTGCTGGCCACGGCCCGGGGCGACGCGGCGCGGCTGCGGCTGGAGCTGGTCGCCCAGCGTCCGACCGGACCGGAGCCCACCGTCACCGACCACGACGACGAGCCGGCCGAGGCCGCCGACGTCGCCCGCCGGATCCGCGCGCTCGTCGACGCCGGGGTGCCACCGCGGGAGATCGCGGTGCTCTACCGGGTCAACGCCCAGTCGGAGGCGTACGAGGAGGCGCTGGCCGAGCTCGGCATCCCCGTCGTGCTGCGCGGCGGGGAGCGGTTCTTCGAGCGGCCCGAGGTGCGCGAGGCGGTGACCCGGATGCGTGGCGCCGCCCGCGCAGCCACGACCGACGCCGTGACCGACGCCGGGGCCGACGGCGGCTCCGGTGGAGCGGACCCCGCCGACGCCAGCGCTGCGGGGGCTCTGCCCGACCAGGTCCGCGCGGTGCTCTCCGCGATGGGGTGGACCCCGACCGCGCCGAGGGGCTCCGGCGCCACCCGGGAGCGGTGGGAGTCCCTGTCGGCGCTGGTCACTCTCGCCGAGGACCTGGCGGCCGCCGGGACCGTGCGCGGGCTCGCGGACCTGGTCGCCGAGCTGGAGCGCCGGGCCGAGCTGCAGCACGCGCCGGTGGCCGACGGGGTGACGTTGGCGTCCCTGCACGCGGCCAAGGGGCTGGAGTGGGATGCGGTGTTCCTGGTCGGCCTGGTCGACGGGACGCTGCCGATCGTGCACGCCGACACCCCCGAGCGGGTGGAGGAGGAGCGCCGCCTGCTCTACGTCGGGATGACTCGCGCCCGCGAGCACCTGGCCCTGTCCTGGGCGCGGTCGCGACAGCCCGGCGGGCGGGGCACGCGCTCGCGCAGCCGGTTCCTCGACGACCTGCTCGGTCCGGCGGCGAGGACGACCACGGGCGGGTCGCGCGGAGGCGTCCGGCGCGGCGCTCGGGGCGCGCGCGGCGAGCGGCAGCGGCGCGGCCCGGCCCGGTGCCGGGTCTGCGGCAAGGCGCTGGTGACCGCGCCGGAGCGGACGCTGGGCCGCTGCCACGGCTGCCCCTCGACGCTGGACGAGGCGCTGCTGGAGCGGATGCGGGACTGGCGGCGGGCCGAGGCGCGTCGCCGCGGCGTGCCGGCCTACGTCGTCTTCACCGACGCGACGCTCACCGCGGTCGCCGAGCAGTCGCCGTCGGACGAGACCGCGCTCGGGGGCATCAGCGGCCTCGGCCCCGCCAAGCTGGCCCGCTACGGCGCCTGCCTGCTCGCCCTGGTGCGCGACGAGGACCCGCCGGAGCCGGTCGACCCCGACGAAGGCGTCGCCTGAGGGTGCCCGGATCCCGGCGCCGGGCGTCGTGGACGGCCTCCGTGGGTGCGCTCCGACACCCGGATCTGCGGTGTTGCGGGACTCACGCGAAAAGAACGTTGCGCCACCCGGGGGTGACGGCGTACGGTCGCGCACGTCCGAGGGACCAAGGTCCTGACCGCACCCACTCCGCCCCGGAGGCCACGATGGAGAGCACGCAGCGCGTGACGGCGTACGCCGTCGGCTGCGGTGTCGCCGTGGCCGATCGGGCGCGTCACCTGGGCATCACGGCGTCCCTCGCCCCGAAGCAGGGCAGCGGTATGCCCTTCGCCGACCGCACCGGCAATCCCTCCCGCACCACGTCGACGCTCACCGTCACCCGCACCCTCCCGGGTCCGTTCCCGGAGCCACCGGTCTAGCCCCACCTGACCGGCGCCCTCCAGGCCGCGGACCCCACCCGGGATCCGCGGCCTTCGTGTTGTCCGCCACCCCTGGACAGCACCGGGTCGCACCCCAGTCCCCCGATTCCGATCCGACCGATCCGAGCTGACAGGAGGTGACCGCGATGAGCGTCCTCGACCTGGCCCACCCCGGGTACGGACCCGGCCCCGCGGCCGTCGACACCCCGTGCCGGTCCCACGACCCCGAACTCTGGTTCTCCGACCGCGTCCCCGACGTGGAGCGGGCCCAGGCGCTGTGCCGCGGCTGCCCGCTGCGGCTGGCCTGCCTGGCCGGTGCGCTGGAGCGGCGCGAGCCGTGGGGCGTGTGGGGCGGCGAGGTCTTCGAGTCCGGCGCGGTGGTGCCCCGCAAGCGGCCCCGCGGCCGTCCCCGCAAGGACGCCGCGGCCGTGGAGGAGGCAGCGCTGCGTGAGCTCGAGGCCCGGCTGTCCGACCTGGAGCAGGCGCTGGCCGAGCTCGACGTGACCCTCGACCTGGCCCGCGCGCTGACCCCGGACCCCGAGGTCGCCGCGTGAGCACCGACATCCCCCGCGGGGGACCGACGACGTCCGCCGTCCCGACCGACCCGGCGCACGTCACCGACACCGAGACCACCCTGACTCCCAGGAGCCGATCCGCCATGTTGATGCACCACGAACTGGCCCGCGCGCAGCATGCGACGCGGGTCGAGGAGGCCCGGCGCCAGCGCCGTGCCACCGTCCTGCTGGCCGTCCGTCGCGCCGCCCGCCGCCAGGCGGCGGCCCAGCGACGGGCCCGACTGGCGACCGAGGCCGCCGCCTATGCCGCGGTCCGCGTCGCCGTCGACGCCCGGTAGTCCCGGGTGTCGAACCCCGGACCCGGCATGCTGGGTCCATGACCACGGCCGTCGTCCCGCCTGACCCGATCGCCCGGGCGCGGACGGCGGCCGTGGCGGCATTGACGGGTAGCGACCTGGCCCACGTCGTCGACCTGGTCGCGTGGGCCACGTACGACGAGCCCGCGGACGGTCCCGCGTACGCCGACGGCAGCTCACCCCGCCGCGTCACCGCCGTACACGTGGCAGACCGCGGCGGCGAGGTGCGGCTGACCGCGGAGCACCCGGACGGGACCGTCGTGGCCGGACGAAACCCATTGGCGCGCAACGACATACGCCAGTGGGCGGGGCTGGGTGAGGCTCGCCAGCACCCGACTCCGGACCACGACGAGAACGCGTACCCACTGGCGTGGCAGCGGCTGTCGTCGCTGTTCCGCGACCCGCGCGCACCCGACGTGGTCATCGGCCACACGCCGGCGCACTACTTCCCCGAGCTGGGCGGCCACCGAGGCGAGCACGGTTCGCTGGACGTGCTGCAGTCCCGGGCGCCGTTCCTTCTCAGCGGACCCGGCGTGCGCGAGGACGGGCACCTCCCCGGGCACGCCCGGCTCGTCGACGTGGCCCCGACGCTGGCCTGGGTCGCCGGCGTGGGCCGCGGCGCGCTCGCCGACCTCGACGGGACGGTGCGCGACGACCTGGTCGAGCGCGGTGCCCGGCACGTGCTCGGCCTGCTGTGGGACGGTGCGCCGTCCGGTGCGCTGCTGGAGCTGGCGCACGACGGGGCGCTGCCGAACGTCGCCCGGCTGCTCGCCCGCGGCTGCGCCCTCGACGGCGGCGCGGTCGCGGAGTTCCCCTCGCTCACCCTGGTCAACCACACCAGCGCGCTCACCGGCGTCGGCCCGGGCCGGCACGGCGTGGTGGGCAACTCCTACCGCGACCGCGTCCTGGGCGGGGCCCGGTCCGTCCCCAACGACCCGGCGACGTGGCACCGGTCGGAGCAGTTCTACCGGGACCCGGTGCGCACGGTGTTCGAGCTCGTCGCGGAGGGCGTCCCCGGATCGCGCACGGCGAGCGTCAACGAGATGACCGAGCGTGGCGCGAGCGTGTCCACGATGGCCCTGGTCCGGGCCGGGATCGCGTCCTCCAGCGCCCGCCCGGGGGAGCCCGGGTCGCACGAGTCGCGCGGGTTCCGCGAGACGATCGAGGCGATGCTGCCCGACCCGATGGCCGACGCCACGGTGTCCGCGGCCTTCGCCGCCGAGCACGCGGACTACCGCTTCTATTCGGCGATCGACCTGCTGGGCCTGGCGCAGGTCACGGGTCTGATGGCATCGCCGGACGACGCGCCGCTGCTCACCTGGTGGTCGTCGTACGTCACCGACGCCGCGCATCACGCCGGGGGCCCGTACTCCGCGGTCGCCGAGGCCGGGCTGCGCGATGCGGATGCGCGGCTGGGGCTGCTGCTGGACCACCTGCAGCGGGTCGGCCTGCTGGACGACACGCTGGTGCTGCTGACCGCGGACCACGGGTTCGAGTCGGCTCGCGAGGACTGCCGGGGCGACTGGCGCCCGGCGCTGGCCGCCGCGCTGGACCCGCTGGGCCTGCCGTGGGTCGACGAGGGTCCCGGCTTCCTCTACCTGGGGGTGGCGCCGTGAGCGTGCTGACCTGCTCCTGGTGCGGGACGACGGTGAACGAGGACGCCGACCCGCTGGCGGCGATGACGTGGACGGTGTCGGTGGAGGGCGACGCGGTCCGCCGCTACTGCCCCGCCTGTGCCCGCGACAATCTCCGCTCGATCGAGGCCAAGCTGGACTCCCCCGACTGGTGACCCCTCGTGTCGGGCACACGATCCGCATAGCGGATCGTGTGCCCGGGTCGTGCGGCGTGTCGCGGCTCCAACGGGCGACACGGACCGGGTCATGTGGCACGTGGGTCGGGTCGGGTCGCCAGCGGATCTCGCCAGGAGGGTCAGGAGGTGCTGAACTCCGGCACCCAGCGCTCCAGTTCGGCACGCATCGGCACGATCGCGTCGAGCTGGCACAGGACGCCGATGCTGCCCATCCACACGCGGTGGATCAGCGCGTACGACGGCGGCAGGTTGAGCTTGAACCCGACGGTGTAGTCGGGGTTGCGCGGGTCATTGATGCGCGCGAACAGCCCGCGCATCCAGTCGCGGGTGTAGTGGAACTCCTTGTGCCGGGCGGGCTCCACGAACGGTTCGAGGTAGTCCAGCAGCTGCTGCGGGTCGATGTGGATGTGCGGCTTGACGAAGCCCTCCTCCCGCAGCCCCTCGAGCACGTGGTCGGCGCCACCCTCCAGGGCGATGCTGAGCAGGCGCCCCATCGCCGTGGGCAGCCCCTCGGGCAGGTGCGCCACGGCGCCGAAGTCGAGCACGCCCAGTCGTCCGTCCGGGGTGATCCGGTAGTTGCCCGGGTGCGGGTCGGCGTGCAGCAGGCCCGCTCGCCCGGGCCCCGACAGCAGGAACCGCTCGTACAGCAGGCCGGCGCGGTTGCGCTCCTCGCGCGTCCCCGCGGCGATGACGGCGGACAGCGGCGTACCGTCCAGCCACTCGGTGACCAGCACGTGCGGGGCGGCCGAGAGCACGTGCGGGATGGCGAACTCCTCGTCACCCTCGTACGCGGCCGCGAACGTGCGCTGGGACTCGGCCTCCTGCAGGTAGTCCAGCTCCTCCGCGATGCGGGCCTTGAGCTCCTCCAGCAGCGGCTTGAGGTCCATGCCGGGCACCCAGGAGGCGAACAGGCGGCCCATCCGCGACATCTGGTTGAGGTCGGCCATCAACGCCTCGTCGGCGCCGGGGTACTGCACCTTGACGGCGACCTCGCGCCCGTCGTGCCACACCGCGCGGTGGACCTGGCCGATCGACGCGGCCGCCGCGGGCACGTCGTCGAACTCGGCGAACCGCTGCCGCCAGTTGTGGCCGAGCTCGGCGCGCAAGATCTTGTGCACGCTGGACGCGGGCAGCGGGGGCGCGGCGTCCTGCAGCCGGGTCAGGGTGGCGCGGTACGGCCCGGCCATCTCCTCCGGCAGGGCGGCCTCGAACACGCTCATCGCCTGGCCGACCTTCATCGCCCCGCCCTTGAGCTCGCCGAGGACGCGGAACATCTGCTCGGCGGTGCGCTGCTGGATCTCGGCGGTGACGATCTCGGCCGGCTTGCCCCCGACCCGCTTGCCGAAGCCGATCGCGGTGCGGCCTGCGAACGCCGCAGGCAGCGCGGCCATCTTCACGCCGCGCGTGATCGCCTTGCGGGGCAGCTCGGGCACCGGGTCATTGTCACCCCGCCCGGGCGGATCCGCGCCCCGGTATCGCCGGAGGCCGCGGTCAGGTCCACCGGCAGCCGCACAGCGGGTGCGGTGGGTGGGCGATTCGGCGCACCAGCGGACCCGGGATGCGCACCTCCCATGCGTACGCCGTTCCGTCGCCGTGCGCGGGTCGGGCCGTCGGGCGGGAGTCCGGGTCCTCGACCGCCGCGTCGATCCAGGCCAGCGCGCGCAGGCTGGCCAGTGCGGCGGCCGCGGTGGCGAGGCCGACGTCCACAGGGACGACGCCCGGTCGCAGGTGCGCGAGCTGAACCGCCATGCGCGGCCACGCCGGGTCGGCGTCCGCCCTGCGCAGGTCCGCGCAGCGCAGGCAGCCGGTGCGACCGGGCAGCACCAGCGGGCCGACGACGGCGCGCCCGCCGTACGCCGCGACCGGCAGGTGAGGGAGGTCCTGGGCGAGCGCGGAGGTGGCGTCGATCGCGTCCGGGTGGCAGGCGGGGGCCAGCACGACGAGGTCCGGGCCGGCGACCGCGGCGGTGATGGCGGGCGCCACTGCGCGGACCAGGTCGCGCACCTGCGCGGCGGCGTCCCGGCGGACCGCCGCCGGGCGGAGCCCTGCCGGGGTCAGGTCCGCGGGGCCCGCCGGCCGTCCCACCGGCTCGTCGACGATGTCCACCGTGCCGACGCCCGCGGCGGCGAGGAGGGGGGCGAGGGCGGACCCGACCCGGCCGGTGCCCAGCACCTGCACCCGGGCGCGCGATCGCGCCGCCAGGACCCGGTCGCCGGCGGTGACGTCGCCATATGCCTGCACGAGCGCGGAGCGGTCCACGCCCAGGCGCAGCCGGTCGTCGGGCGTGAGCAGGGCGGCATACCCGGGTCTCTCGGCGGCGTCGTCGAGTGCGCAGGCGCCGGTCAGGGAGCGCAGCAGCGAGAGGGCGCGGGCGGTTGGCAGCCCGTACTCGGCGGAGGCGTCGGCCACGGCCTGGTCCAGGCGGCGCAGCCCGTCGAGCCCCACCAGCCAGCGCGCCTCCGCACGGGTCACCGGGGACAGCACGGCCACCGGTGCGGGGGCGACGCCGACCTGGAGCTCGTCGTCGGCGCGCCACAGCAGGGGGACGTCGGGCCGCCGGCGCGGGCGGCGCGGTAGCCCGGCAGTGGGATCGGTCGGCACGGGCCGCATGCTGCGACGGCCCGCCTGGGGATCGCACGGTGCCGTCCCCAGGCCGGTCGTGCTAGAGCCCGGCGGGGACGGGTGGTCAGGCGCAGGAGTCCAGGGCGAGCAGTGCCAGCGCCCGGGTCGCCACCAGCACGTCGTCCACCGCGACATACTCGTCGGCGGCATGCGCGACCGCCGTGTCCCCGGGCCCGTACTGCACCGTCGGGATCCCCCCGAGCCCGGTGAGCAGCCTCAGGTCCGAGCCGTACGGGGCGCCGTACACCTGCGCCTCGGACGCGCCCCCGGAGGCCTCCGCGTGCGCGGACCGCACCGCGTCGATCAGCGGGTGCCCCGCAGCGGTCCTACCGGAGGCGAACTGCCCGCCCCACCACTCCACCTCGACCGGGTGCTCGGCCAGCCACGGGTCGGCCGCGCACGCCCGCGCCACGGCCTCCTCCAGCGCCGCCCGCGCCTGCGCCACGGACTCCCCGAGCGCGACACCCAGCCGGCCCTCCGCGACCAGCAGGTCCGGCACCGTCGACGCCCAGTCGCCCGCGTGCACGGTGCCCACGGACAGCGGATACGCCACCGGCCAGCGAGACATCACCGGGTCGACCTCGGCGTTGCGACGCGCCTCCAGGTCCTGCAGCGCCGCCAGCACCGGAACGAACTTCTCCACCGCGCTGACCCCCTCGGCCCGCCGCGCCGCGTGGATGGCCGAGCCCGGCACCCGCAGCCGGAAGGTGAGGGCTCCGCCGTTGGCCGGGATCACGTCCAGCGACGTCGGTTCGGGCAGCACGCACAGGTCGGCGCGTACGCCGCGCCGCAGCATGGCGTACGTCCCCAGCCCGCCGTCCTCCTCGCCGACGACCGAGGCCAGCAGCACATCCCCGCACAGCCGGATGCCCACCGTCCGCAGCGCGCGGACCGCGAACCAGGCGGCGACCAGACCGCACTTCATGTCGCACGCGCCGCGGGCGACCAGGCTGTCCCGGCCGTCCCGCACCTCCCGCCGCGGCGCGAAGGGGTCACCCGTCCAGGCCGCGCCGTCGCCCGGCGGCACCACGTCGCTGTGCCCGTCGAAGAGCAGGACCGGCCCGCCGCCGGTCCCCGGGGAGCGGGCCACCAGCCCCCAGGCCTCGGTGCGCTCGACCTCGGCGCCGGGGAACTCCGGCTCCGCGGTCGTGGCCGCCACGTCGATGGGCCAGTGGTCGACCTCGAGCCCCTCGGCCCGCCAGCGGTCGGCCAGCCAGGCCTGGGCCGCCACCTCGCCCGGCGTCCCGCCGACCGACGGGATGGCGAGCAGTTCGGTGCAGGCGGCCAGCAGGCCGTCGGCGGAGGCCTCGACCGCGGCCAGCAGGTCGGCCCGCACGGCGGGGTCGCGGGAGGCGGGAGCGGTCATGCCGCGCAGGCTAACCGCCTCCGGACGCACCAGGACCCGGGTCGTACGTCGCGGTCGGCGGCGTACGGACCCGGGTCCCGGGGTGGATCGTGGAGCGGCTCAGGCCTTGCCGAGGATCCGGGTGACCTTGGTGCCGCAGACGGGGCACACGCCCTTGGCGAAGCGGCGGCCGTTCGTCTCCTCGACGTGGCCGGTGAACTCGCGCTTCTCCTTGCACTTCACGCAGTACGCCTCGCCGGTGTAGCTCTCCGACATGGTGCCTCCTGTGGTTACACGGTCGGGGTCGGCGCCCGCCCGGGTCTGGTCCTCGCCGGCGCGGTCCGCCGGCGGCGCGCGCGGCCGGTGGGGGCCGGGCCCTGCGCAACGCCGGTCACCCTACGGCAGCCGTGGGCGGATTCCGGGGAGCGCCGCCGTGTCGCCGCCCGATTCGTACATTTTTATACCGATTCGTGGTGGTCGAGTTCGTGAGAGTCCCCACGGTCGCCGGCTCGCTCGGCCGCACTAGCCTGCCCCGCATGACGACCCCCGCCCCCGAGGTCTCGGCGCCCGCCGGCCCCGCCGCCAGCCCGCTTGTGGACCCCGCCGGGTACGACCCGGCCACCGACCACCTCACCGTCGAGCGGCCCTCGGACGGCGTGGTGCTGGTGACGCTCACCAACCCCGAGCGCCGCAACGCGATGTCCGGGCCGATGTCCGCCTCGTGGCGGCGGCTGACCGCCGCGCTGGCCGCCGACCGCACCGTGCGGTGCGTCGTCGTCACCGGCGCGGGCCGGGCGTTCTGCTCCGGCGGCGACATCGGCTGGATCGGGGCCGAGCCGCACGCCAGCGTCGAGGAGCTGCGGGCCCGGATGCTGCCGTTCTACGAGGGGTGGCTGTCCCTGCGCCGGGTCGAGGTGCCCACGATCGCCGCGGTCAACGGGCCCGCCGTGGGCGCCGGAGCGTGCGTGGCCCTGGCCTGCGACCTGCGGTACGCCGGGGAGTCGGCGTCGTTCTCGGTGCCGTTCACGTCCCTCGGCATGCACCCGGGGATGGCGACCACGTACCTGCTGCCCCAGGTGGTCGGGCCTGCCGTCGCGCGCGACCTGCTGCTCACCGGGCGCCGGGTCGGTGCCGAGGAGATGGTGCGGCTGGGGCTGGCGTCGGCGACGTACGGCGACGCCGAGCTGCTGGACCGCGTGCTGGAGACGGCCCGGGGGATCGCCGCAGCGGCTCCGGTGGCGACCCGGCTCACCACGGTCGCGCTGCGCGACGGCGGGCACGCCTCCTTCGGCCAGGCCCTGCAGTGGGAGGCGCTGGCCCAGTCGGTCACGCTGGCCACCGAGGACCTGCAGGAGGGCCTGGCGGCCGCCCGCGAGCGCCGCCCGCCCCGCTTCACCGGCCGCTGACTCCGGCGGGGCTCCCCGGGTGGCGCCCTGCGCCCGGGGGCGCCCGGGGCATGGCCCCGCGTACCCCACGGGTCGCGCGAACCCCCACCGCCCCGCCAACCCCCGCAGGTGGAACGTCCGGCCGCCGCCGCGGCGCGGCGGCATGGCCGGACGTTCCACCAGTCCCGCGTGACCGCGTTCGGCTGGCCGGTGCGGGCGTCCCCGCCGGCGTCCCCGGGACCCGGAGCACCCGGAGAGACTCGGCTCCCCGGAGAGACCCGGGTCCCCGGAGAGACCCGTGATCCCGGAGAGACCCGGGTCCCCGGAGAGACGCGGGTCCCCGGAGATACCCGTGACCCCGGAGAGACCCGGGTCGGCGGGACTAGGGATTCCTCGGAAGCCGGGGTGGGTCGCTGGTTCCTAGCGTCGCGACGGTCCGGACCACCACGGTCCGGCACCTCGAGGAGGAGCGATGCGACCGCTGTCCCGCCGCGCAGCCGTCGTCACCGCGGTGACCGCCGCCGTGGCGACCGTGCTGAGTCCGACCCTTGCCCCCGTCGCCGGCGCACAGCCGGCCCCCGTCGCCGGCGCACAGCCGGCCCCCGCCGCGGACGCCCCCATGTCCCGCGCCGTTGCGTCCGGCTGGACCGCCGTGTCCGGCCCGGTCGACAGCACCACGACCCCCGCGTTCCTCCGGGGCAGCGTGCCGTCGCAGGACCCGACCCCGGTGCTGCGGCTCTTCTGGCCGCAGCGCGACACCGACGGCACCTGGTCGATCCGGGGCCGCATCGTGATCACCGGTGGCGGCGCCGGCGCCAGCACCACCGTGCTGTCCGGGTGGCACGACCTCAATACCCGGGTCGCCGCGGTGAACTCCGCGTGCGGCCAGCCGGGTACCTGGCGCCAGCGACTGCTGTTTGCAGGGAACCGCACCACCGACACGACCGACCCGCTGTCCCAGGGGGTCGTCTACGGCGCCGACTCCGACGGGGGCGAGTCGTGGTCGGTCGACTCCACCGGCTCGTACAGCTACACCCGTCAGGCCGTCAGCACCTACGGACTGGGGGCCGCCGAGACGGACGCGTGCGACCGCGTGCTGGCCGCGTTCACCGGCAGCAGTTCGACCCACGCCAGCTTCCACGTCGGCCCGGAGGCGGGCATCCCGGCACCCACCGAGGACGGCGCGACCGCCGACACCGGGTCCGGGGTGAGAAACGTGACCGTCGGCGTCAGCTCGCCCGGCATCTCGGTCTGGGTGGTGTGGTCGTCGTTCGGGTCCAGCGCCGCCGAGGCGGGCGTCCACGCGCAGAAGGTGCTGCCGTCCCTCGGCCCGGTCCTCACCGCCCCGGGCTCGGCGCAGGCCGACGGAACCGTGTCGTTGGACGGCCAGCCGGTCGGCGTGGCCAGCGCGGCCGACGGCTCCCTGTGGGTCGCCTACCGCGACGCCCCAAACAGCAAGGCCGTCCGCCTCTGGCAGGCGGGCAGCTCGACCGCGCGCATCATCCCCGGCGCGTACGACGTCCAGCACGTGACGCTGACCTCCAGCGCCAGCGGCGTCCTGTGGGCGGCGATCGTCGACGCCGCAGGCACCCGCGCCAACCCCTCCATCCGGGCCCTGCGCATCCGCGGGGGCTGCACCACCCCCAGGGCGGTGCCCGTGCCCGCGATCAAGGGCAAGTACACCAACGTGTGGCAGATCGGCGCCGCGCCGCAGACCCGTGGCAGCGCCCGGGTTCCCGGGGCCGCCGGGGAGGCCCTGCACCTGTGGCTGAACGCGTCCATCGGCTCCGACGACCGGCTCTGGTACGCGTCGGTCCTGCCGTCGCTGAACGCCTCGGTCACGACGAAGCCGTCGCCGCTGCGGGCCGGCAAGAAGGGGCTGGTGACCGTCAAGGTCACCGAGACCTGTCTTCCGATGAACGGCGTCAAGGTCGGTTTCCTCGGCAAGCTGGTCACCACCAACAGCAGCGGGGTCGCCACGTTCTCGGTGCCGAAGTCCACCGCGAAGGGCGTCTACACGCTGGTGGCCTCCGCCTCCGGCTACGAGTCCGACGTCGTCCAGATCCGGGTGCGGTGACGTGATGACCCGCCGAGGCCGCGACCGTGGCCCGATACTCCGCAGCACCGCCGTGCTCGCGTGCGTCGCGCTCGTCGTCACGCTGCTGCCTTCGGTCGCGGCCTCGGCGGAGGGCCCGGTGACGATCACCTTCGACGGTCCCCCCGCTGTCGTCGGCCAGTCGGCCGCGACCGTGTACCCCGAGGTCCGGTTCAACCCCGACCCCAACGTCACCAACCTGTCCTACAGCTGCACCCCGCGGGTCGTCGCCGACGCGTCGCCGCCGTCCGCCCCGAACGCGGTCGTGCCCTGGTGCCCCGGCGGTGAGTTCGACCTGCCCGGCGGGCTGTTCGGCCAGCTCACCTCCGGCTCCACCGGGTCGGTGTCGCTGCGGTTCGGCGGGTACGGCACCTCCCAGGCCACGACCTCGTTCGTCCTGGAGGCGTTCGACTCCGGCAACGAGCTGCTGGCCTCGGCAACGGCGACCGGTGCGGTCGGTTCCCTGACCGTCACCGCGCCGCAGCCGACCATCACCGCTTTCCGGATCCGCCCGGCCAACCAGGCCGCGATCGGGTTCCGCTTCTGGGTCGACGACATCACCTGGACGCCCGTGACGGTGCCGCTGCCACCCGACTTCACCCTCACCCAGCCTGCCGGGACAGGTGGCAAGGTGAGCGTGCTCGAGGGCGGCACCAGCAAGCCCGAGCAGCTGACGGTCGCCCCGGTCAACGGGTCGGCGGGTCAGGTGACCTGGTCGGTCACCGGGCTGCCCGCCGGCGTCGCCGGGACCGTGACCCCGAACCAGGGTGGCGGACTGCTCACGTTCACCGCCGCCGAGGGCACCGACGGGACGTCCGGGACCGTGACCGTGACCGCTACGCCGGTGGACGCGGCGACCGGGACCGTCCCGCACTCGGTGACGTACGTCGTCACCGTCTCGACCTCGCTGGTCCTGCAGGCCCCGGCGACCCTGGATGTCCCGGTGTGCGGCCTGGTCCCCCTTGGGGTCGTGGCGTTCCCGCCCACGTCGCCTGGCGTCCTCACCCTCGCCGTGCAGCCACCCGTGCCCGGACTGTCGGTGAAGCTGCGCACGCAGTGGAACCAGATCCCGAACTCCGACCAGCCCCCGCTGGTCAGCGAGACGACGTCCACCAGCTCCCCGTTCGTCACCGGTGTCAACGTGAACTCGGCATCCCACGCGCTGCTGGTCACGGTCGACTCCGCGAAGCTCCCGGCCGACACCGCGACGACGACGGTGCGGCTCACGCTTTCCGGCGGTGGGCGCAGCATCACTCGGCAGATCGCCGTCACGGTGCACCGTCCGCGGTTGACCCCGACCCCGAGCGTCGTCCGGCCTGAGCGCGCGGTCGCAACGAGCGACGAGCACACCACGCCGCCGTTCGCGCGCCTTACCGTCGGCGTCGCACCGCCGGTCCGGCTGTGCCCGGGTACAACGGTGAAGGTCGGGTCCGCCGCTTGGCAGCCGGTGAACCTGGCTGTCGACGGCTCGTCGGTGAACCTCTCCGTGCCCCGCGACGCCACCTCGGGCGCGGTCCACGTCCGCTCGGACTGGTTCGGGACCGCCACCGGTGGTCCGGTGACCGTACGAACGGTCCGCAACACCACAGGCTTCGCGTTTCGGAACTACCGACCCGGGTTCGACTTCGGTGACGTGGTCAGTGCGTTCGGCGTCAGCGCCTTCTTCCACATCACGCTGTTCCCGGGCATCGACATACCCACCCCCGTCCCCTCGCCGGAGGCCGGCATCGTGCTCGGCGTCGCCAACGCCGTCTTCGACGGTGCCTGCTACGGGATGAGCGCGACGGCCCTCGAGCTGCGCGACCCGAAGAAGCTGGCGGCGTACGCGCCCGCCGGGGCGCCGGACGCCTGGCACCTGACCGGGCCCGGCGGCCCCAGCGACTCGCTACGGCACCGCATCGCTGCGTTGCACCTGACTCAACTGTCCACGCAGTTCGGGCACGCGTACTTCGAGGCGCGGGGCGTCACGGAGGCCATGACGCCGGACCAGCTGAGTGCCGCGATCGCCAAGGCCCGCACCTCGGGAGACCTCCCCGTGCTGGCGTTGGCCGGAGGCGGCTTCCACGTGGTGCTCGTGCACGACGTGCGCCCGGCCGGCTCCGGCGCCTGGGACGTCGACGTGTACGACCCGAACGTCCCGTACACCTCGGCGGAGGAGGCGCCGGGATCGGGCGATGCGGCACACGCGGCCGCCCTCGCGAACAGCGTGCTGCACGTGCAGGCCGATGGCGACTGGTCGCTTCCCGGCTCGACGCTGTCGAACCCCGGAGCCGGTGGCCAGGTGCGCGGCATGGCGCTGATGCCGGCCGGCAGCATCCCGACCAGCGTGACGCTGCCGAAGTTCTCCAAGCCCGGGGACGCCGAGAACGCGCTCCTGCTCGTGTTCGGCAGCGGGCCTGGCACGTCGGATCCGGCGCGCATCACCGCGATCCGCGCTAGGGCCGTCGCCCCGATGCTGGACGCCGGCACCGGCCCGTCGGGGGACGGCTGGTTCGTCGACGCCGGCGCCGGTCCGGTCGAGGTCGACGTGTCCGGCACCGCCGGAGGCACCTACCGGCAGACGGTGCTGGCCGACGGCTTCGGTGCAGCCGTGTCGCTGCCCAGCGCCCCGGGGCGGGAGGCGACGATGACCCTCGACCCCAGCGCCGGCTCGGTCGGACTGGAGCACGGGACAGTGCCCGGGTCCGTCGTGGTCGAGGCCGCCGGGCCGGACGGGAGCGGCGGCACCCGGACGGCGTCCCTCACCGTCCCCGGGGCGGCCGCCGGCACCGACGAGGTCGGCGTGACGCGGACGGGTGAGGTCGTGGTCGAGCACTCCGGCCGACCGGTCACCGCCACGCTGACCCTGACCGGAGCCCACGGCACGGCCTCCTCGACCGCCACGGCCACCGTGGCGCTCGGGACCGGGACGACCACCCTGCGGCCGTCCCGGTGGGACCGGCTCGGCGGGTCGGTCACGGTCACCGGCCCGTCCGGCCGGCAGGCCGTGTCGCTGCGCGCGGCGGCGTCGCCCACGCTCAAGGTCCGGGGCGTGAAGGTCCGCACGGTGGCCCGGCAGCGGGTCGCCATGGCCCGGATCTCGGTGCAGGGCGTGGCGTTCGGCGACAGCCTCAAGGCGGTCTGGACCGCGGTACGGGGCACGACGGTGCTGGCCCGCGCGACCCTGCCGGTGACCGGTCGCGGCAAGGTCCGCACCGCGACGTGGCGGCTGCCCGCCGCGGCGAAGGGCACCCGCGTCGTGGTCGTGCCCCTGCTGGTGCGCACCCGAGGCCTGGCGGTCACCACCGTCACCGGACGTCCCGCGGCGGGACGGTAGGGGGAACCGGTGGAGTGGATCTTCCGCGGAAGATCCACTCCACCGGCCCCCCGACGCGCTGGTGGCACCTTCGGCCACCCTCCCGGGCCGGCAGATTCAATCGGTGAGCGCAACGCTTGAGTGATTGGAGCGTTGCTGGTGGCTGTGACCTTGGCTGTGACTTCGGGTCGTGGTAGCGTCAGGCAACTGAGCGTCAGGCCACCGCGCCGGACCCGCTCAGGGCCCGGGCGACACCGCCGCGCGAACGCACCCCGAGCTTGCGGTACACCCGGGTCAGGTGGAACTCCACGGTCTTCACGCTGAGGAACAGCGCGGCCGCCACCTCGGCGTTGCTCATGCCGTCGGCGACCGCCATGGCCACCCGCAGCTCCTGCGCGGTCAGCTCCTCGCCCGCGGGACCCGGCGGAGGCACCGTCCCCCGGGGTGACTCGCCGGCCGCGGCGAGCTCGCGGCGCGCCCGCTCGGCCCACGGACCGGCCCGCACCGCGTCGAACGCCTCCAGCGCCGCCCGCAGGTGCTCGCGGGCCGCGGACGGCTGCCGGGACCGGCGCAGCCACTCCCCGTACAGCAGCCGGGTGCGGGCGGCCTCGAACGGCTCGTCGGACCGGTCGTGCTCGGCCAGCGCGGCCCGGAAGTGGACCTCGGGGTCGTCGCCGCCCGCGACGGCGTGCACCCGGTGGACGAGGGCGAGCCCGTACCGGTCCACGATGCCGTCCAGCCAGTCGCCGAGCTCGCGCGCGACCTCCCGCGCGTCGGAGGGCCGACCGGCGCCGGCGTACGCCTCCACCAGCAGAGCCAGCCCGTTGGCGACGGCGTCGCGGGCGCCGCGGCCGAGCAGCCGGGCGCCACGCAGCCGCTCCAGCCGGGTCATCGCCGCGTCCAGATCGCCCAGGGTCAGCCCGAGCAGGCCGTACGTGTAGTCCACCCAGTGCCGTTCCGAGCGCATCCCGGACAGCTCGAAGACCCGCTCGGTCTCGCGGATCGCGCGGTCGGTGCGCTCGCGCTCGCCGCGGGCGGCGGTCACGGCGGCGAGCCGGTGCCCGGCGCTGCCGTACAGCGTGCCCGCGATCGGGCCCAGCGACAGGCCCGCCTCGGCGTGCGCCACCGCGCGCTCCCACAGGCCGTCCCGACGGGCCATCTCCGAGGACAGCACCTCGGCGGCGATCACCGACAGGGGGTCGGCGATGCGTCGCCAGCGCCGGCAGGCCGCGGAGATCCGAGCCCGGTGCGCCATCGGGTCCTCGCCCAGCCACCCGGTGACCGTGGCCCAGTCGAACAGGTCGCCCACGGGCACGCCCTCGGCCCCGAGCGGGTCGCTGAGGTCGCGCGCCCGTCGCAGCCAGGTGGCCGCCTCCCGGTGCTCCCCCCGGGAGGTGTACGCGGAGCCGATGGCGAAGCACAGCCGCCAGGACGGCCCGGCCCCCGGTGCGCCGTCCGCGGCCCGGTCGAACGTGCGGTCGGCCAGCCGGCGCAGGGTCGGCAGGTCGTCCTCCTGCAGCGCGGACCAGATCCGGCTGGCGAGCGCCCGCTGTTCGACGTCGGGGGACAACGGCCGGTCCAACACGTCGTCGAGCAGGACGGCGGCCCGCTCGCTGTAGATGTCCTGGTCGCTGAGCGCCAGCACCGCCCGGGCCACCAGGTCGGCGTCGTCGGCGCCCTCGATGACCTGCCAGGCCCGTCGCGCGCCGGCCTCGGTGGCCGGGTAGAGCTCCGCGGCCAGGGTGAGCCGGCGCCAGCGGTCCGCGGGCGTGGCGCTGAGGGTCGCGGCCCGCTCCGCGACGGACGCGGCCAGCGCGCCGCTGCTGGACCCGGCGAGGATCCCCGCCTCCCGCTCCAGGGCCTCGGCCAGGACCGGGTCGGCGCCGACCGTCGCGTCGGACGCGTGCCGGGCGTAGCGGGACAGGTCCCCTCGGTCGTGGTACTCCTCCGCGAGCACCCGGTGCGCCTCACGTCGTTCGTCGGCGGTCGCATCGGCATGGACCGCGGACCGCACCAACGGGTGGCGGAACGCCACGCCCGGTCCGAGCACCACCAGGCCCGCCGCCTCCGCGGGCAGCAGCGTGTCCAGGCCCAGGCCCCGACGACCGAGCGCGGCGACGAGCACGGTCGGGTCGTCGGAGTCGTCGGCCGCCGCCAGCACCAGGGCCCGGCGTACGTCCGGCTCGAGGTCCGCCACGCCGCGCGCGTAGCGCTCGCGCACGGACGGGCCCACCGGGATCGGCAGGTCCAGCGGGACCCGCCCCGCCAGCACGTCCGCGGCCAGCAGGTCCGGGGCCTCCACCAGGGCGAGCGGGACGTTGCCGAGGGCGTGCGCGATGCCGAGGGCCACGTCCGGGGGAGTGCTGGGGGACGCCAGGGCCAGGACCGCGACCGCGTCGTCGTCGGCCAGGGGGCCGACCCAAAGCCGGGGCACGTCGACCAGCTCGGGTCTGCGGTCGATCTCCGGACGCGCGGCCATCACCACCGCCACCGGGTCCGCCAGCAGCCTGCGGACCGCGAAGCCCAGCGACGTCAGCGACACGTCGTCCAGCCAGTGCACGTCGTCGACGAACACCGCGAGGGGGCCGGACTCGGCGACGCCGGCGAGCGCCTGGAGCAGCGGCCAGGGACCGACGTCCACGTCGCCCGCCACGCGGCCGGTCAGGGCCATGGTGAGCGAGCTGAGCCCGGACCCGTTGATACCGGACTCGGCCTGCAGCGCGGTGGTGCGCACGACCGTGAAGCCGCTGGCCTCGGCATCGGCCTCGGCCGCGTCGAGCAGGGAGGTCTTGCCGATGCCGGGCTCGCCGATCAGCAGCAGCGCGCCGGCGCGTCCGGACGCAGCGCGGTCGAGTACGTCGCGCAGGCGGTCCCGCTCGTCCTCGCGGCCGACCAGCACCAGTGCCCCCTCCCGACTCGTCGGAGCACACCGTGGCAGAGGGGCCACGGCCGGAGGAAGACCCCGGTGGTGCCGGCCTCTCGGACCCCGGCTGCGTCGTGACCCCCTCCGGTGGAACGTTCGGCCGCACCCGCGTGGGCGGAGGCATGGCCGGAGGTTCCACCAGTGCCGGGGGACGACGGAAGCCCCCGGGTCGCGCAGCCGCCGTTCACCTTCCCCTTGTGAACGCCGGCCCGTTATCCCGAGGGCTCCGACGGGTGGCGACGCTACGTCCGCCGTTCGCCGAGCGTCAACGGACCGGAGGTCCTCTGTTCGATCGCCCTGTGGACGACGCTGTGGACACCGTGTGGGGAACGCCGGTTCGCCCTGGGGACAGCCGGTGCACGGTCGTGTGGAGAACCCGGAGTGCCCTTGGACGCCGGGCGTGTGACCTGCGCAAACGTCGTCCACGCCCTGTGCGTGCAAGAAACTTCGGAGCATTGCGTCCGTCGAACGACCTCTCCAGGTCGTTCCCCGGCCCCGACATTGCCCTCCGGCATCGCGGCCATGACCCAAGCGCCTGCTCCGAGACGGTGACACGGCCCGCTCCGGTGACTAGCGTCGAGGCCATGACCGAGCACGTCCTCGGTGCGGGGGCTGCCTCCTCCGTCGTCGGCTCCCGCCCGATCCGGTTCGTGCACGACGGCGGGATCCGCAGCGTCGAGGGGATCCCGTCGACCACCACGGTCCTGGCCTGGCTGCGCGAGCAGCAGGCGCGTACGGGGACCAAGGAGGGCTGCAACGAGGGCGACTGCGGCGCCTGCACCGTCCTGGTCGGTCGGCTCGCCGGGTCGCGGGACGACCCCGGTGGCCGGTGGGTCGAGCTGAGCGCCGTCAACTCCTGCCTGGCCTACCTGCCCACCCTCGACGGCGCCGCGCTGCTGACCGTGGAGGACCTCGGCGGCGACCATCCCGCACAGCAGGCCCTGGTCGCGGAGCACGGCTCCCAGTGCGGGTTCTGCACCCCCGGCTTCGTGATGTCGATGGCGGCGACGCACCAGCGGGCGCGCCGCACCGGGGTGACCCCCACGCACGCGCAGATCGAGGACGACCTGGCCGGGAACCTGTGCCGCTGCACCGGCTACCGCCCCATCCTGGCCGCGGCGCACCGCATGCTCGACGACCCTGCGCCGGGCATCGACACGGCCCCGCTCGTCCCGCTGCTGGAGCAGCTGGAGTCCGACCCGCCGCTGCACTACGGCGGGCCGCCGGCCTTCCACGCGCCCCGTACGGTCGCGGACCTGGCCGCCACCCTGGCCGCGCACCCGGACGCGACCCTGCTCGCCGGCGGAACCGACGTCGGCATCTGGACCAACAAGCACGGCCGGGCCCTGGCCGGGATCGTCTGGCTGGGGGCCGTCCCCGAGCTGGCGTCGGTCGAGGACGGCCCCGACGGGCTGCACATCGGCGCGGGCGTCTCCCTGGAGGACGGGTGGGCCGCCCTGACGCAGCGCTGGCCCCAGCTGTACGAGATGGGCTCGAGGTTCGCCTCCCGCCCTGTCCGCGAGGCCGGGACCCTCGTCGGCAACCTCGCCAACGGCTCCCCCATCGGCGACACCGCGCCCGTGCTGATCGCGCTGGACGCCTCGCTGGTGCTGCACCGGGCGGGGGAGGAGCGCACGGTCCCGCTGGAGTCGTTCTACCTCGACTACATGCGCACTGACCTGCGCCCGGGGGAGCTCGTGCGCTGCGTGGTCGTCCCCCCGCCCGACCCCGACCTGCGGCTGCGCGCCTACAAGGTGGCCAAGCGGTACGACAGCGACATCTCCGCGGTCTCCGCGGGGCTCGCGCTGCGGGTCCGCGACGGCGCCGTCGCCGACGCCCGCTTCGCATTCGGCGGCATGGCCGCGACGGTGCGCCGGGCCGCTCGGGCCGAGCGCGCGGTCGTGGGCCGGCCGTGGACCGAGGAGACCGTGCACGACGCCCAGGTCGCGCTGGCCGACGACTTCGTCCCGATGACGGACCTGCGGGCGTCCGCCGGCTACCGGGCCCGCGGCGCCGCGGCCCTGCTCGAGCGCTTCTGGCTGGAGACCCGCGAGGTCGACCCGGTCCCGGAGTCGGCCCTGAGCGTCTGGGGGGCGTCATGACCGCGTCGGCCGTGGGGACCGGTGTCGCGTTCCCGGCGCAGGTGGACCGGGTCGGTGTCGAGCAGCCGCACGAGGCGGCTCACCAGCACGTCGCAGGCGCGGCGCCGTACACCGACGACGTGCCCGTCGTGGCCGGCACCCTGCACGCCGCCCTCGGTCTGTCGCCGGTGGCGAACGGCCGGATCGTCGGGCTGGACCTGGCGGAGATGCAGGGGATGCCGGGCGTCGTCGCGGTGCTGACCGCCGCGGACATCCCCGGCGCCAACGAGTGCGGGCCGATCGTGGCCGACGACCCGGTGCTCGCAGAGCTGGCCTTCGGTCCCGACGGGACGGTCGAGGGGCGGGTCCGCTACGTCGGCCAGCCGGTCCTCGTCGTCGTCGCACGCACGCGTGACCAGGCCCGGGCCGCCGCCGCGCTGGCCCGCACCGCGGTCACCATCGAGCCCGAGCCGCCGGTCCTCACGGCGCGCGAGGCGCACCGGCGCGGCGATTACGTCATCCCGCCGATGCACATGGCCCGGGGCGACAGCGCGGCCGCGCTGGCCGCGGCGCCGCACCGTCTCACCGGCTCGCTGCGGCTCGGCGGCCAGGAGCACCTCTACCTCGAGAGCCAGGTCGCGTACGCGGTTCCGCAGGAGGACGGCGGGATGCACGTGCTGTGCAGCACGCAGCACCCCAGCGAGATGCAGCACGCGGTGGGCGGCGTCCTCGGCGTCCCCGTCAACCACGTCCAGGTCACCTGCCGGCGGATGGGCGGCGGGTTCGGCGGCAAGGAGTCGCAGAGCGCGCAGTTCGCCTGCATCGCGGCCCTGGGTGCGTGGATCCTCGGCGTCCCCGTCAAGGTACGCCCCGACCGGGACGAGGACGTCCAGGTCACCGGCAAGCGGCACGCCGTCGAGTCGGACTGGGAGGTCGGCTTCGACGACGACGGCCGCATCCTCGCGCTGTCCGCCACGATGCTCGCCGACGGCGGCCACTCGGCCGACCTGTCCGGCCCGGTCATGACGCGGGCCCTGTGCCACGTGGACAACGCCTACTGGCTGCCCGACGTCAGCGTGGACGCATACTGCGCGCGCACCAACAAGCAGAGCAGCACGGCCTTCCGCGGTTTCGGCGGCCCACAGGGTGCCCTGACCATCGAGTCAGTCATCGACGACATCGCCCGTCACCTCGGCCTGGACCCGTTGGTGGTGCGGCGCAACAACTTCTACGGCGTCGACGAGCGCAACGTCACGCCGTACGGCATGACGGTGCCCGACAACGTCATCGCCGACCTGGTAGACCGCCTCGTCGAGGAGTCGGACTACGAGGAACGACGGGCCGGGGTCGCGCGCTTCAACGAGTCCAGCCCGGTGCTCAAGCGCGGCATCGCCCTGACCCCGGTGAAGTTCGGCATCTCGTTCAACCTGTCCCACCTCAACCAGGCAGGCGCGCTCGTGCACGTCTACACCGACGGCACCGCGCTGGTGAACCACGGTGGCACCGAGATGGGGCAGGGGCTCAACACCAAGGTCGCCCAGGTGGTGGCGCACGAGCTCGGGCTCCCCCTGGAGCGGGTCCGCGCGACCGCCACCGACACCCAGAAGGTGCCCAACACCTCGGCGACCGCGGCGTCCAGCGGCGCGGACCTCAACGGCCGCGCGGCCCAGAACGCCGCGATCCGCATCAGGGACCGGCTCGTCGCGTTCGCGGTGGAGCGCTACTCCGTCGCTGCCGACGACGTCGAGCTCGCGAACGGCCTGGTCCGGGCGGGCGACCGGACGATGCCCTTCGCGCAGTTCGTGAAGGCGGCGTACGAAGCCCGGGTCCAGCTGTGGAGCGACGGCTTCTACGCCACCCCGGGGCTGCACTGGGACTTCGAGCGCGTCCAGGGCCGGCCGTTCTTCTACTTCAGCTACGGGGCTGCCGTCAGCGAGGTGCTCCTGGACACCCTCACCGGCGAGCACCGGGTACTGCGGGCCGACCTGCTGCACGACGTCGGTGCGTCGCTGAACCCGGCCATCGACCGCGGGCAGATCGAGGGCGCCTACGTCCAGGGCGTCGGCTGGCTGACCCAGGAGGAGCTGTGGTGGCATCCGGAGACGGGGGCCTTGGCGACCTTCTCGCCGAGCACCTACAAGATCCCTGCGGTGCACGACCTGCCTCCTGACCTGCGGGTCAGCCTGTGGGAGTCGCCCAACACCTCCGACACGGTGCACCGCAGCAAGGCGGTCGGCGAGCCGCCGTTGTTGTTGTCCTTCAGTGCCTTCCTCGCGCTTCGTGACGCGGTGGCCGCTCTGGGTCCGCCGGGCTGCCTGCCCCCGCTCCGGGCTCCGACGACGCCCGAGGCCCTGCTCGAGGCGATCGACGCCGTCCGAGCCTGAGCGGTCGTACGGCGGCATGTCGTGCGAGTCTCAGTCGAGCGCGCCGCGCCCGCGCATGTGCTCGAAGATCAGGTGCGTCTCGGTGTGCCGCACGGCGGGGTGGACGGTCAGGTGCTCCAGCACCAGGTCGCGCAGCCCCTCCGCGGAGTCGGTGGCCACGTGCAGCAGGTAGTCGTCCTCCCCGGCCACGTGGAACACCGAGATCACCCCCGGGATGCGGCGCAGCGCGGCGTGGAAGGACAGCACGTGGTCGCGACTGTGGCTGCCCAACCGCACCGCCACCACCGCCTGCAGCGGTCGGCCGAGGGCGGCCGGGTCGATGTCGGCGTGGAAGCCCCGGATGACGCCGGCCTCGCGCAGCGCGCGGACCCGGGTCAGGCAGGTCGAGGGAGCCACTCCGACCCGGGCGGCCAGGGCGTTGTTGGCGAGGCGGCCGTCGGCGGCCAGCTCGCGCAGGATGGCCCGGTCGATGTCGTCCAGCCCGCTCCGCACGTCGTTCGGCACGGGACCCAGGATGCCCCATCCGGTCGAACGATCAGCGGCAGACCAACGACCCGGCGACCAGGAGTTCGACGGCACTAGACGTCAACCGATGATCGTTCGATTCTGAGCACATGACCGGGCTCGACACCCGCGCGGTGCACGCCGGACGCGACGACTTCGCCGCCCTCGGGGTCCACGCGCCGCCGATCGATCTGTCCAGCACCTACCCGCTGCCCGACCTCGAGGCCGGCGGGCTGTCGTACGAGTCGATGGCCGGCGGCGGGCCGCCGCTGGACTCCGGCGGCCTGGTCTACCAGCGGTTGTGGAACCCGACGGTGGCTCGCTTCGAGCGAGCACTGGCCGACCTCGAGGGCACCGCCGAGGCGGTCGCCTTCGGATCGGGAATGGCCGCGGTGACCGCCAGCGTCCTGGCCGCCACCCGCGAGCGCGGCCGGCACGTGGTGGCCGTCCGCCCGCTGTACGGCGGGACTGACCACCTGCTCGGCAGCGGGCTGCTGGGTACCGAGACCACCTTCGCCCCAGCCGACGGCGTGGCCGACGCGATCCGCCCCGACACCGGTCTGGTCGTGCTGGAGACGCCCGGCAACCCCACCCTGGAGCTCATCGACATCGCCGCAGTCGTCGCCCAGGCGGGTGGCCCCGACGGCGTCCCCGTACTGGTGGACAACACCTTCGCCACTCCCGTCCTACAGAACCCCGCGGCACACGGGGCCACGCTCGTGCTGCACAGCGCGACGAAGTACCTCGGCGGCCACGGCGATGTGGTCGGCGGCGTCGTCGCCTGCGACGCGCCTTGGGCGGCGGCGCTGCGGCGGGTGCGGGCCGTCACCGGGGCGCTGCTGCACCCGCTGTCGGCCTACCTGCTGCACCGCGGCCTGCCCACGCTCCCGGTGCGGGTGCGCGCTCAGCAGGCGGGGGCGGAGAAGGTCGTCGCCCGGCTGGCCGTACACCCGGCGGTCGCCCGGGTCTGCTACCCCGGGCTCCCGGAGTGCGACCCGCTCGCGCTGGTCGGCCGGCAGTTACGCGGTCCCGGCGCGATGGTCGCGCTCGACCTGGCCGGCGGCTACGACGCGGCGGCCCGGATGACCTCGCGGGTACGGCTGTTCACCCACGCGGTGTCGCTCGGCGGGGTCGACTCGCTGATCCAGCACCCGGCCGCGCTGACCCACCGGCCGGTCCCGCCGGACGCGCGGCCGTCGGCTGGTGTCGTACGGCTGTCGATCGGGCTGGAGGACCCCGCCGACCTGCTGACCGACCTGGAGCAGGCACTGGCCTGATCCGCCGGCCCGGGCCCGGTCAGGGGGCCCGCAGCGCCGTCCGCGCGGCCGCGACCAGGGCGGTCACCGAGGTGTCCTCGCGCGGCACGTCGTCCCAGTCGAACCAGGCCAGGCCGAGTGACTCGTCGCTGGCCCGGGGCACCGCTCCGCCGGGCGCGAGGGCGACGTACTGCACGTCCAGGTGGTCGCGCCCGGGTGCCGGCCGGCACGGTGCTGGGTGCCGGTCCAGTCGCACCGGCGAGTCCAGCAGCACCAGGCCGTCCAGCCCGCTCTCCTCGGCGGTCTCCCGCGCCGCGGTGTCGCGCAGGGATGAGTCGCCCGGCTCGAGGTGGCCGCCGAACTGCAGCCAGCGGCCCACCCTCTTGTGCAGGTGCAGCAGCACCCGGCCGGAGTCGGGGTCGACCACCAGGGCGCCGGCGGTCAGGTGCCCGGCGTCGCACTCCCGCCACAGCCCGTCCGGGTGGGCGTCGAGGAACGCCAGGTAGTCGTCCCGCAGCGCTGACTGCACCGGGTCCGGGGCCGTCCACCCGGACAGTTCCGTGCGTACGGTCTCCAGCACGTCGGCGCCGACCGGGTCAGCCGCGGTTGGGGCCGTCGCCGGCGTCCGGGTCTGCTTCGTCGCCGCCGGGACTGTCGTCGTCGGCGTCGTCCGCCCGGTCGCCCGCGTCGCCGTCGCCGACCAGGCCGTCGCCGTCGAGGTCCTGCCCCAGCGAGCGCTCGATCTCGCCGAGGTCCAGCGGCGCGGACCGGGTCGTGAAGCCGACCGGGTCGTCGAGGTCCTCAGCGGTCGGGAGCAGGTCGGGGTGACCCCACAGCGCATCCCGGGCCGCCATGCCGCCGCTCTCCCGCAGCGACCGCCAGACCTCGGCCGCCTCGCGCAGCCGACGCGGCCGCATTTCCAGGCCGACCAGGGTCGCGAACGTCTTCTCCGCCGGCCCACCGACGCCCCGGCGGCGGCGGATCGCCTCGCGCAGCCGGGCCGCCGACGGCAGCCGGTCGTCGACGGCTGCGTCGACCACGTCGTCGACCCAACCCTCGACCAGCGCCAGCAGCGTCTCCAGCCGTGCCAGGGCGGCCTTCTGCTCCGGGGAGTCCTCCGGCTCGAACACGCCGGACGACAGCGCCTCCTGCAGTGCCTCGGGGTTCTGCGGGTCGACGCCCTGCGCAGCCTCGCGCAGCCGGTCCACGTCGACGTGGATGCCGCGGGCATAGGCCTGCACTGCGCCCTCGAGCCGCGCCCCCAGCCACGGGACGTGCGCGAACAGCCGCTGGTGGGCGGCCTCGCGCAGCGCGAGGTAGAGCATGACCTCGCCGCCGGGCACGTCCAGGCCGTCGCCGAACGCGGCGACGTTGCGCGGCAGCAGAACCACGCGGCGGTCAGCGGTCAGCGGAATGCCGATGTCGGCCGCGCCCACGACCTCCGATGCCAGCGCGGCCAGGCCCTGCCCGACCTGCATGCCGAACATCGAGGCGCCCATCTGCCGGGCCATGCCCATCAGCGGGCCCATCATCCCGGCCAGCTCCGGCGGGATGCCCTCGGGCAGGCCGGGGATCTCGCCGAGCGCGCCGCCGCCCTCGGCGCCGGGCAGTGCCGACCCCAGGACGTCCTGCACCTGCTCGGCGATCGGCTCCACGATCCGCCGCCATGCCGGCAGGGTCCGCTCGAGCCACTGCGACCGGCTCCAGGCCTCCGCGCCCGCCGAGGTGCTCGGGAACGACATCACCGGGTCCAGCCACAGGTCGGCCAGCCGGGCGGCGTCGTCGACCGCGCGCTTCTCGGCGTCGGAGACGACGGGGTCGCCTGCCTGCACCAGGGCCTGACGTGCCACGTTGGTCGCGAGGTCCCAGTTGACCGGGCCCTCGCCGCCACCCTGCAGCATCTGGCCGAGCTGCTGCAGCATCGCTCCGAGCTGGCCCATGTCGAAGCTGCCCGTACCACCGGGTCCGCCGAGGCCGCCGAGCCCCATGCCGGCCAGCGCGTCGCCGAAGCCGCCCAGCGGGTTGCCCGCGTCGCCGGAACCGCCTGCGGTCGAACCGGAGTCGCCGCTCTCGCCCTCCTGGTTCTCGCGGTCCGGGTCGTCGTCGCCGGCCGGGCCGAAGCCGAAGGGGACGTTGCCGCTCATGGCCGGACCGCCGAGGCCACTGTGCCGGGGACGGCGCTGAGGCAGGATGTGCGCGTGCCCGAACCGGACGGGATGCGTGGGTGCATGGTGCCCACGGTATCCGCGGGGGTCGCGTGGTGACGACCGCCCGCGGCCGTCGTACGCCCCCCGCGAACAACCCCACGGTCGCCGTGACGGGCGCCAGCGGCGCGGTCGGGATCCCGGTGCTGCGCCGACTGGTCGCCGCCGACGGCGTCGGCAAGGTCTACGGCATCGACCTGACCCGCCCGCCCGCGGCCGCGCAGGTCCACGGCGTGGCATGGCGCACCTGCGACATCCGTGATCCGGGCCTGGTGCAGAAGCTCTCCGGGGTCGGCGTGGTCGTGCACTGCGCCGTCGACCGGTCGCCGGAGGCCGAGCCCGCGGATCGGCATGACCGCAACGTCACCGGGACGCGCACCGTGGTGACCGCGGCGGCCGCGGCGGGCGTGCGCCGGGTGGTGCTGGTGACGTCGGCGACGGTGTACGGCGCCGCCCCGGACAACCCGGTGCCGTTGGACGAGGATGCGCCGCTGCGGGCGGAGCCGGAGGGGCTGCCCGCGGACCTGCTGGAGATCGAGGACATCGCGGCGGTGTCCCGGGCGATCCACCCGGGCCTCGACGTCATCGTCCTGCGGCCGGCCGCGCTCGCAGGTCCCGGCATCGACACGCTGGTGACCCGGCACTTCGCCGCGCCTCGGCTGCTGTCGGTGCGGGACACCGAGATGCGTTGGCAGTTCTGCCATGTCGACGATCTGGCGGCTGCGGTGGAGGTCGCGGTCCTCGGGCGGTTGGACGCCGACTCGGCAACGGTGGGCTGCGAGGGCTCCCTCTCCCAGGACGAGGTCGCGGCCGTCTCGGGGCTGCGCACGATCGAGGTCCCCGCCACCATGGCGTTCGCCACCGCCGAACGGCTGCATCGTGCCGGCGTGGTGCCGTCCCCGGCCAGCGAGCTGGCGTACGTGGCCTACCCGTGGGTCGTGCCGTCCACCCGGCTGCGCGCGGCCGGCTGGCGGCCGCAGCACGACAACACCACGGCGTTGCAGGCGCTGCTGGACGCGGTCGAGGGCGAGCGGGCGATCGCCGGCCGGCGGCTGGGGGTGCGTGACGCGACGATCGCCGGAGCCGGGGCTGCCGGGGCCACGGTCGCCGTGCTGGGTGCTGCGGCCTTCGTGCGCCGCGCCCGGCGGCTGCGCGGCCGCTGAGGCGAGCTGCCGCCCCGGCGCTGACCCGCCCTGAGCCCCGTACGTCACATCCGTCACTTCGGTCCCGGGAGCGGCGTGGCCGGGGACCGTGGGCGGGATCACCCCCGCGCGCGACGGCCGGGGGAGGCGGTACGGTCCGCGGGGGCCGTACCCTGGGACGTCGTCCGGTGCGCGGCCCGCGAGGTCGTGCCGGTCCGCTCGTCGTTCGCTCGCAGTCTGGGTCGCAGGAGGTGTTCGTGCAGGCGCTGGCCTGGTGGCTGATCCCCCTGGGGGCCACGCTGCTCGCGCTGCTGTGGGCCGCCTGGCGCAGCCGGCCGAGCCGACCCGCGGACGCGCACGAGGCGATGCAGGACATGAAGCGGTTCAAGGCCGCGATGGAGCGGCCGATGCCGGCCGGTCCGGCCGAGCCGCGCAGCCCCCGGTCCGCGTCGGCCCGTCGGCGCCCGTCCGCGCCACAGCAGCGCGGGTTCACCGACACCCCGCCCGGGGACATGCGTCGCCGCGACGCCGACCACACCGCCGCGTGACCGCGGACCGGCCCGAGCCGGCCGAGGCGGACCCGACCCCCGAGCCGTCAGTCCCGACGGCTGAGGAGCCCGGAACCGTCGAACCCAGGAGCGTCGAGCCCGGGACCTCTCGACGGCGCCGGCAGCGCAGCCGGCGCACCACCGCCCTGGTCGTCTCGGCGATGTCGCTGGTGGTCCTGCTGGCCGTGGCGGCGCTGCTGCCCGTGCCCTACGTACGCCTGTCACCGGGCCCGACGTTCAACGTCATCGGCGAGTACGACGGCACCCCGCTGATCGAGATCTCCGGGACGCCGACCTACCCGACCAGCGGCAACCTGGACATGACCACCGTGTCGGAGTCCGGTGGCCCGCGCGGCGGCCTCACGCTGGGCCAGGCGCTGCTGTCGTGGACCAACTCCGAGGACGCGGTGCTGCCGCGCGAGCTGCTCTATCCCGACGACGTCACCGGTGACGAGGTGGAGCAGGAGAACGCCGTGGCGTTCAGCACCTCGCAGTCCGACGCGACCGCCGCCGCACTGAACCACCTCGGCATCCCGCTCGAGCAGGACGTGCTGATCGCCTCGGTGGCCAAGGGTTCCCCGGCCGAGGGGAAGCTGGAGCCCCGGGACCAGATCCTGCAGGTCGACGGACGCGAGATCGCCGCGCCCGAGGACGTCGGCGAGGCCGTCCGGGCGCGACCGGTCGGCAGCGACATCGCCGTCACCGTGCGACGCGACGGGGAGGAGAAGGAGGTCGTCGTGACCTCCGCTCCCAACCCCGACGACCCGGAGCGTCCGTACCTCGGCATCACCGTCGCCGCGCTCTACCAGGCGCCGTTCACGCTCACGTTCAGCCTCGACGACGTGGGCGGTCCGAGTGCCGGACTGATGTTCAGCCTCGGCATCATCGACAAGCTCACCCCCGAGGACCTCGCCGACGGCCGGCACGTGGCCGGCACCGGCACGATCACCCCGGACGGCAAGGTCGGCCCGATCGGCGGCATCCGGCAGAAGCTGGCGGGTGCCCGGGGTGCGGGCGCGGAGCTGTTCCTCATGCCGGTGGACCACTGCGCGGAGGCCGCCGGGCACGTCCCGGACGGGCTGACCGTGGTGCCGGTGGCCACCTTGGCCGAGGCGGTGGACGCCCTCGACGCCTGGCACGCCGGCGGCACCCTCCCCACCTGCCCCGCCTCCTGACCCGCGGGTCCTGACCCCCGGGCTGGCCGCTGCGCCGCGCGAGGCGCTTTCCCGCGACGGAATGAGTCCGGGCGTTGCCTACCGGCCCGTTTCGGGGCCCCAAGCAACGCGCAGACTCATTCGGCCGCCGGGGGAGAGTGGGGGACCCGGGGGATCGCCGGACGGGGCGACCGGGGCGCTCGGGGCCGCTGGGGCTGGTGAGGTGACCGGCTGGACGTTCGGGCCGGGGCGAAATGGTCCGAACGGTCCATCGAGACGGCACCCCCGGAATGCCGAATCCCACTACGGACTCGCCTGTGCACGGGCCTGTCAGCGGTCGGGAGATGGTCATGGCTGCGAACGTGACGCCCACAACGGCACCCGTACGACCCGGTGCCCGCCGACCACGCTCCCGCCTCGTGGCCGCCGGCATCGCCGCCGCCACCGGCGCCGCCCTCCTCACCCCCGCCGTCCTGGCCGGCGCAGCGCCCGCCACCGCCGTCGCTCCCGCCACCATCACTCGCGTGCTGTCCGTCCTGTCCTCCTCTCCCACCGCCCTGGACCAGGCCGCCGCCGACGTCGCCGCGCTCGGCGGCCAGGTCCTCGAGCGGTACGCGGTGGCCGGCGCCCTGCTGGTCCAGCTGCCGGACGGCGCCGTTCCCGAGGGCACCGTTGCGACCCCGGACGCCGCCGTCGAGTTCGCCGGCGTCCCGACCAAGAAGCCCGACCCGGTCACCGCCGCCGCCACCGTGACCACCGGCGCCACGTACCGCGCCACCATCGGTGACGACGACCGCTCCCAGGGCGCCGGGGTGACCGTGGCCCTCGTGGACACCGGCGTCGCCGACGTCCACGACCTCGCCGGCCGCGTCGAGCACGTCAACGTGAGCGGCGACCCGACGGGGGACGGCCTCGGCCACGGCACCTTCCTCGCCGGGCTCATCGCGGGCAGCGGCAGCACCTCCGACGGGACCTACGCCGGGGTCGCGCCGGACGCCCGGATCCTCGACGTCCAGGTCGCGACGGCCGACGGGTCGACGTCACTGAGCCGCGTCCTCGCCGGACTGCAGGCCGTCGCCGACCGCGCCGCGACCGACCCGAGCGTGCAGGTCGTCAGCCTGTCGCTCTCCACCGGCAGCCCGCTGCCCCCCGCCATCGACCCGCTGATGCGCGGCCTGGACCGGCTGTGGCTCAACGGCCTCACCGTCGTGGTCGCCGCCGGCAACGACGGCCCCAAGAACAACACCGTGACCTCCCCCGGCAGCGACCCGCTGCTGGTCACCGTCGGCTCCGTCGACGAGCACGGCACCCCGGTTCGTACCGACGACTCGATCTCCGACTTCTCGTCCCGCTCGTCGTCGTACGGCGTCAGCAAGCCCGAGGTCTCCGCCCCCGGCCAGAGCCTGGTGTCGCTCCGCGCGCCCGGCAGCATCGCCGACGTGGAGAACCCGCAGGCCGTCGTCGACGACGCGTACTTCCGCGGCACCGGCACCTCGATGTCCACCGCCGTCGCGGCCGGCGCCGTCGCCGCTCTGCTGTCCGCCCGTCCCGGCCTGGCCCCCGCGCAGGTGAAGTCGCTGCTGGTCGGGACCACGTACGGCATCCCCGGTGTCGGCTCCGGCGGCCTCGACCTCGCCGCGGCCTGGACCGCCCCGGTGGCGCCCGTCGCGAGCTCACCGTGGCCGAAGGGCGTCGGGTCGCAGGCCCCGCTGGAGTCCGACGCCGCCGCGTGGTCCGCGTTCGCGCAGGGCTGGCGGGCCGGCGACCTCGAGGCCGTCCGCGCCGCGTGGCTTCTGCTCAGCCCGCAGGCCCGCCGCTGGGCCGCGACCGCCTGGTCCTCGGCGATCCTGCCCGGCGCCGTCGCGACCGACGACCAGGAGTTCGATGCCCGCATCGCCGCCGCGCGGCGCTGGGCCACCGAGAACTGGAACGCCCGCCGCTGGGCCCGCGACGACTGGGTCGCCCGCAGGTGGGCCGGGGACGAGTGGACCGCCCGCCGCTGGGCGTTCGACGAGTGGCTGGCCCGCCGCTGGGCCGGCGACGAGTGGCTGGCACGGCGCTGGGCCAGCGACCTGTGGACCGCGGTCGACCCCGCCCCGTGGTCGGCACGCCGGTGGGCCGCCGAGGACTGGCTGGCGTTCGCGTGGACCGCGCGCCGCTGGGCCGCGGATGACTGGGCCGGGCTGGCCTGGGACTCCCAGGCGTGGACCGCGCGCCGCTGGGCCGAGCAGGAGTGGACCGACTACGCGTGGTCGGCGCGCCGCTGGGCGACCGAGGTATGGACCGCGCGCCGCTGGGCGCTCACGTCCTGGCCTGCCGCCTGACCCGCGGCTGATCCACATCCGCCCTCGCGATCGGCCATCCTGGTTCCGATGTCCGCCGCGACCGCCCCCGCACCCGAGGGTCGTCGTGTCACCGCCGTGGTGGCGACGGTCTGCGTCCTCGGGGCGGCCTCGCTCGCCGGTGTCGCGGCGCTGGCCCGCATCCTGCCCCGCCCGTCGGACGCCCCGACCGAGGTCACCTGGTGGCTGGTCGGGCTGCTCCTGCTCGCGACCGCGGTGGCCGAGGTCGTCACCGTCCCCGTCCCGCACGGCGATGCGCTGGAGGAGCTGACCTTCTTCGAGGTCGCCGTCGTCATCGGGGTCCTCACGCTGCCACCGGTCGTGGCCGTCGTCGTCCCGCTGGCCGGCCTGCTGCTCGTCCACGTCGTTCTGCGCCGACCCCTGATCAAGGCGGCGTTCAACCTCGGCTCGTACGCCGCTGCGTCGTCGGCCCTGGTCGCGACGTACCTGCTCGTCGGCCACGGCCAGCCCCGGTTCTCCGCCTGGTCGGTGATCGGGCTGGTGGTCGGGACGCTCCTGTTCGCCGTGATCAACCTGGTCGCCCTGGTCGAGCTGTTCCACGCGCTGGAGGGCCTGCCGCTCCTGGAGGGATGGCGGGACGAGTGGATGCTGTCGCTCACCATGGCGATCGGCGGTGTCGCCGTCGGTGCCAGCGTGGTGGCGATGGCCGAGTTCGCGCCGGCGCTGGTCCCGCTGGCGGCGTTCCCGGCCCTGGCGCTGTGGTCGGCGTACCGGTCCGCGGCCCAGCGCGCTCGGGAGCGCGAGCAGGCGCGCCTCCTGGTGGACTTCGGCCTGGCGCTGGCCACCTCCGACGACCTCGGTGGGGACCGGGTGCTGGAGCCGGCCATCGACGCGGTGCGCCGGCTGGCGGGCGGGCGGACCGCGCGGCTGGCCACCGGGCCGGAGGACGCCGACCTGCTGGCGGTGGTCGCCGACACCGACGCGACCGCCGTCGCAGCGCCGCCCGGGCTGTTGCCCGAGGGGTGGGACCCCGCGCTCGTCCTGCCGCTGGAGGTGGGCCGCACCGAGCCGGCGGCCCTCGTCGTCGGCGGCCTCGAGACGGAGATCGGCCCGGACCGGCTGCCGCTGCTGGGTGCCCTGGGCACGGCCATCGCCGGCGCGCTGCGCGCCCGCGACGCCGGCCGCGCCCTGCTCGCCGAGACCGAGTCGCTGCGCGCCGTCGTCGACCACTCCCGCGACGGCATCGCCGTGGTGACCGCCGACGGCCGGGTGCGGCTGTGGAGCCCCGCGCTGGTGCGGATGACGGGGGTCGACATGTCCGGCCAGAGCGTGGACGAGGTCGCCGAGCCTGCCGCGACCCTCCTGCGGGTGGACGAGCAGCACGCGCGGGCCTACCAGGCGCCGCCCCGGTCGATGACCGTGACCCTGCCGTCCGGGGAGACCCGCGACCTCACCGTCTACACGACCCGGGCCTGGTCCGCCGGGTACGGGGCTCCGGAGGGCGGTGCCCCGTTCACCGCGGTGTACACGGTGCATGACGACACCGCGGTCCGGCGGGCCGACCGGCTCAAGGCCGACTTCGTCGCGACGATCTCGCACGAGCTGCGCACCCCGATCACCCCCATCAAGGGGTATGCGCAGCTGCTCGCCCGCCGCGGCGACCGGATGGAGCCGCAGCGCCGGGCGGAGGCGCTGGAGCTCATCGCCGAACGGGCCGACCACCTCGGCCGGCTGGTGGACGACCTGCTGCTCGCCTCCCGTGTCACCGGTCCCACCAAGCTCACGATCCAGGCCAGCGACCTGGACCTGCGGGACCTGGTGCGCCGGACGGTGGCCTCGTTCCCCCGGCTCGCGGACCGGGTCGAGCTGGACCTCCCCGACCAGCCGGTGCTGGTGCGCTGCGACTCGCACCGCGCCGGCCAGTGCATCGCGAACCTGCTGTCCAACGCCGAGAAGTACACCCCGGTCGACACCCCCGTCGAGGTGCGGCTGTCCGGGCCCGGCGGCGGGGACCGGATGGCCGTGGTCATCGTCCGGGACCACGGCCCCGGCATCCCGCCCGACGAGCAGGACAAGGTGTTCCAGCGCTTCTACCGCATCGAGGATCCGTTCACGATGCGCACCGGGGGCAGCGGCCTGGGCCTGCACATCAGCCTGGAGCTGGCCAAGGCCATGGGCGGCAGCCTGACCCTGGTGTCCCAGCCTGGCGACGGCTGCACGTTCGCCCTCGCGCTCCCGCTGGCGTCGGTGTCCACCGAGGACCCGGGGGGTGCGTGGGCGCAGGGCGCCCGTACCGAGACCACCGCGACCGGTGAGGGCACCGGGAGCCTGAGAGGGGAGGCCCGATGACCCACGTGCTCGTGGTCGACGACGAGGAGTCCGTACGCGCGCTGCTGCGCGACATCCTCGAGGTGGAGGGGTACGTCCTCAGCGAGGCCACCGACGGGCCGTCCGCGCTCGCGGCGTCCGCGGACTACCGCCCGGACCTGGTGATCCTCGACATCATGATGCCCGGGCTGAGCGGGCTGGACGTGCTGCGGACGTGGCGCGGGGACCCGGTGCTGGCCGACCTGCCGGTCCTGCTGCTCACCGCGGCTGACGACGACGAGACCACCTGGGCCGGGTGGTCGTCGGGGGCGAACTACTACCTGCCCAAGCCGTTCGACCCCGACGTGCTGCTGGAGTGGGTGGACCGGCTGATCCCGCCGGAGCAGCGGCTGGGCCAGCGCGGAGCGGCCTCCGCTGCGGCGCCCCCGGCCTCCGGCTCGGACCCGGGTGAGGAGCCAGCGGGCGCGGGTGGCCCGGGTGGCCCGGGTGGCCCGGGTGGCCCGGGTGGCGCGCAGGGGGCGGGGCCGGCACCGGCGACGCCCCGGGAGAGCGGGGCCGCGGCGGAGGGGGCCGACGCGGACCTGCTCCGCGAGCTGCACGACCTCTCCGGCGGCTGACCCGCCGCGCTGCCCGTCCCCTGGGCGCCCCGACCTGTCGCGCCCCGCCCTGTCGCGACCGAATGAGTCCCGGCGTTGCTTGCGAGGCCAGTTTCGGCCTCCAAGCAACGCCCAGACTCATTCGGCCGCGAAGGGCGAGGGGGATCGCGGGTGGTGGCGTACGGGGAGCGGGGGCCGATCCGGGGCGGATCCGGGGCCGACCCCCGGGGGCGGAGGCCGACCCCGGGGGTCGGGAGTCAGTCGCGCAGGGTGGCGGCGAGGGCGTCGGCCAGCCCGGGGACCAGGTCGTCGCCGGTGAGCACGTCCTGCTCGGAGTCATGCTGTCGGGTCCGCAGGGCCCCCGCCCGGCTGCCGTCCCGCAGCACGGCCACCACGATCCGGACGTCCTGCCGCCCCGGGTGGCCGGCCGCGGCCCGGGCCAGGGCCTCCGCGTCCAGGCCCTCGTCGGCCAGCGTCGCCTCCGCCTCGGGCGGCAGCATGATCCGCTCCACCGCCAGCGCGCAGCCCACCACGTCCTGCGGCCAGGCCAGCGTGGCGAGCACGTCGTCCAGCGGCCGGTCGGCCGGGAACTCGTCCTGCTCCACCGGCGTCAGTCCCGGTACGTCCACGTCCGCATCCACCGCCAGCCCCAGGGCCGCAGCCAGCCCGGGCTCCCGGGCGACCAGCTCGGCGGTGGCGGCGAGCGCGAACAGACGCGGCGGCTGGTCCCAGCCGCCAGCGGCCACGTGCCGTTCGATCTCGAGCACGACGGGGGTCAGCGTGATGTCCACCTCGACAGTGTGTCGTAGGTTCTCGGAGTGACCTTCGACATGCCCGGGGGCCCCGCCAGCCGGGGGCCGGCGACCGCCACCGCCCCCCAGCAGCCCTCCCGGGGCCGCATCCTGCTGCCCACCTTGATCATCCTGGGCCTGCTGGTGCTGGCCTTCGTGGTGTTCACCGGCTTCTACACCGACTGGCTGTGGTTCGGCTCGGTGGGCAAGACCTCGGTGTTCAGCACCACCCTGGTCACCCGAGTGATCCTGTTCGCCGTCTTCGGCCTGGCCATGGCCGTCGTCACCGGCTTCACCATGTGGCTGGCCTGGCGGATGCGGCCCACCTTCCGCGGCATGACGCCGGAGCAGGCGTCGCTGGAGCGCTACCGGATCGCGCTGGACCCCTTCCGCAAGGGCCTGCTGATCCTCATCCCGCTCATCCTCGGTGGCCTCACCGGCGTGTCCGCTGCGTCGGAGTGGGGCACGTACCTGGCCTGGCGCAACTCCACCGACTTCGGCGTCACCGATCCCCAGTTCGGGCTCGACGTGTCCTTCTACGCGTTCACCTACCCGTTCCTGCGGTTCGTCCTGGGCACGCTGTTCGCGATGGTGCTGCTGTCGATCCTGCTGGCCGTGGTCGTGCACTACCTGTACGGCGGCCTGCGGCTGCAGCCCCCCGGCGACCGGGCCAGCGCCGCCGCGCAGGCCCACCTGTCGATCCTGATCGGCATCTTCCTGCTGCTGAAGGCGGTCGCCTACTGGCTGGACCGCTACGGGCTGGCGATCAGCAACCAGTCCCTGGTCCCGGGGTTCACCGGGCTGAAGTACACCGACGTCAACGCGATGGTCCCGGCGCTGACGATCCTGACGTTCATCGCGATCCTCTGCGCGGCGCTCTTCTTCCTCAACGCGTTCCGCCGTAACTGGGCGATCCCGCTCATCGGCCTGGGCCTGATGATCGTGTCGTCGCTGCTCATCGGTGCCCTGTACCCCGCGATCGTCCAGCAGTTCCAGGTCCGCCCCAGCGAGCTGGTCAAGGAGCAGCCGTACATCGAGCGGAACATCACCGCCACCCGCGACGCGTACGGGATCGCCGACGCCGACGTCTCGGACTACCCGGGCACCGTGTCCCTGCCGACCGAGCAGGTCATCGAGGACAACGCGGGCACGTTGACCAACATCCGCCTGCTGGACCCGGCGGTCGTGAGCCCGACGTACAACCAGCTGCAGCAGATCCGCGGCTACTACTCCTTCGCCGACGCGCTCGACGTGGACCGCTACACCCTCGACGAGCGGCAGCGCGGAGCGATCGTCGCCGTCCGCGAGGTCAACCTCGACGGCATCCCCGACGCGCAGCGCAACTGGGCCAACGACAAGGCCGTCTACACCCACGGCTACGGCTTCGTCGCCGCCTACGACAACACGGCCCGAACCGACGGCCAGCCCTCGTTCTTCGAGAGCGACATCCCGCCCACCGGGGCGCTCGACATCACCCAGCCGCGGGTCTACTTCGGCGAGCTGTCGCCGCCGTACTCCATCGTGGGCGCCCCCGAGGGGTCGCCGCCGGTCGAGCTGGACTACCCCGACGACGCCGCGCCCTCCGGGCAGCGCAACAACACCTACGAGGGTTCCGGCGGCGTCCCGGTCGGGTCGCTGTTCAACCGGCTGGTCTTCATGACCAAGTTCCAGGACCCCAACATCCTGCTGTCGGACCTGGTCAACGGCGACTCCCGGATCCTGTGGGACCGCGAGCCGCTGACCCGCGTCGAGAAGGTCGCCCCGTGGCTGGTCACCGACGGCGACCCGTATCCCGCGGTCGTCGACGGCCGGATCGTCTGGATCGTCGACGGCTACACGACGATCAACGAGTACCCGTACTCCTCACGGGTCACGCTGTCGGAGGCCACCTCCGACTCGATCACCGCGCGCTCGTCGGTTGTCGCCGCCGCCCCGCGCGACCAGGTCAACTACATCCGCAACTCGGTGAAGGCCACGGTCGACGCGTACGACGGCACGGTCACGCTGTACGAGTGGGACGAGACCGACCCGGTCCTGCAGACCTGGGAGAAGGCGTTCCCCGACGTGGTGCAGCCGAAGTCGTCCATCCCCGAGGACCTGGTGGTGCACTTCCGCTACCCGGAGGACATCTTCAAGGTGCAGCGCACGATCATGTCGCGCTACCACGTCACCGACCCGGCCGCGTTCTACAACGGCACCGACTACTGGATCGTGCCGTTCGACCCGACCAACCGGGCGGCGCAGCAGTTCCAGCCGCCGTACTACCTGACCCTGCAGATGCCGGGCCAGGAGCAGCCGGCGTTCTCGCTGACGACGACGTTCGCCCCGCAACGACGGCAGACGCTGGCCGCGTTCATGGCGGTGAACTCCGCCCCAGGACCGGACTACGGAAAGATACGCGTCCTGCAACTGCCGTCGAACACGACGATCCCCGGTCCGTCGCAGGTGCAGAACAACTTCGAGTCCGACCCACTTGTCTCGTCGCAGCTGTCGCTGCTGCGCCGCGGCGGCTCCGACGTGGTGCTCGGCAACCTGCTGTCCCTGCCGTTCAACGGCGGCTTGGTGTACGTCGAACCGGTCTACATCCAGGCGGCGCAGGGCGACGGGTATCCGTTGCTGCGCAAGGTGCTTGCCGGCTACGGACCGAACGTCGCGATGGAGGACACCCTCGAGGCGGCACTGACGAAGGTGTTCACCACCATCCCGGGGACGACGCCCACACCCCCGATCGACGAGAACGGCGGCACCGCGTCACCGACACCGACTCCCTCGCCCTCGTCACCGGGGCCGGCGCCGACCGGGGACCCGACGGCGCTTCTGGCGCAGGCGATCGCCGACGCGCAACAGGCGTACGACGACGGCAAGGCCGCGCTGGCCGCGGGCGATTTCGCGGCGTACGGCGAGGCCCAGGCCCGGCTCGAGGACGCGCTGCGGCGCGCGGCAGAGGCCCAGGCGCTGATCGACGCGGGCGGGGGAGCGGTGGCGGAGGCTCCGTCACCCCAGCCTGGCGGCGACACCGGCGGGGGCGACCTCGGCGGAGATGTGACTGCGCTCGGAGCGCTGCTGCTGCCGGACCTGCCAGGGGACCCGGATTTGGCCGTCGACAGCTCCTGACGTATCCTCGTCGGGCGCCGCAAGGCCGACGCGGGGTGGAGCAGCTCGGTAGCTCGCTGGGCTCATAACCCAGAGGTCGCAGGTTCAAATCCTGCCCCCGCTACCAAGACAGAAGGGCCCGGGGTGTTCCCGGGCCCTTCTGTATTGGTTTCAGAGGCGCGCCAGGATGTGGGAGGAGCGTCGCCGGGGGCGCCGCGACGGTTCCTGCCCCCGCTACCGCCGCGGCGGGCTGCTATCGGCCGTCACCGTGCCAGGTGGGCCAGCCGACCAGTCGAGGCCGCTCCGTGATCCAGACGTGCTCGTCCGCGCCGATCTCCTCGTCGATGAGCCGCTCCAGCTTCCCGAGCAACTCGGCCACGACGTCCTGGTGGTCGGGGTCGTAGGCCAGGTTGACCTGCTCGTACGGGTCCGTCTCACGGTCGTAGAGGACCACGTCGTTGTCGGAGACCAGCTGCTCCAGCGTCCTTGGCCGGTTGGGCTCCAGTGGCGAGAAGTAGCGGCCGAAGGTGTAGCGGCCGTCGGTGTAGCCGCGCAGGAACCCCCGCTTGGACCAGTCCGGGCGCAACTCACCCGACTGCATCCGCGCCGGGCCGTCGGGCTCGCCCAGCGCACGCCAGTAGTCGTCGTCGAGCGTCGTGAGGATCTCCACGGCGGTCAGCACGCCATCGCGGACCGGCTGCCCGGTCAGCGCCGGCAGCAGCGAGCGCCCGTGCAGGCCGGGGAACCGTTCGGCGATGCTCGCCCCATCGAGCCCCGCGATGTCGAGCAGCGTCGGGGCGAGATCGACCGCGGACCCGAGCGCGTCGGTTTTCGTGCCGGCCGCGAGGTCGGGGTGACTGATGACCAGGGGCACGTGAAAGTTCTCGTCGTACGCAAGATTCCCCTTCTGCCGCAGACCGTGGGAGCCGGCCATCTCGCCGTGGTCCGAGGTGAAGACGACCACGGTCCGGTCCGCCTGGCCGGAGGCCTCCAACGCGTCGAGCACCACGTCGATGCTGCGGTCCACGTCCCGGGTGCAGTTGAGGTAGAAGTTCATCCCTCGTCGCCATGCGTCCTCGTCCGGCACCGGACCGAACATCGTGTCCATCGCGGCCGCGTACTCGCGCACCGCCGGAGCAGCACTCGCGAGCGAGTCGCCGAGACTGGCCGGTGCCTCGACCTCCCAATCCCGGGCATAAACGGGGATGTCGGCAGGCGGCTTCACCACCATCGCCTCGGCCAGGTTGGGAGGCGGGGCCACGAGCCGACGGCCGCCGTAGTCGTAGCTCATGATGTCGTGCGGGTTCACGAAGTTCACGGCCATGAACCACGGCTGGTCAGCAGCGACAAGGGGCGCCCGGTTGCGCAGCCACGCCACCGCCTGGCCGGCGATCACTGGGTCGATCTTGAGGCCGGCCCACGCACCTCCGTCGAGGTCCCCCCAGGAGTTGAACTCCGAGAAACCGTACGGCTCCAGCGCGTCCGTGGTCGGGCGCGGGTCGGCAGGGTCCCTGTATGCGCGTGACAGGTGCCACTTCCCTTGATAGGTGCAGTAGTAACCGACGTCGCGCAGCATCGAGCCCAGCGTGCCGAGCGCGGGATCCAGCGGGCGGATGTACGGCATGTTGTCGTTGTCGTAGATCTCCGTCACGGGCATGTGCCGGCCGGTGTAGATGACCGAGCGCGAGGAGCTGCACTGGGCGGACGCCACGTAGTAGCGGTCGAAGCTGACGCCCCGCTGCTGTACCCGCTCGCGGCCCGGGAGCGCGAAACCCTCGGGCCGGGGCAGGGAGTACCGCTCCTCGTCGGTGACGAGGAGCAGGATGTTCGGCCGGCCACCGCTGGGCCCGGTCATCGTCGCCATCCGTCCTGCCCTCTCGTCGCTGTCCACGCGCGGATCGCTCATTGTCTCGATCACCGCGGTGTGGCGGGCCCGGATTGCCCTGCTCACACCCGCCCGGACCGATCGGTCATCGGCATCGACCCGGGCACTGCCGGGCCGGGACATCCTCAGTGCGGCTTCAGCACGACCTGGAGGCCGAGCACGATGAGGCCGATGAGCCCGCCCACCGCGCCCGCGAGGATCAGCCGCCACCCCCGCACGCCGGCACGGACCGCGCCGAGCACCGCGAAGGCGATCAGGGTGGCGACGCCCGTCCACACGATCACCGCGATCGTCGACCGCGCGTCCATCGGGGTGAGCCAGCCGACCAGGCAGATCAGGAGCGGCGGCACCCCAGCCAGCAGCACGTCGAGCTGCCGGCCGGCCACGGCGAGCCACTCCGACCCTCGCAGGGTGCGCTGGAGCTCGAAGTGCCACGCCATCGCATCAGCGAACCAGTGCGCCACGGCCAGCGCGAGGACCGGGCCGATGATGACCGCAGCGATCCCGAAGAACGTGGTGAGCGAGCTCCAGCCGTCGTAGACCACGAGCACCGACATCAGCGCCACGGTGGCGTAGACGCCGCGCTCGACGCCCATCGGCACCCCGAACAGGCGCAGTTCACCCGCTCGCGCTCGCTCGTTACCGTCCGGTTGCGTCATGGCGTTCCTCCGTCCCGGAGTGCTGAACGCGGAAGTCAACCACGCCTCCAATGGCGGAGAGCCTGCCCCGCTCCGCCGGCGGGATCCGACGGCTCGTGCCCTGCGTCGGTCACGAGCCGGCGAGCGCCGTTCCGTAGTGCTCGAGGGCCTGTGCCATGTCCTGGACGCGCCGTCGACGGCCCTCGGGCCCGTCGATCTGCGCGGCGAGGAAGTAGCCGTCGAACAGCGCCACGCCCAGCGGCGCGAGACGTTCCGCAACTCGCCCCGCGCGTTCGGGCCCCTCGTCCTCGAAGGCGGACGCGATGAACTCGCGCATCCGCGTGCGCGCCTCGGCACGCACACCCTCCAGAACCTCGGCGATCTGAGGGTCGCGGTTGGTCAGCACCAGGATCTGGAACAGCCGCAGGAACTCCTGGTGCTCGTCCAGGCTGTCGGCGATGTCCTGCAGGTAGGACCGAAGCCGGGCCCCCGGCCCGCCACGGCGTCGCCGCAGCGGCGTGGCGTCGAAGAACCGCCGCGCACCGCGTTCCATCACGGCCGCGGCGATCGCAGCCTTGGAGTCGAACTGCCAGTACAGGGAGCTGCGCTTCAGTCCGGTGGCCTCGATGATCCGGGAGATGCTGGCCCCGTCGTAGCCGTACTCCGACATGGCCCGCGACGCCGCGTCGAGGATCTCCTCCCGCACCCGCTGGCCCTGCACGTTGCGGCGTACGCCTTCGCGCTCGGCGCTCGTCGTCATGTCCCCAATCGTAGGCCAGCGAACCCTTGACAGGACGCGGTGGCGGGCTATGGTTCTCCAACTATTAGATGGACCAGTCGTTCCAGAAATGCCACGAGGAGGGCGTAGATGGACGCGGACAGGTACGACGCGGACGTGGCCGTCGTGGGCTACGGCCCCACCGGGGAGGTGGCCGCCAGCCTGCTGGCCAAGTCGGGCATCTCGACGGTCGTCCTGGAGAAGGACAAGGACCTCTACTCCCGGGCCCGGGCGGTCACCGTCAACGACTGGACCCTGCGGATCCTGCAGGAGTTGGGGATCGCCGAGCGCGCCAAGCAGGACATGGATGTGATGCCGGCGGTGAGCTGGAAGACATACGAGGGCAAGCTGATCTTCCGGCTGGTCCAGAAGCCGGACGTGCTCGGGCACCCCACGGCGATGATGATCTACCAGCCCGAGATGGAGGCGGTCATCCGGGAGAACGCCTCCCGGTACGACGCGCTGGAGGTCCGCTTCGGCCACCTGTTCACCGGCCTCGAGCAGGACCCGACGGGCGTCACCGTCAGCGCTCTCGACGACGAGGGCAACCCGTACCTGCTCCGGGTGCGCTACGTGGTCGCCGCCGACGGAGGGTCGAGCCGGGTACGCGAGGAGCTCGGGCTGACCATGACCGGCTCCACCCGGCCTCGACGTTGGCTGGTCATCGACGGCGAGGTCCTCGACCCCTGGCCCGGCTGCGACGAGCTGGTGTTCTGGTCCGACCCGTCGCGGCCGGTCGTCGACATCCCGCTGGCCAAGGGCAATCACCGCTGGGAGATCCCGCTGGCTCCGGGGGAGTCGGACGCCGACTACGACTCCGAGGAGAAGGTGTGGGGCCGCCTGCGGGCCCTGGGCCGGGACGAGTCGCAGGTGCGGCTGAAGGGGTACGCGTTCTACAGCCACCACCTGCGCCGCCTGGAGGGGTGGCGCCGCGGCCGGGTCGTGCTGGCCGGCGACGCCGCCCATCTCATGCCCCCGTGGGCCGGGCAGGGGATGCAGTCCGGAATGCGCGACGCACAGAACCTGGCGTGGAAGCTGGCCGTGGTGTGCCGCGGACTCGCCGACGAGACGCTGCTCGACACCGTGGAGGCCGAGCGCTGGCCGCACGTCAAGCTGCTGACGGACATGACGGTCCGGCTGGGCCTCTTCATCGAGGCCGACAACCGGGCCGTCGTCGCACTGCGCAACACCATCGGCCCCTGGGCACGGCACCTCCCGGGGTGGAACCGGGTGCTGCAGCCGAGCAACGCCACGAACCGGGTCCATCAGGGCTGGATCACCGGAAAGCCCGCGCGGACGAACGCGCTGGGGCGCATGATCCCCCAGCCCACGGTGTTCGACCCTCGGGGCGGGGAGCACCTGCTCGACGACCTCATGGGCGACGGATTCGTGGTCCTCGGTCGCGACGTCGACCCACGAGCCGTGATGACGCCTGCGCAGGTCGACGCGTGGACGCGGCTCGGCGCACGTTTCCGCGCCGTGCGAGCAGGGTTCAGCACCACGAACGGGCGCGATGACGTCATCGACGCCACCGGGGTCCTCACCTCGTGGATGGGGCGCTTCCGTGCCCGCGTCCTCGTCGTACGGCCCGACCGCTTCGTGGCCGCCACCGATGCGACCGGGCTCGACGTCCCGGTTCTCGGCAGGGGGTCCTCCCTCGCGGGGCCGCGAGAGACCACACCCGAGAGCAGGCGTCCGCTGCTAGCCGCGACCGAGGGAGGAACCCGGTGAACGAGATCGAGCAGCAGGACGTCGAGGTGGGGGCGTGGACCCTGCGCACCTACTCCGCGGGCCAGGTTGGCGACCCGGTGGTCCTGTGGCTGCACGGGTCCGGTCCGGGCGCCGGAGCGCTGTCCAACTGGCAGGGCCAGCTGGACTCGATGACGGGATACCGGCACATCGCCCCGGACCTGCTGGGCTTCGGCGATTCCACCCACCCGCCGGACCTGCCACTCGGTGTCGCCGCCTCCGCGCAGGCGAGAGCGCAGGCCGCCCTCGATCTGCTGGACGCCCTCGACGTCCCGGTCACGCACGTGGTCGGCAATTCGATGGGCGGGATGATCGCGCTGCTCATGCTCGCCGCCGCCCCGCGGCGATTCGACCGAGTCGTGCTGATGGGCAGTGCCGGTGCCCCGATCACCCCGACACCTGACCTCGTCACCATGATCCGCTACTACGACGACCCGTCACCCGAGGCGATGGCGGACCTGCTCGGGCGCTTCATGTACGACACCTCGCGGTACGGCGACCGGCTCGGCGGGATCGCGGCCGACCGAGCCGCCGTCGCCGCCCGGGAGGACATCCGCCAATCCCACCTGCGGACCTTCTCCCCGGAGGGCACCCCCCTCGTGTTCTCCGAGGAGGCGCTCGCGACGATCGACCACGAGGTCCTCGCCGTCCACGGCCGGGAGGACCGGATCATCCCGGTGGAATCGTCGATCTACCTGTCCCGTCACCTGCCTCGCGCCCAACTGCACGTCCTGCCCCACGCGGGCCACTGGCTCCAGATCGAGCAGCCGGAACGGTTCCAGGCCCTGCTCACGCTGTTCCTCGACGACCCGAACGGAGACCCGCGGGCATGAGCGACATCTTCGGCAAGGTCCAGCTCGGCTACCTCGTGGTCGAGACGGCCCGGCTGGCGGACTGGCGCCGGTTCGGCGCCGACGCGGTCGGGCTGCACGTGGACGAGTTCTCGCCGAACGTGCTCCGCTTCCGGATCGACGACCACGAGTGCCGGTTCCTGCTCCAGCACGGGACACAGGAGGACGTCGTCGCCCTGGGGTGGCAGATCGACGACCACGAGACGTTCGACACCGTCCTCGCGCGGGTCACCTCCCGCGGACTGCCCGTGCGGGAGGGGACGGCAGAGGAGTGCGCGCTGCGCGGCGTGGAGCGGCTGTGGCGCTTCCCCGGGCCCAAGGGGGCCGCCACCGAGATCTTCACGACGCCGCGGATCTCTCCGCGGCCGTTGTCGATGGCGAACCGCGCCTTCGTCACCGGCCAGAGCGGAATGGGCCACGTGGCACTGGTGTCGAAGGACGTCCTGGGGGTGCACGGCTACTACCGGACGCTGTTCGACACGCGGCTGTCGGACTTCATCCTCGAGCGGATCGGGCCGATGAACCTGCGGATCCGGTTCCTCCGGGTGAACGAGCGCCATCACACCGTCGCCGTGGCCGGGGTCCGTGGACTTTCGGTGAACCCGGTCCGCACCCGGATCCAGCACGCCAACATCCAGGTCGCCGACTTCGACGACCTCCTCGCGGCGTACGAGCGCGTGACGGCGGAGGGGTTCCGGATGATGTGGTCCATCGGCCAGCATCCCAATGACCGCGAGCTGTCCTTTTACTGCCGCACGCCATCCGGCTTCGAGCTCGAGGTCGGGTGGAACCCGCTCGTCGTCACGCCGGAGTTGGAGTCCGGCTGGGAGCCCACCACCTACCAGGGCATCTCGGTGTGGGGGCACGACCCCGTCGGCGAGGATGCTGCGCACCGGTTCGGCATGGCACTGCAGGCGCTGCGCTCCACCCGTCAGCCCGAGCCCACTGTGCCGCCGATGTGGGAGCGCTCGGCGGTCCCCGCGTAGCCCCGACCCCGGGTCACCGACGTGCGGACCCGGCCCGAGACCGCGCTACTGTCCGGGCCGTGACGACCGGATCTGGCGGAGAGGCGCCGCCGGCCCAAGGCGGGGCGTACGACTTCGCGGGGCACGTGGTCCTCTCGTACTCACCCGAGCGCGACGGCGAACCCGACCCCGGCGAGGTCGTGTGGGCCTGGGTGTCCTATGAGGACGACCCGCGCGTGGGCAAGGACCGTCCCGTCGCCGTGCTGGGTCGCACCGACGACGGCCGTCTCGCGGCGGTCATGCTGTCCAGTCAGGACCACGATGCCGACCGCGGGTGGGTGGCGATCGGCAGCGGGCCATGGGACCCCCGGGGACGCAGGAGCTGGGTGCGCACCGACCGGCTGCTCGCCGTGCCCGCGGACGCAGTGCGGCGTGAGGGCGCCACGCTGCCGCGTCCGGTCTACGACCGCGTCGTCGCGGGACTGGACCGGAGGGTCCTTTCGCCCGCCACGCCCACCCGTCGCGGACCCCTGGCTCACCTGAGGGCGCTGTTCCGTCGGTGGGGCCGGTCCGGCTGACGCCTGCGGGCGGTACGCACTCAGGCGCGATGGGCAGAAACACCCAGCGCCACGCCGCCACGGATTGGGTATCCGGACCGACGCGGGCGCGGGGACGGGGTTCCTACGGTCGAGGCAACGACCACAACCGACTTCCGGGGTGAGAACCCATGGCGACCCAGCACATCGAGACGCTCATCATCGGTGCCGGTCAGGCGGGCCTGGCGACCGGCTACCACCTCGCGCAGCGCGGGCGGGAGTTCATCATCGTGGACGGCCACCCTCGGATCGGGGACAACTGGCGCAGCCACTACGACTCGCTCCGCCTCTACACGCCGGCCAAGTTCGACGGCTTGCCAGGGATGGACTTCCCCGGCGACCCGTGGCACTTCCCCGGCAAGGACGAGGTCGCTGACTTCCTGGAGGCGTACGCCGTGGCGAAGGACCTGCCGGTGCGGCTGAGCACGCGGGTCGACCGGTTGGTGGCGAACCCGGGCGGCGGGTTCACCGCGGCGGTCGGGTCGGAGGCTGTCACGTGCGACGCCGTGGTCGTCGCCACCGGCACCTTCGGTCGCGCACCCCAAATCCCCGAACTCGCTGCGGCGCTCCGCCCGAGCATCCAGCAGCTGCACTCCAGCGAGTACCGGAACCCGGCGGACCTGCAGCCCGGGACGGCGCTCGTCGTCGGGGCCTCACACTCCGGCTACGACATCGCCTACGAGCTGGCCGCGGAGCGACCCACCATCCTCGTCGGGCCGGACCGGGGGAACATCCCGCTCGAGTGGGACTCCGCCCGGTTCAAGCTCGCGCTGCCCGCTGTCGTCTTCGCCTGGAGGCACCTGCTGACGCGGCGGACTCCCGTGGGCCGCAAGGAGATGCGCCAGGCACGACACCGTGGCGCACCGACCACGCGGGTGAAGCCGTACCACCTGGCCGAGCGCAGTGTGGAACGGATCCAGCACAAGGTCACTGATGCGTCCGCCGATGGGTGCCCCGTGCTCGAGGACGGACGCGTCCTGGACGTGGCCAACGTCATCTGGGCCACCGGCTTCCGACAGGACTTCAGCTGGATCGAGGCGGACGTCGTCGGTGACGACGGCTGGCCCCGCGAGTACCGCGGCGTGTCCGAGACGGTGCCGGGCCTGTACTTCTGCGGCCTGTCGTTCCAGTACGCGTTCAGCTCCATGGTGCTGCCGGGCGTCGGCCGCGACGCCGCGTACGTGGCGCGCGCGATCGACCGGGTCCTCAGGGACCGGGTGGCCGCCTGACAGAGCTGGGTCCGGTTCCTCGGTGCCCAAGCCTTGGGGGTGGCGCCTGTCGCGCATACCCTCGATGACGAGGGACGTGATCGCGATCGGAGTCGTCGAGGACCTGCGCACCGCTCGTGAGGCCTACGAGCGGCGTGAGTGGGTTGCGGCGTACCGGGCACTGTCGGATGTGCGGGAACCGGCCCTCACGGCCGACGACTTCGCAGCGCTGGCGACGACGGCCTACCTGCTCGGCCGGCGGAATGACTGCATCCAGGCCCTGCAACGGGCCTACCAGTCCAGCCTCGCGGGGGGTGACCGACCCGGGGCCGTGCGCGCGGCGTACTGGATGACGGTGGTGCTCCGGCAGGGCGGGGAGCTGGCGGTCGCCCATGGCTGGCAGGACCGGGCCGCCCGGCTCCTCGACGAGCACCGGGCCGACGCAGTGGAGCGCGGCTACCTGCAGGACGCGACCATGATGGGCCACATCCTCGCCGGCGATGTCGCTGCCGCGATCGGCCTGGCACCGCAGGTCACCGACTGCGGGCGGCGCTACGACGAGCCGGACCTGCTCGCCCTCGGGCTGCACGCCGAGGGACGGTTGCGGGTCATGTCCGGGCAGGTGGGCGAGGGCCTGCGCGTCATGGACGAGGCCCTCACGGGGGTGATGGCCGGGCAGGTCACGCCGATCACCGCGGGCCGGGTGTATTGCTCGACGATCGAGGCATGCCAGGACGTGTCCGACTTCGACCGTGCGGGGCAGTGGACTCACGCGCTGACCACCTGGTGCGACGAGCAACCTGGCCTGGTCGCGTTCACCGGCCAGTGCGCCACCCACCGCGGCCAGCTGCTCCGGCTGCACGGCGCCTACGCCGAGGCGGTGGAGGAGCTCGGTCGAGCCGTCGACCGCTATCGGGCTGCGGGCGGCGATCCCGCGCTCGCGCTGTCCCACTACGAGCTCGGGGAGACGTACCGCCTGCTGGGGGACTACCCCGCCGCGGAGGCCGCGTACGAGCAGGCTGCCGCGCACGGGCACCCGGGCCAGCCGGGCCGGGCGCTGCTGCTGCTGTCGCAGGGCCGGAACGAGGCCGCGGAGGCGGCGATCCGGCGGCTGCTCGCGGAGCGCGGGGACCCGGTCGGCCGCTCCCAGGTCCTGGCGGCGGCCGTCGACGTCCTGGTCGGCTGCGGCGACGCGGACGGCGCGGCGCCGCTCGCGGACGAGCTCTGCGCGATCGGGGAGGCGTTCGGCTGCACCGCCCTCGAGGCGGCCGGCCATCAGGCGGTCGCGACGGTCGAGCTCGCCCGGGGCTCGGGTGAGGGTGCGCTGCGGGCGGCCCGGGCCGCGACGGAGGCGTGGTCGCAGCTGCCCGCACCGTACGAGGCTGCGCGCAGCCGGACTCTCCTGGGCCGGGCCCTGCGGCTGCTCGGTGACGGCGACTCGGCGTCGGCCGAGTTGGTGGCGGCACGCCGGGCCCTGGCCGAGATAGGGGCCGTCCCGGCCGAGCGCGCAACCGCGTCCCTGCTGGCGGGTGCGGCCGGCACCGGTGCGCCCGGGGGACTCAGCCCCCGCGAGGTCGAGGTGGTGCGGCTCGTGGCGGCCGGACTCAGCAACCGGGAGATCGCCGAGGATCTGGTGATCTCCGAGCGGACCGTCGCCCGGCACGTGTCGAACATCTTCGCCAAGCTCGACGTGAGGTCCCGGACCGCGGCCGCCGCGTACGCCTACGAGCGGCGCCTGCTGTGACGACGCCCTCAGGCGGGCGGGGCTCAGGAGCGCAGGATCTTCTCCATGGACTTGCCCTTGGCGAGCTCGTCGACGAGCTTGTCGAGGTAGCGGATCTTCTGCATCAACGGGTCCTCGACGTTCTCCACGCGCACGCCGCACACGACCCCGGTGATCAGCGCCGAGTTCGGGTTCAGGTGCGCGGCGGCGAAGAAGTCCTCGAACGTCGTCCCATCGTCGAGGTACTGCCTCAGCTCGGACTCGTCGAAGCCGGTGAGCCACTCGATGACCTCGTCGAGCTCGGCGTTGGTGCGCCCCTTCCGCTCGACCTTGGCGACGTAGTGGGGGTAGACGGACGCCACGCTGGTGGTGAAGATCCGGTGCATGCCGGGAGATGGTAGTGATCCCGGCGATCACGCAGCCTGCACGCGAAGCGGGCGGCCCCAGGATCCCGGGGCCGCCCGCTTCCTCGGGGACGGCGGTCAGGCGGCGGTCTGATCGTGGTCGACCGCCGGGTGGGGTCAGCGCATGGCCGTGTCGTCAGCCCCGCTCTCGGGGCCCTCTGCGGCGTCGCCCGCGTCGCTGGCGTCCTGGTGGCCCGGCTCGTCCGGGTTGGCGTCCGGTCCCCGGTTGGCGCCGTCGTCGGCCGCGCTCTCGGGGCCCTCGGCCGTGCCGTCCGCGGCGTTCTCGGGGCCTTCGGCGGCGTCGCCCGCGTCGCTGGCGTCCTGGTGGCCCGGCTCGCTCGGGTTGGCGTCCGGTCCCTGGTTGGCGCCGTCGTTCGCGCCCTCCACGCCTGCCTCGTCGGGAGCCGCGGCAGTGGAGCCGGCCGACGTGGGTGCTGAGGGGCCGGTGGGGGCGGTGTTGCCCGCGGCCATGGCGACGCCGGTGCCGGTCAGGACCGCGACGACGGCACCAGCAGCCGCCGCGGCCACGGTCTGCTTCCGGGTGATTCGCATGGTGGAACCTCTCTCCTTCAGGCGGTTGCGGGGTGCATCCGCTCACGCCACACCCTGCGAGAAGGAGGCCAAGAGACTGCTGAGAGCGGCTGAGAGTCCGATGAGTCCGGGAACGAGACCACGTACTCGCGGAGTTCTCAGGGTGCTCTCAGGGTCCGCTCGTATGCTGCCCGGCATGGGCCCTCAGCCCGCAGGTCGATGGTGGGATCGTCGCGGCATCCGAGCGCGCTCGACCCTGGCGGCCGTGGCCGTCGTGGCGCTGGCTGTCGCAGTGGGGGGCATCGGACTCCTCGTCGTGCTCAGTTCCGCGCTGACGAACTCGATCGAGCAGTCACTGATCCAGCGCGCGCAGGACGTCGCCGCCCAGGTCGCCGCGGACGACGTGGGTGCAGCCGTAGCCACGGCCGGGGCATCCCCGGGTGACGCGACGATCGTCCAGGTCATCGAAGGATCGGGGCGGTCGTCGTCTCGTCGCCGAGCATCGACGGCGAGCCTGCCATCGTGTCGCCGGGCATCGCCGCGTCCGGTCCCGTCACCGCGCAGGTGCCGTTGTCGTTCGTCGACGGCGCGGTGTACGAGGTGGCGGCCGTGCAGGTGCCGGCGGGCGGGGGTCCCGTGACCGTGGTGGCCGCCCAATCGCTGAACGAGGTGCAGCGTGTCGTTCACACGGTGGGAGTGGCGATCGTCGTCGCGGCGCCGCTGCTCCTCGCCGCCGTCGGCGCGGTGACGTGGCTGGCGGTGGGGCGCTCGCTGGCCAGCGTCGACCGGATCAGGGCGCGGGTGGAGGACATCAGCGCGGCCGACCTCGGGGAGCGTGTGCCGGTCCCGCCGGCGGACGATGAGATCGGCAGGCTGGCCGTCACGATGAACCACATGCTGGATCGGCTCCAGGAGTCCAGCGACCGTCAACGTCGGTTCGTCGCCGACGCCAGCCACGAGCTGAAGAGCCCGCTGTCCTCCATGCGCGCGACCCTCGACGTGGCCCACTCGACGGGGCAACGCGTCGACCCCGGTGCCGAACGCGTGCTCAGCGGGGAGGTGGACCGCATGACCAGGCTGGTCGAGGATCTCCTCCTGCTGGCGCGCAGCGACGAGGGCGGAGGCGGTCGGAGGTTCACGGACGTGGACGTCGATGACCTCGTGCTGCAGGAGGCAGCGCGGCTGCGGGCCCAGCAGGGTCTCCGGGTAGAGGTGGCCGTGGAGGCGACGCGGATTCACGGAGACGCTCATCTGGTGGCGCAGGCCGTCCGTAACCTCGTCGACAACGCCGCTCGGTTCGCTGATGCGACGGTCCGCCTCAGCGTCCACCCGTGCGATCAGGGGGCCGAGGTCGTGATCGAGGACGACGGACCCGGCATCCCGGGCGACCACCGTGGCCTCGTCTTCGATCGCTTCGTCCGGCTCGACGATCACCGCGCTCGATCAGACGGCGGCACCGGCCTGGGCCTGTCGATCGTGGCTGAGATCGCCCGTCTGCACCGCGGTTCGGTGCGGATCGGCGACAGTGCGCTCGGAGGAGCTCAGCTGTCGATGGTGCTGGCGGACGGCGAACCCTCGACGGCGTCCAGCCGGTAGCCGAACCCGCGCACCGTGCTGATCGACCGGACCCCGAACGGGGCGTCGATCTTCTTGCGCAGGTAGCCGATGTAGACCTCGACGACGTTCAGGGGTCCGTCGAAGTGCGCGTCCCACACGTGGTCGAGCAACTCGCTCTTCGAGAGCACGCGCGCGGGATGGCGCATCAGGAACTCCAGCAGGGCGAATTCCCGAGGGGTCAGCTCGATCGGGGTGTCGCCGCGTGCCACGTGTCGGGTGACCGGGTCCAGGGTCAGCGTGCCCACGGTGAGGACGGCGGGTCGTTCCGTCACGATCCGGCGCAGCAGGGCCCGGATCCGTGCGACCAGCACGACGAAGCTGAACGGCTTGGTCAGGTAGTCGTCCGCGCCGAGGTCGAGGGCGTCCGCCTGGTCGTAGTCGCCGTCCTTGGCGGTGAGCATCAGCACCGGCGTCCAGACCTCGCGCTTGCGGAGCCGTTCGACGACGCGATACCCATTGAGCCGAGGGAGCATGAGGTCCAGCACGATGACGTCGTACTGCTGTTCCGTCGCGGCCCACAGGCCCTCCTCGCCGTCGTGGGCCAGGTCGACGACGAACCCTTCGGCCTCCAGCCCTCGCTGGATGGCCCGGGCGAGGTTGACCTCGTCATCGACCACGAGGATCCGCATCACCAGCTCCTTCCGGCTCCAGTGTCCCGTCCGTCGCGGCGCCCTCGGGGAGGGTGCCGCGACGACCCATCCGGCTAGTCGACCTTCTCGCCGGTCCCGGTCGCCTTGACCGCCGTGGCCGTGGCGATCTTGGCGCCCGGGGCGCTCACCTGGATGGCGAAGTCCACCTCGTCGGTGGACGACCGGTAGATGCTGAACTCGTTCTCCGGGAAGTGACCGGGCCCGGTCTGGTTGTCGAAGTACACGGTGGTCTCCTGGCCGGCGGGGATCGTCACCCCGTCGAGCCGCTGGTAGTACGCCTCCGTCTGGCCGGTGACGACGTCCGTCATCTCGTAGTAGACCTCCAGGCCGGTGAGCGGGGTCGGGCCGGTGTTCTTCAACGTCAGCTCGAGCCGGTCATCGATCGGCTGGGAGGTGGTCGGGTCGATGTTGTCCTCGACGGCGGCGTACGTGATCTGCAGGTCAGGGGTGGTCGCGGTGTTGACGATCGGGTTCGACGTCACCGGGAGGACCGGACCCGAGGAGGCGCTGGCGGCTGCCGTGGTCGCGGCGGCCGGCTGAGGCGCGGCCGCGGAGGGCGCGCTGGCGACGGTGCCCGTCGAGCAGCCGGCAACGGCTGCCCCGGTGATGACGAGGCCGCTAGCGGCGAGGACGAGCTTCGTGCGGGTGTTCATGAGCTTCTCCTGAGCAGTCGGGTGCGGGTGGTGGTGAGCAGGGCGAAGGCGAGGGCGGCGGCGGAGGCCAGCCAGAGGGAGACCGCGTTGTTCCAGACGCCCGACCAGGCGACGCCCAGTGGCTGCTGGTTGAACTGGTCCTTGATGCCGAGGAAGGCGAAGGTGAGCCGCTCGTAGTGCTTGGTGACGGACGCGACCTCCAGGCCGTTGCGGGCTGTGTCGAAGCCGGTGAAGTGGGCCAGGACCGCCTTCTCGTCCGGCTTGGCGATGGCAAGGGACGTGAAGAGCCCGCCGGGGACCTGGTTGTCGGGATCCATGGTGTCGCCGATCTGCGGGACGATCAGCACGACAGTCAGCCAGAGTGCGAGCGAGATGATCAGTGCTGTGCTCAGGCGTCGGGTGGACGCGGCCAGCCCTACGGCGAGCGCACTCCACATGACCAGGTAGAGCCACGACGTGACCGCAGCGATCAGCAGGCGCTGGACGTCGATGAGCGCGAAGGTGGCGTGCCCCACGACCGCGACGGTGAGCGTCACGGCCACGAAGATGACCAGCACGGCGAACAGCCACGCCACGGCGAGCGCGATCAGCTTGCCCGCAGGGACCGCGAGCCGGCCGATCGGGCGGCTGCACAGCAGCTGGATCGTGGCCCGCTGCTTCTCCTTCGCGATCACGCCGTAGCCCATGACGATCGCGAACAGCGCGCCGAGGATCTCCAGGTACTCGATGGAGCCGCGCAGCAGCTGCAGCGGGAAGAGCTGGGGCGGAGCCGGTGGCGTGGTGTTGCCGGCCGCCTGGAGGGCAGCCAGGTAGGCCCGGTACGCGTCCAGCTTCGCGCCGAACTGCGTCGCGGAGACGACGACGGAGATGACGACGGCGATCAGCACGAAGCCGAGGACCGCGAGGAGGAACCTGTTGCGCCGCAGGTCCAGGATCTCCTTGCGGGCGATGACGAGTGCGCTAGTCACGAAGGGCTCCTCGGATCCGGTCGCGTCGGGTGAGCAGGAGAGCGACGACGCCGGCTCCCAGCGACGCCGCGATCACCATCAGAGCCGTGGGAAGGCTGCCGGTGGCAGCCGGGTCGGACAGGATCTGACCGCTGGCTTCCTTGAACTGCTCGGTGACGGAGAGGGGGTGCACGGCGGCATTGAGGGCGTCGAATGCTCCGCCCGGCACGAGAACCGCGGGGACCGGATTCAGCAGGGAGACCGGATTCGCGGACGTCCCGATCTGTGGCAGCACGAACGCTGCGATGCTCCACAGGCTGATGGGCACCAGCAGCGCGGTCGTCTCCCGAGCGCCGTAGATGCCGCTGAGCATCCCGAGGGTCACGAACACCATGAGCAGGACGCCGGCAAGCGCGTAGAAGGCACCCAGCCGCAGGGTGTCGCCCCAGGCGAGGGTGCGTGGGTGATCACGGAGATGCTGACCCAACTGATGACGGCGACCCCGGCGAGCACCAGGGACAGCCACACGCCGATCCCGGCGAGCTTGCCCAGCAGGTGGGCGCGGACCGTGATGGGCCGGGAGAGCACGAGGTCGACGGTGCGAGCCTTGCGGTCACGGAGCGCGGAGCCGACACCGACCACGATGGCCATGAGCGCGCCGATGAGCACCAGGTAGATCACGGTGTTCCGCGCGTAGTACAGAGGTGTCACGTCCGCGAAGGGGTTCGGTGCCGTCGTGAGCCCTTCCTGGGTCGATGTGACCCAGACACTGCTCACCGTCGAGTTGGTCATCCATCCGATCAGCCCGGACACCGACACCATCACGACGAAGATCGCGAGCAGCACCATGGGCAGGCGCTCGCGCCGCAGTGTGACCAGCTCGTGCCGCGCTGTGGCCGTCAGACCCGTCATCGTGCGCCCGCCGACTCGATCTGCAGGTAGATGGCCTCGAGGGACTCCTCGCCGGGGAAGGCCTCGAGCGTCGCTGCCAGCGAGGCGTGGTGGGCCAGCTCCCCGTGACGGAGGACGCCGATGCTCGTGCACGTCCGGGTCACCTCGGACAGCAGATGGGTGTTCATGAAGATCGTCATGCCGAGGTCGCGGTTGAGCGCGACGATGATGTCGCGGAGCTGTCGGACCCCTTCCGGGTCCAGACCCGATGTCGGCTCGTCTAGGAACAGGACCGAGGGCTCGTGCAGGATCGCTTGGGCGATGCCGACGCGTTGGCGCATGCCCTTGCTGAAGGTCCCCACGCGCCTGTCGTCGTGCCCGGTGAAGTCGAGGTAGGCGAGGACCTCGCGGATGCGGTCGTCCGGTCGGGACAGACCGGAGAGCCGAGCGAAGTACCGCAGGTTCTCCAGGGTCGTCAGCGTGTCGTAGAACTGCACGTTCTCGGGCAGGTAGCCGAACATGCGACGGACCTCGTTCGGGTGCCGCGCAGCGTCGAAGCCTCCGATCTCGATGCGTCCGGCCGTCGGAGCCAGCAGCGTCGTGAGCAGGTTCACCGTGGTGGTCTTGCCCGCCCCGTTGTGTCCCAGAAGTCCGAAGACCTCGCCGGCGGGGATGTCCAGGTCCAGTCCGCGCAGGGCCACCGTGTCGCCGTACGTCTTCGACAGGCCCTCGGCCCGGATCGCGATGTTCACCATGCGCCGGACGCTAGGAGAGGCCTCCCAAGAGAATCCTGAGAGCGGCGCCTCGGCGAGTGAGGCAGACGTGATGCCGGGAGGCGTGGTGATCAGCCTGCGCGACCTGTCCGCCGAGCTCGGCGCGTCCACCGACGAACTCGCCGCGGTCCTCTCGGCCTTGGCTCCATCCGGTCCCACGCACCTGGACCCCGACGCCACCGTCCTGACCGACGAGGTGGCCGACCTGGTCAGAAAGACGTGGAGCCACGCCTGACCGGTGCGTCGAGCCGCCGCCCGGTGCCCACGAGGACGTGAATACTCGGGGGTATGACCGCCGTGATGTCGAGTTTCACGTCCGCCGTCGATGGCCAGGAGATCGCCACCTATGCGTGGAGGAACGTGCCGTCCGAGACCGTCGGGGTGGTCCAGATCGCCCACGGCCTGGCCGAGCATGCGGCGCGCTACGACCGGCTGGCCCGGGCGCTCAACGGCGCCGGGTTCGTCGTGCACGCGACCGACCACCGCGGCCATGGCCGGACCGGGCAGGACGCGCTCGGCGACTTCGGTGAGGCCGGTTTCGACGGGTTGATCGCGGACGTGGCCGAGTTCGGCCGGCTCGTCGCCGCTGAGCACCCCGGGCTCCCGGTCTTCCTAGTGGCGCACTCGATGGGGTCGTTCGCGGCCCAGTCGCTGCTGGTCGACGATGCCGAGCAGTACGCCGGCGTGGTGCTGTCGGGGTCCACGGCTCTCGACGTGCTGGCAGCGAACCTCGCCCAGGCCGAGGGGCCGGTCGGGCTTGAGGCGTTCAACGCCGGGTTCGAGCACCGCACCGGGTTCGAGTGGCTGTCGCGGGACGAGTCGGAGGTGGATCTGTACGTCGCCGACGACTGGTGCGGGTTCGAGACCCCGCCGGAGACGGTGCCGATGCTGTTCGCCGCCGCGGGCAGGCTGGCGGACCCCGCCGTCCTCGCCGGGATCCGCTCGGACCTCCCGCTCCTGCTCGCCTCGGGGAGCGACGACCCGCTCGCGGGGGGCGGTCAGCTGGTCGAGCTGCTCGGCCAGCGCTACCGGGACGCGGGGGTCACGGATGTGACCGTGCTGGTGTATGCCGGTGCGCGGCACGAGATCTTCAACGAGACCAACCGCGACCAGGTGACGCAGGACGTCGTCGACTGGCTGACGGCGCACGCACGCTGATCAGCGCGCCGTCGCCTCAGGCGGTGGCGGCGGCTCGCGCCCGCTGCGGCGTCTCACCCGTCCATGAGTGGAACGCCCGGTGGAAGGAGTTGGGCTCGTCGTACCCGAGCAGGAACGCGATCTCGGCGACGGACAGGTCCCGGTCGGCGAGGTAGTGCCGGGCCAGCGCCTCCCGCGTCCTGCTGAGCACGTCCTGGAAGCTCGTTCCTTCGCCGCGAAGCCGCCGCTGCAAGGTGCGAGTCGACACGGCGAGCTCGCGCGCGACGGCGTCGATGGTCCCGCGACCGCTGGGCAGCAGTTCCAGCAGGCTCGCGCGGACGCGGTCCGCGGTGGTGGCACCCGACTCGAGCTGGGCCAGTCGCCGTTGCAGGTCCGGCGCGAAGAAGTCCCACATCGGCTCGTTCGCGGTGAGGAACGGACGGGTCGCGTCGAGCCGCGAGAAGGTCACGCTCAGCCGGTCGGCTTGGCGGACCCGGGTGCCGAGCCAGTCGGTGACCGCCCGATCGGCCGCCGGCCGGGCCGGACTGGTCACGGCGACAGGCACCACCGGCGAGCGGGTCGCCAGCCGTGCGAGGGCCACCCACCAGACGATCTCCGTCGTGAGCAGGACCTCCGGCGGACGGGGGACCGGCGGCCAGCGCACCTCCAGCTCCAGCCCGAGGTCGGTGGGCGCCACCAGCAGCCGCAGCGGTCCCATCAGCGCCTTGTGCCGGGCGACCCGCGCCGCGGCCACCGACAGGTCTGGGCTGCACAGCGCTGCGAACACCGGGGGCGCGAAGGACTCCACCGAGATCGCCTGCCCGATCCGGATCGGCAGTGCCGGGTCGTCGGCCTCGGCCGACAGTGCCTGCCACAGGGCGAAGTACCGGTCGGGTTCGAGCCACACGGCCCCCCGCGCGAGGGCGTCTCGTGGCAGGTCCGCCCGCCGCAGGATGTCGCCCAGCGACAGCCCGAGGTCCGCGATCAGGACGCGTGCACTGGGGTCCAGGCAGTAGCGATCGTCCACGACGAGCTCCTCGATGCCGGCCGTGTCAGACGGCCAGGGACACTCCGGTCTCGCGCTCGGAGACCTCCCACAGCGTGCGGATCGCCGCGTCGGCGCCCGGCCGCAGCACCGGCAGGCGGACCGCCGGGCCGCGGTTCACATACCGCGGACCGTAGAACTCCCCGCCCTTCGCCCCCGGATCGGTGGCCGCGCGGATCTGCGGCATGGCGCCGTCCTCCACCTCCATGCCCGTGTGCGCCGCCATCCAGACCCAGAACGGGCCCGTCCGACCGCCGCCGCCCTCGGCGACTGTGGTGGTCTGGAGGTCGCTGTGGGACAGGCCCGGGTGGGCCAGCAGGCTCAGGGCGTCGACCCCGGCGCGGTCGAACTCGCGCTGCAGCCCGAGGGCGAAGTGGTAGTTGGCCAGCTTGGAGTGCCCGTAGGCCCGCCACGGCTCGTACTTGCCGCGCAGGTGCGGGTTCTCCGGGTCCACGGGTCGACCCATGTGGTGCGCGGTCGATGTCACCGTGACCACCCGCCCCTGCGGGGCAGCCAGGATCGCGGGCATCAGCAACGCGGTGAAGGTCCAGTGCCCCAGGTGGTTCACGCCGAACTGCATCTCGTAGCCGTCCTCGGTCTGCCGCTCGGGCATCGCCATCAGGCCGGCATTGTTGACCAGGATGTCGATCCGGTCGTGGGTGGAGAGGATCTGCTCGGCGGCCTTGCGTACCGACGCCTGCGACGCCAGGTCCAGCTCGACCAGCTCCAGTGACGCATCGGGGTCGGCGGCCCGGATCTCCTCGACCGCGCGCGACGCCTTCTCCTGGTTGCGCACCGCCATCACGACGTCGGCGCCCTTGCCTGCCAGGACCTTGGCGGTCTGCAGCCCGAGGCCGCCGTTCGCCCCGGTCACCACTGCGGTCCGGCCGGTGAGGTCGGGTACGGAGTCGGCGGTGTAGCTCATGGCGGGGAGTCCCTTCGGGGTTCGCATTGGTCGTCTCGGCTGGGACCAGCATGGGGCCGCTGCCGACACTCGGCATCATCAGATCGCGCCAGGCCGTAACCCGATAGCGCCATCGAGCGGCAGCACGCTGGGAACCCCGGGACTTCGGGCGCTCCCCCTTTGTCCGTGGGTGTCGACCCGGCCGGAGGGTTAGAGTGCCCCGTCCGCAGCGGTGAGGAGTCGCGATGAGCGGAAGCGGAACCGTCGACGATCCCTGGGTCTTGACCACGCCCCCCGGGTCCTCGCAGTACACGATGCATCGAGACGCGGACGCCGACCCGCCCGCCCTCGTGTGCCAGGTGGGGTCGACGACCCTGCGGTACCACCTGAGTGCGATCGAGGACCTGCACGCCATGCTCGTCGCCGCGGGCGACTGGGTGCCGCTCGGCGCGTCGGACGAGAAGAAGGAGCCGCCCGAGGGCTCCGTCGAGGCCTGGGGCCGCTCACCCGACAACCCCGTAGGCGGGTGGTACGGGCTGCGCAAGGGCTACCGGGGTCGCTTCGGCATGTACCTGCCCCCGCTGCTGGAGGAGCTCGGTCTCATCGAGCTGGAGCACAACCCGCGCAACAACCGGGCGCGGGCACTGCCGGACGTCGCACCCCGCGACTGACGCCGCGTCAGGGAGTCATGCCATGCCCGCGAAGAAGGCCCCGACCGGGAACGACGGCTTCACCGCCGAGGAGCGGGCCGCGATGAAGCAGCGCGCCGAGGAGCTCCGCGCCGAGGGGAAGAAGGGCGCGAAGGCGGCCGACGGCCTGCAGGCGGTCCTGGACCAGATCGCGAAGATGGCTCCGGAGGACCGCGCGCTCGCCGAGCGCGTGCACGTGACGGTGACCGCCACCGCCCCGGACCTGCAGCCGAAGACCTGGTACGGGATGCCGGCCTACGCGAACGCGGACGGCAAGGTGGTCGTGTTCTTCCAGGACGCGGGCAAGTTCAAGTACCGCTACTCGACCCTCGGCTTCCAGGAGGCGGCCCAGCTCGACGACGGCGACCTGTGGCCGGTGTCCTACGCGATCCTGAGCTGGACGCCCGCGGTGGAGAAGAAGGTCGTCGCGCTGGTGAAGGCCGCCGCGTCGTAGTCCGGCGCTGTCCTCAACCGCGCCCTGCGGACGACCGCGGCGGCACCAGCAGGGCCGCCCCGGCCAGGAAGCAGACCGCGCCGAACAGCGTGCCACCGTTGGCCCACCGGGTGTTGAGGAGCTGGTCGTCGGCGGGCACCAGGTAGGCACCCACCGCGGAGAACCCGAAGGCGACCGAGCCGAGCATGTTCAGCGCCGCGATTGCCCACGAGCGGTCCCGCACGTGCGTGTGCCGGCGCCGCCGGACCTCGGGTGCGTACGCCATCCCGCTGGCGACCAGGAAGAGGATCGAGCCCAGCAGGTCCGGGCGCCACACCAGCGCGTAGGGACCGGTCCCGCCGGCAGCGTCCACGGCTGCCCGGAAGGTGCTGATGTTGAAGGCCAGCGTGCCCAGCAGCTGTAGTGCCGAGGCGGTCCAGTCCGCGGTCCGCGGGCGCAGGATGGCACCGAACCAGCCCCGACCCGTGCCGTCGGGCGGGGGCGGCAGTTCCTCGCGTGAGCTGAGGAACTGCAGCCAGCCGGCGCCGGTGAAGAATACCGACCCGAGGAAGAACGTCCAGCCGGCGACCGCAGGGCTCAGCCGCGACATCAGGCTCAACGGCACGCCCAAGGCGAACAGCGCCGAGCCCACCATGAAGCCGTACGCCGTCGCGCGCTGTCGCCGGTCGCGACGTGCGTCGAGTTCGTGCGGTGACGGCATACCGGGATTGAACCGTGCGGAGGGCGACGCCGGCGAGGTTCACTCGGTTCCGGGGTGCGCGGCCTCCACCGCAGTGGCGTACTCGTCGTCGGTGACCAGGGGGCCCCACCTGGTGGCGTCGCCCTCCCACATCGCCAGGTGGGCCATGAACCGGTCGGGCAGCGCCCCGTGCCAGTGCTCCTCGCCGGCGGGCGTGTGCACCGTGTCCCCCGCGCGCACGGGGATGACGTGCTCGTGGGTGGCGACCACCCCCGCGCCGTCGGTGACGTGCAGGGTCTGACCGAGGCTGTGGCTGTGCCAGGCCGTGCGGGCGCCGGGGGTGAACCGTACCCGGTTGACGCGGATGCGGGACTCGCCGTCGCCGCGGGCGAGGACGTCGACCCAGACGTCGCCGGTGAAGCGCTCCGCCGGTGCCTTCGTGGTGGGCCGTGCGGGCACGGACTCCATGCGTACCTCCCTCGACCGGTGGCACGACCGTAACGACGAGGTGCCCCGACGGCACCCCGATCCGCGGGCACGTGCCGCAAGTCGTTCGACACCCGGCCCGTCGGCGCCTACCGTCGGAGCAGGCCCGACCCCCGACCCGAGAGGAGCCGTCATGACCGCCCGGATCCCTCGCGTCCGTACGCGCTGACGGCGACCACCCGGCCGGCCGACGTACGGACGCCCGAGTCCTCCTCCCGTCCACGTCCCCGGAGCCCACGTTGTCCGTCACCTCTCTCGACGACCTCGGCTGGCAGTTGCAGCCGCAGGACCACCTCGAACCGCACACCCACCCCGACCACCGGCATCCCGCCCGGGTGGTCCAGCAGGGCCGCGGCGCCTGGCACGTCCACGACGGCCAGCACACCCGGGTCGCCCGGCTGCGTTCCCGTTCCACCGCCGAGCCGGTCGCCGGCGACTGGGTGCTGATCCAGGTCGAGGACGACCGCGACGCCTGGATCGAGTCCGTCCTGCCCCGGCGTACGTCCCTCGCCCGCGTCGTCGCCGGTCCCCGCAGCGAGCCGCAGGTCATCGCCGCGAACGTCGACCTGGTGGGCATCTGCACGCCGGCGGACGCGGTGAACCCGCGCCGGCTCGAGCGCGAGCTGACCGCGGTGTGGGAGTCCGGGGCCCGGCCGGTCGTGGTGGTCACGAAGACCGACCTCGTCCCCGACCCCGAGGTGGTCGTCGCCGACGTGGCCCCGGTGGCGCTGGGCGTGGAGGTCATCCCCGTCACCGTGACGACGGCGGGCGGTGCGGCGCCGCTCGCGGGTGCGCTGGGGCCCGGGGAGACCATGGCCCTCATCGGGCCGTCCGGGGTCGGCAAGTCCAGCCTGGTCAACGCACTGGTCGGCGAGCAGGTCCTGGCCACGACCGACGTGCGTGCCGACGGCAAGGGCCGTCACACGACCACGAGCCGGCATCTCGTGCCGCTGCCCACGGGCGGCCTGCTGCTGGACACCCCCGGGATGCGGGAGTTCGCCCCGTGGGCCTCGCAGGGCGCGCTTGCCGACGCCTTCGCCGACATCGACGAGCTGGCGGACGGCTGCCGGTTCTCCGACTGCCGGCACGACGTGGAGCCCGGGTGCGCCGTCCTGGCCGCCGCCGAGAACGACCCCGCGGTGGCGGAGCGGCTGGCGTCCTGGCGAGCGCTGCAGCGCGAGCTGGCCTGGCTGGAGCGCCGCAACGACGCCCGGCTCATGGCGGAGGAGCGTCGGCGCTGGGCGAGCATCATGCGTAGCGCACGCGGTCAGATCAGGCCCTGATCCCGGAGGTGAGCGGTGGGCGGTGAGGTCATCGAGGTCCTGGACGAGGACGACGACCTGCAGGCGCACGTCCTCACGCCGGGACTGACGGTGCTCGACTTCACCGCGGACTGGTGCCCCCCGTGCCGCCGGTTCGCCCCGGTGTTCGACGCCAGCGCCGGCCGCCATCCGGACGTCCGCCACGTGCGCGTCGACGTCGACTACCGTCCGGACCTGGCGGCGGACTTCGACGTACGCGGGATCCCCACGACGGTGGTCCTCCGGGACGGCGTCATGGTCCGCTCGGTGTCCGGTGCCCTGGACCGGCACGGACTCGATGAGCTCATCGACTCGGCCCGGGCCGGGGAGGTCTCCGCGTAGCGCGCGGCCGCCCATGCCGGCCGTGGTGGCCGATCCCGCTGCCACACTGCCGGGTATGAGTGCGAAGGTGGAGGTGGCCGGCCGGCCCGGTGGCACCGACGTCGTCGAGGTCGAGGGGCTGGAGAAGTCGTACGGGGCGTTCCGCGCACTCGACGGACTGGACCTGCGGGTCGCGCGCGGTGAGGTCCACGCGTTCCTCGGCCCCAACGGAGCCGGGAAGTCAACGACGATGCGGGTGCTGCTGGGGCTGCTGAAGGCCGACGCCGGCCGGGTCAGCGTCCTGGGCCTGGACCCCTGGCGTGACGTGGAGGACCTGCACCGGCGGCTGGCGTACGTGCCCGGTGACGTCAGCCTGTGGCCCGGGCTCACCGGCGGGCAGGCGATCGACCTGCTCGGGAAGCTGCGCGGCGGCCTGGACGAGGAGCGCCGGACCCGGCTGGTCGAGCGGTTCGAGCTGGACACCACCAAGCGCGGGCGGCAGTACTCCAAGGGGAACCGGCAGAAGGTCGCGCTGGTCGCGGCGCTGTCGTCCGACGTCGAGCTGCTGCTGCTCGACGAACCCACGTCGGGCCTGGACCCGTTGATGGCCGCGGTGTTCCAGGAGGAGGTCGCGACCGAGAAGGCCCGCGGCCGCAGTGTCCTGCTGTCCAGCCACATCCTCAGCGAGGCCGAGGCGCTGGCCGACCGGGTGAGCATCATCCGGGACGGCCGCATCGTCGACAGCGGGACCCTGCAGCAGCTGCGCAGCAGGGCCCGGTCCACGATCCGGGCGACCCTGACCAGTCCGCCTCCCGCGCTGCCGGACTGGCCCTTCGCCCCGGACGCGCACCTCGACGGCGCCGTGCTCACCGCCAGCGTCGACGACGCGGACATCAACCGGGCCATGTCCGTGCTGGCCGGGCACGGCATCGCGTCGCTGTCGGTCACGCCGCCGTCGCTGGAGGACCTCTTCCTGCGCCACTACGACCTCGATGCAGGTACGACGACGGGCTCGTCGTGAGCCGGCCCCGGGTGACCGGCGCCCGGACGCTGCTCCCGGTCGCCCTGCACCAGAACGCGCGCGTGATCGCCCCGTGGGTCGTGCTGATCTCCGCCCTGTCCGCGTCGTCGATCCTCGCGTACTCCCTGGTCTTCCCCGACCCGCAGGAGCGGATGTCGTTGGCGCGCAACGTCGCAGCCAATCCCGCCCTGGCCCTCATCTTCGGTCGGGCGCAGGACCTGATGACGGCGGAGGGGTTCAACACCTGGCGGGCCGGGATGCTCGGCGCGTTCTTCGCCGGGCTGATGGCCATCGTCATCGTCGTACGCAACAGCCGAGCGGACGAGGACTCCGGGCAGGCGGAGCTGCTGGCCGCCAACGTGATGTCGCGGCCCACCCGTCTGGTGGTGGCGGTCGGCCTGGCCGCGATCGCGTCGGTGGCGCTGGGTCTGCTCAGCTGGCTGGTCACCATGGCGTTCGGCGGCAACCCGGTCGACAGCCTGCTGCTCTCGGCGACCTTCACCGCGTCCGCGCTCGTCTTCGCCGGCGTGGCCGCGGTGTGCGCGCAGCTCGGGTCGGACGCGCGCAGTGCCAGCACCCTGGCCATCGCAGTCCTGGGTGGGCTGTTCGTGCTGCGCGGCTACCTCGATGCCAGCGACACCGGCGAGTGGGCGACCTGGGTCACGCCGTTCGGCTGGCTGGCCCGGGTCGCCCCCGCGACCGACAACGAGCCGTGGCCGCTGCTGCTCGCCCTCGCGCTGGCGCTGCTGCTCGTGGCCGTGGCCTTCGCCCTGCAGGCGCGACGGGACTTCGGCGTGGGACTGATCCCGCCCCGCCGCGGGCCCGCCCGCGGCGGCTGGGAGGCCACTCTCGGCGGGCTCGTCGTGCGTCTGAACGCCGCGACGGTGGTGACCTGGCTGTTGGCGTTCGTGGTCCTCGGCATGGTCTTCGGGTTCCTGGCCACCGCCGTCGGTGACGTCCTGGGCTCCAACCCCGCACTGGCGCAGGCCATGGCCGGCGGGCTGGTGACCGAGGAGGACCTCACCGCGCAGTTCCTCGCGACCGTGCTGAGCCTGGCCGGCATCATTGCGGCCATCTGCGGCGTGCAGGTCGCGATGCGCATCCACGCCGAGGAGGGCGCGGAGCGGCTGGACCCGGTGCTCGCGGGCTCGGTCACGCGACCGCGGTACCTCCGCTCGAACCTGGTGGTCGCCCTGGCGGCTCCCGCTGTCGCGCTGGTGATCGCGGGCACCATCGTCGCGTCCGTGGCGTCCGGCCCGGCGGCGCTCTCCTGGGGCCAGGTGTTCGGGCAGGCGCTGGCCACGATCCCTGCGACGTGGGTGCTGGTGGCGCTGTCCCTCGCGGTCGTCGGGGCCCGCCCCCAGGTGCGGCTGGCGGCATGGCTGGCGGTGGTGGCCGCGTTCGCGTTGACCATCCTCGGTCCGCTGTTCCGGCTGTGGGACTGGATCCTCGGCATCAGCCCGTTCTGGCACGTACCGAACGTCACGGCCACGGCCCCGGACTGGTCCGGGCTGCTGTGGCTGTTCCTGGCCGTGGGTCTGTTCACGGCGGTGGCCTTCGCCGGCTTCCGGCGCCGGGACATCGCCCTGCGCTGAGGCCCCGGAGCAGGCCCTTCGGCCCTCGCCAGGTACCCACCCGGGTGTCAGGGTCGGGGCAGACCGGCCGGACCGCACCGACGAGCGGACCGGCTCGAGGAGCGGTCGACGGGAGGCGTCGTGGCCATCAGCCCCCTGGGCAGCCTGACGGCGAGCGCCCGTGCGACGCTGCGCTCCCGCTCGACCACGGCCGCCGTCGAGGTCGACGGCGCCGCGGAGACCGTCATCGTGCTCTCCGGCGGTGCGGCGCTCGGGGCCGCGCAGGTCGGGATGCTGTCCGTGCTGGCCGAGGCCGGGGTCGTTCCGGACCTGCTGATCGGCTGCTCCGCGGGCGCCATCAACGCGGCCTTCTTCGCCACGGACCCCACGATCGACGGGGCCGAGGCGCTGGCGGAGATCTGGCGGGGGCTGTCCACCGCGCAGGTGTTCGGTGGCGGCCGGCACATGCTGTTCAACATGCTGCGCGGCCGCACCGGCCTGTCGTCCAACGCCGGCCTGCGCGACATCGTCCGCTCGAACATCCCGTTCCGGTGGATCCAGGACGCCCCGGTCCGCCTGGGCGTGGTGACGACGCACCTGGAGACCGGGACGACCGTGCTGCACCGCTCCGGCGAGGTGGAGGACATCCTGCTGGCGTCCGCCGCGATCCCGGGCGTGTTCCCCCCGGTCGAGCTCACGCTGGCGCACACGGTCGAGTGGCCCGGCGAGCACGTGGACGGCGGCGTGACCGCGCTGGTCCCGGCGGGCATGGCCGGCTCGTACTCGCCCCGCCAGGTCTGGGTCCTTGACGTCGCCGGCGCCGTCAAGGGCACCGGCACCTACCACCCCGGCAGCCTCGACCCGGTGGCCACCGGGTTCGCCCTCGCGCTCAACGCCCAGCCCAGCATCGAGACCACCCACGAGCAGGGGCCCCGGGTCGACGTCATCCACCTGCCGATGTCCAGTGCGAAGCGGCTGCGCTCCGCACTGGACTTCTCCCGCACCGACGCGCTCATCGACGCCGGTCGGCGCTCGGCGGAGGAGGCCTTGGCCCACTCGCTGTGGTGATGTCCGCGGGCCGCGACAATGGGCGGGTGACCCAGCGCAACGTGCTCGGCGGCGAGCTCGAACCCTGCGGCAGTGACCCGCTCACCGGCTTCTACCGCGACGGCTGCTGCACCAGCGGTCCGGAGGACGTGGGCCGGCACTCGATCTGCGCCGTGGTGACGGCCGAGTTCCTCGACCACCAGCGGTCGATCGGCAACGACCTGTCCACGCCGATGCCGATGTACGGGTTCCCCGGGCTGGTCCCCGGGGATCGTTGGTGCGTCACGGTGGTCAACTGGGCCCGCGCGCACGAGGACGGGGTCGCGGCACCGGTCGTCCTGGCAGCCACGAACGAGTCGGTGCTGGAGTTGGTCCCCCTCGACGTCCTGCGGTCGTACGCCGTGGACGTGCCGCCCGACCCGTCCGCCCTGCTCGGGTGACGCGCCACCGGCCGGGCGGTGCCACCGGTCGAGCCCGAGTCAGCCGGGCGGGTGCAGGATCCGGTCCGTCTCGACCCGCAGCCGGCGTGCGACCTCGACCGCCCGCGGGCCGGCGTCGGGGTCGGTGATGACCGACACGGTCAGCGTGCCGGCGTAGCCGAGCGCCGCGAACGACACGGTCTGGTTGCCCTGGTTGACGACCACGGGGACCACGCGGCGTACCGACGTGCCGAGGATCGTCAGCGGGTGGTCGGGTCCGCGCATGCTCGTCACAAGGGTGTTCACCAGGCGCTGGTGGTCGAGGAAGAACCGGACCAGTCCCAGGGTCGTGAGGACGCGGAAGGACGCCAGGACGAGCGGGAGCGAGCGCCCGTGCGTGGCGGCCAGCCGCTCGCGTCGCAGCGCCGAGACCGTGCGGACCCGTGCCGCGGGGTCGCCGCGGGTGGGCACGGGCATCCGGATCGCCCCGACCGCGTTGCCGGCGGTGCCCTGTCCGCCCGGTCCGGTGACGGCGACCGGGACCGAGACCACGACCGTCGGCAGTGGCGTGCCCGCGCGTTCCGACACGCCGTCCAGCGCCGACGCAGCGGCGACCAGCAGCACGTCGGTGACCGTCGCCCCGTCCCGGTGCGCCGCCTGCCGGACGGCGTCGAGGCCCAGGTCGAGGGCGACGACCTCACGCCGCGGCCCCGTGGGCCGAGTGACCGGCGTACGGGGAGCCCTCGGCGTTCGGCCGCCCCCCATCTCCTGCCAGCCGGCGCGCAGAGCGGGGAGCAGCGTGGGCAGGGCGCGTGCGGCTCGCAGCCGTCGCGACCAGGCGTCGCGCGCGAGGGCTGCCCGGTCCGGGGGCGCAGTGACTGAGGTCGGTGCGCTCACCGGGACGCCGTCGACCAGCGCCCCCAGCAGGAGCAGGCCGTTCAGCCCGTCGGCGAGGGCGTGGTGCAGGACCAGGACCAGCGCGCGCACCGCGCCGTCGGGTCCGACCAGGACGCGTGCGCGCCACGGTGATCGTCCCCTCGGCATCGGTTGCGCGGCCAGGGCCATGGCCTGGTCAACCATCGCGGCGTCGTCCGCGCCCTCGCTGCGGCCCACGTCCACGTGCCCGGCGGGGTCGCGGTCGTCATCGAGCCAGACCCACGGGCCGCCGCCGAACGGGGGGCGCGCCGGCCGGCGGCCCAGCAGGGGGATGCCGCCCAGCCGTTGGGTCATCGCCCTGGCCCACTCCTCCGCCGGAGCGGACGAGGGCTCGAGGAACAGGACGGCGACCATGTGCTGGGGGAACGGACCGACGTCGGACTCCCACTGCATGCGGTCCGCGCCCTCCAGCCGCGCCACCGGCGTCGGCGACCCCGCGGACCTCGCCACCCCGGCATCCTCTCGCAGCAGTGGCTGCCCGGCTCCGAGGTCCCGATCCGCGGCGTGCGAGGTGGTGGTCCGTTCGGCGTGGGGAGCGGATCCTCCGTTCCGGCGTCGTAGGGGGGACGTTGGCCTCTCACCGGCGTCCCAGGCGCTCCTAGCGTGGGATCGCTACCGAGTGCTGTGGGGTGCGCCATGGGTGCGACGTCGGTGTCACGGTCCGGGCGGAGAGCCGCGCACGTCGTGGGGGCGGTGGCGGTCGCGGCCTTGGTCGCTGCGCTGCTCGTTCCGGCGGCGGTGCACGCCGAACCTGCGGCGGACGGTCCCTCAGGTACCGCTGCCCGCCTCTCGGCCGCGCCGCGGGAGTCCTGGCACCCCAGCGGGCCGTACTCGGGCTGGTACATGGATGCCGGTGCGGGCAACACGCTGGTCACGGTCGGCAGCCAGTCGGTGGTCCCCACGATCTACGGCGCCACGTGGGTCACGGGCTGGAACCGCTACGGCATCGGGTTCGACGGCCGCAGCACGGGTCAGGCCCAGTACGTGAAGGTGCCCTGGACCTTCCCCTTCAACGAGGGGGGCGCGGCCAGCATCGCGTTCTGGATCAAGCCGGCAGGGACGGCTCCGTCGTACGAGGTGGTGGTCTGGAGCCGCGGCGGGTTCGGCGCGTCGGTTCCGGATGCCGAGCGGTTCGTCATCGGGTACGGAGCGAACAACGACTTCTACCTGGAGGAGAAGGCGGCCGGGCGGCAGTTCATCCTGAGCTCGTCCGGAGGCATCGACCCGACCGGCTGGTCCCACGTGGCCATCACCCGGGCCCAGGTCTCCGGCGGATTCGACTATCGGCTGTACGTCGACGGGTCGCTGCGCAACTCCCGGGTCACCGACATGCCGAAGCCGGCGTCCCTGGGGGAGTGGTACCTCGGTCGCCGTGGCGATGCGTTGGCCGACGACCCGATGCGCTGGTTCCAGGGCACGCTCGACGAGATGTACACGTACTACCGAGCGCTGACCCCGGCCGAGATCGCGACCATGGCGTCCGGTGGACCGGCACCCGCCGCCAGGCCCGGCAAGGTCACCGGTGTCCGGGCTACGCCGACCCGCGGCCGCATCACGGTGACGTGGAGGGCGGCAACCGGGTCCCCGACCCGCTACACGGTCCAGGTCTCGACCAACGCCCGGGTGTGGAAGCTGGCCGGTCGGACCTCGGGCTCCACGACCCGGCTGTCGTGGACGCGCGGACGTGCGGGCGTCCTGTACTACTTCCGGGTCGCGGCGTCGTCGTCAGCGGGCAGTGGACCGTGGTCGGCCACCGTCCGGGCCCGCTTCCGCTAGGACGCTCGGGTCGGTCAGGCCGGGCGGCCGCGCATGCGCTCGACCTCGCGGTCGATCGCGGCCTGCGACACGGGGCGCCGCAGTGCGTCACCGGCGTGGAACGCCAGGCCGATGCCCCAGAACAGGGTGATCCAGATCGGCCACGGGTAGCTGTCGGTCCCGGAGAGCAGGGCCCACAGGATCCAGAACATCCCGTTGATGATGACGAAGGCCACGACGTGCCAGTAGAAGTCGGTGCGCCGCTTGAGGTTCTGTGCCGCCTGGGCGCGGAGTTCCTGCTCGCTGGTGGTGTACTCGGGGCCGGACGTCATGCGTCCGCTCCTCTCGTCGAGGGGACGTACGCGCTCCAGCCTCCCGCGTGCTGAGCCGGCGGCACTAGAGGCGAAGGCCTCCACGGGACGACCCTCCTGCGGCAGAGGGTCTGTGTCGCAACGGCATGCGCGTCCACCCTAGGTGCGTGAGGGCGGCCGGTGGCTCCACGGGGTGACTTCGACGGGGGTGCGGGGACATCGCTGGAGGAAGGACCAGGGCTCTGTGTCCGGGTCCCAGTACGGGTCCGCGTGCTGCCGGTGCCGGTGACCGCTCGGTGCGGTCCAGACCGCTCGGGTGTCGTCCGTGATGCTCACCCGCCACCGGCCGAATGTCTTGATCCGCTACTATGGGGGGTACAGGAAGGGGCCCGCCATGAAGACCACCCGAGCCGCGATCTACGCCCGGATCAGCCTGACCAAGACCGACGACGACACCGCCGGGGTCGACCGCCAGCTCGCCGCCTGCCGCGACCTGGCCGACGCCAAGGGCTGGACCGCGGTCGGCGAGTACGTCGACAACAACCGCTCGGCGATGACCGGCAAGCGGCCGCAGTACGCCCGGCTGCTGGACGACGTCGAGTCCGGCGGCATCGACGTCGTGGTGGTGTGGTCGGCCGACCGGCTGTACCGGCGGCTGGCCGACCTCGAGGAGCTGGTCGACCGGCTCGGTCGGACCAAGGTCGCCACGGTGATGTCCGGCGACGTCGACCTGTCCACCGCAGACGGCCGGATGACCGCCCGCATCCTCGGCAGCGTGGCGCAGCGGGAGTCGGAGAAGTTCGCCGAGCGGATGAAGGCGTCGTGCCGCCAGCGCGCCGAGCAGGGACGGCTGGCCGGCGGTCCGCGCTGGTTCGGGTACACCGCCGACCACCGCGACCTCGTCCCCGCGGAGGCCGACGCGATCCGCGACGCCGCCGCCCAGGTCGTCCAGGGGGTGCCGCTGCGGCGGATCGCCGCGGACTGGCGCGACCGCGGCCTGACCGGCCCCACCGGCTCGGCGGTGACAGCCGCGACCGTGCGGGCCGCGCTGCTGCGCCCCGACGTCGCCGGGCTGTCCGCGTACAGGGGCAAGGAGGCCCGGGCCAAGGGCGAGCCGGCCCGCATCGTGGGCACCCTGGTCGACCGGCCGGCGATCCTCACCGCCGAGCAGCATCACCAGCTCGTCGCCATCCTCACCTCGCCGGCGCGCACGACCCCCCGCGGCCGACCGGGGTCGACCCTGCTCGGGGAGACGCTGACGTGCGCGGCTTGCGGCGCCCCGCTGGCCGCACAGTCCCGCCGGCAGCGCACCGGACCCCGGGTGCCGACGTACAACTGCCGGGCCGGTCACGTCACCCGCGACCGGGAGCCGATGGACGCCGCCGTGTCCGCCCTGGTCGTGGAGTACCTGCGGCGCAACGCCGACCGGCTGCGCCGCCCGGTGCAGGCCGCCGGCAAGGTCAGCAAGGCCGCGGAGAAGGCCGACCGGCTGCGGGCCAAGCTGGCCGCCATGCCGGCGCTGCTGGTCGGCGACGACGCGATGGACCCGATGGACTACGCCGCCGCCGTGGGCACCCTGCGCGCGGAGCTGCGGGCCCTGGAATCGTCACTGGCCCGCACCTCGACGACCCCGAGCTCGGCGGCGCTGGTCGGCGCCGACGACGTCGCCGCGGCCTGGGAGGCCGTCAGCGTGGAGACGCAGCGGCGCATCGTGCGCGAGCTGGTCGAGTCCATCGTGGTCGACCGGCGCCCGCGCGGCGGGGCGGTGACCGACGCGGTCACGGTGCGGTTCAAGGACTTCCGGGCGGAGGCCGCGGCATGACCCGGTACCGCCTGCGGCTGGTCTGCACCGACCGCGGCACCCACCCGTCGCGCCAGCTCGGCGTGCTGGTCGGCTGGCGCGTGGGCGACGGCTACGCGGTGTCGGTCGAGGCGCACGACCTGACCGAGCCGAGGTCGGTGACGTCGCCGCAGGGGCCCGGCGAGTACGCCGACCGGGCCACCCTCGGACGAACCCATCGGTTCACCTGCCCGACCTGCGGGCGGGACCTGCCGATGAGCCAGGACCGGCTGGTGCGGCTGTTCACCGGCACCGCCGACGCCGGCGTCGACCGGGTCGACGTGTCGCTGCTCCCGTAGTCCGTCGCGCACGTCGGATACACTCGCTTCGTCGGTCGCGGACGGCATCACGTGCCGCGGGCAGGCCGCCCCATCAGGGCGGCGGACGACTCCTGCCCAGGAGACCGACGGTGCCCACCGACTACGCCCGCGCACGTTCGCGCGTCGGCAACCTGCACAAGTACCGCCCGCATGACACGGCCGCCCTGTCCGCGGCCTACTCCGAGCTGCGGCTGGCCCGCGCCACCCACAAGGTCCGCGAGGCCCTGGCCGGCCTGGAACCCGGCGAGGTCCGGCTGGTCATCGACGCCGCCACCGCCGAGGTCGCCCGGTGACCGGCGCACCCGCGGCCCGGTGCCGCGCACGCGGGAGTGACCAGCAGCGCCACCCGCGGACCAGTCCGGTCATGCTCACCGACGACGTCGCGGCCTGGGTCGACGCCCAGCTCGCCACCGCACCCCCGCTTGCCGAGGGCACCGCCGAGCGGCTGTCCGTCGCCCTGTTCGGCTCCGGCGGTGGCCGCCGTGGCTGACGCCCGACACGACCGCGGCCCCGCCGCGAACGACGGGGCCGGACAGGTCGGGGGACCTGCGACCAGGGTACGGCCGACCCCCGACACCGGCGCGACCGGCGCGCCGGCGGCCGACCTCGCCGCGCAGGGTCGGCGGTGGTCGTCGTGACCGGGCCGTACGAGGCGGCCGCGCACGACCTGCGGCGCAAGGGCTGGTCACCCATCCCGATGGCGGCCAAGTCCGGCGACATCCCGACCGGCTGGGGCGCCGGCTACGCCACCGCGATGGCGTCCGGTGCCGACGTCCAGGGATGGCTGGACGAGGGCCGAGGCGGTGACAACGTGGCCGGCCGGTGCCCGCCCGAGGTCGTCGGCCTGGACATCGACGCCCACGCCAAGGACAAGAACGCTCACGGCACCCTCGCCCGACTGGTCGCCGAGCACGGCCCGCTGCCGCGCACGTTCGTCGTGTCGTCGAGGTTCGGACCCGGGTGGGACGGCCTGTCCGGCATCCGGCTGTACCGACTGCCCGAGCAGCACGCCGCGCGGGCAGTCGACCCGTCGGCCGGCTGGCGCGGCGGCTGGCCCGGCGTCGACGTCGTGCGGCACGCGCACCGCTACGTGATGGCGCCGCCGTCGGTGCACCCGGAGAAGGGCACCGCCTACCGGGTGCTGGACGAGTCGGACGGCACCTACCTCGACGCGCTCCCCGCGGTGGCCGACCTGCCGCTGCTCCCCGAGGCGTGGTGCACGGCGCTGTACCACGGCGGCGACGGCCGGCAGCGCCAGGACGACCCGCAGTCGGCCTACTGGACCGAGGGCCGCCCGTGCCCGGCGGTGCGCGCCCGACTCGGCCAGGCCGTCGCCGAGCTGGAGTCCGGCCGGCACGACAACACCGCCGCGGCACTGATGGCGCTGACCCGGCTCGGCGAGCAGGGGCACGCCGGGGTGAGGCGGGCGGTCGACGTCCTGCTCGGCACGTTCGTCGAGGCCGTCACCACGGCCGGGTCCGGTCGCCGCTCGGCGTCGGCGGCCCGCGCGGAGTGGGCGCGGATGGCGGTCGACCTCGACGTCAAGCTGGCCGCCAAGGGCCTGACCGACCCGCTCGACGTCGGGTGCTGCGGCGACACCGACCCGCCCGAGGCCGACGACGACCAGCCCGGGCACCGCCGCGTCGTGCTCACCCCCGCGTCGGCGATCCGGCCCCGCCGGGTCGAGTGGATGTGGGAAGGCCGGCTCGCGGTCGGAACCCTGGCCCTGCTCGCGGGCCCTGAGGGCCTGGGCAAGTCGACCGTCGCCTACACCCTGGCCGCGCAGGTCACCCGCGGCACCCTGCCCGGCGAGTTCCACGGCAAGCCCCGCTCGGTGCTGGTCGCCGCAGCGGAGGACTCCTGGGCGCACACCATCGTGCCCCGGCTGATGGCCGCCGGCGCCGACCTCGACCGGGTCTACCGCGTCGAGGTCGTCACCTCCGACGACCTGCGGGTCCCGCTGACCCTGCCCCGCGACCTGGCCGGCCTGCGCGCCCACGCCGCCGAGGTCGACGCCGCGATGCTCCTGCTGGACCCGCTGATCTCCCGCCTCGACGACCGGCTGGACTCCCACCGCGACGCCGAGACCCGGCGCGCGCTCGAACCACTGGCCAAGCTCGCCGACGACGCCCGCCTGGTCGTGCTCGGACTCATCCACCACAACAAGTCCGGCAGCGGCGACCCCCTCACCCTCGTCATGGGGAGCAAGGCGTTCACCTCCGTGGCCCGGTCGGTGCACACCGTCGTCAAGGACCCCGACGACGACACCGAGCGGGGCCGGCTGTTCGGCACCCCGAAGAACAACCTCGGGCCCACCGACCTGCCGGTGCTGCGGTTCACCATCGACGGCCACGTCATCGACACCGACGACGGTCCCGCCACCACCGGGCGGCTCACCTGGGGCGGAGAGGCGGCCGGGTCCATCGGCGACGCCGTGCGGCGCTCCGGCGAGTCCGCAGACGACCGCTCGGCCACCGCCGAGGCCGCCGACTGGCTGGCCGACTGGCTGGCCGTCGAGGGCGGCCGGGCGCTGTCGTCGGACATCAAGGCCGCCGCCGCGAAGGCCGGCCACAACGTCGAGGCGCTCAAGCGCGCACGGCGGCGCATCGGGGTCGAGGTCGAGTCCGTCGGCTACCCGCGGCGCACCTACTGGGCGCTGCCGAAGGGCACCGCGGAGGGCGACGCCCAGTCGGGTCACCCTCAGTCGGGTCACAGTCGGGTCAAGTCAGGGGAGACTACTAACCCTGACCTGACTGACCCCACTGAGTCTCAGTCGGGTCAGTCGGGTCAGTCGGGTCAGTCGGAGGGGGTCCTAGGAGACCTGACCCGACTGGACGCCCCGACGGGCTGGGAATGGCCCGCCGGCAGCGTCGGCGAGGCGGTGGTCCCGTCGTGAGCACCCGCCGCAGCACCCGGCTGTACCGGGTCCGCCGGTACGACCAGCGCGGCCAGGTCAAGGCCGTGCGGATCTACTCCCAGCCCGCCGCCGCGCAGGAACTTGCCCGCCGCTGGCTGGCCGTCCCCACCACGTCCCGCGTCACCGTCGAGACCGCGGCCGCCACGTTCACCCCAACCGCGGCGTACGCCCCGCTGCCGCTGCCGCCGGAGCCGACGCCGTGACCGCGCCCGACCTCCACCATCGCCCGTCGTGCGACAAGCCGACGCCGGCCGTCACCGTCACCGCCCCGCCGTACGACAGCGCGACGACCTGGCGCGTGGCGACCTGCCCGAGCTGCGGCGCGGTCGCCGTCGAGCCGCTCGACACCGAGGAGGACTGAACGTGTACGTGTGCCGCGACCACGACGACCATCCGCTCGCCGGCCCGTGGTCGCGCTGCCCCCGCTGCTCCCGCGAGCACGTCCGACGCCGCGAGGCCGAACGCGCCGAACGCGCCCGGGCGCGCCGCGAGAAGGCCGAGCGGAAGGCCGGCGCGACGTGACCGACTGCCCGCTGTGCGTCGCCGGCGACGCGCCGGAGAACGTGCGCCACGGCCACGACCCGGCGTGCTCGGCCCGGTCGACCCCGCTGCCCGACCCGCCGGCGCCGACCGTGCGCCGGCTACCCGACCGCCCCACCGCCTACCAGCTCGCCGACGCCCAGCTCGGCGGGCCGCCCGTCCGCACCACCGACAGAAGGAGCACACCGTGACCGTCGACAACATCGACGCGCCGGCCACCGCCGACGCCCCGCCCCGCTGGACCCCGCCACCGCCGCCGAGGTTCACCCACGCCAAGCCCGGCAAGCCCGCGTCGGTCGCCCACGCGCTGCGCCGCGCGCTGGCCCCGGTCGTCGAGCTCGGCCTGGCCGACGTCGTCGCCGAGCCGCTGCGGCTGCTGGACCGCGGCGACGAGCTGACCGCCGAGGCGGCACGGCTGCGCGGCGAGGTCCGCGACGGCACCGCCGCCACCGTCGCCGGCCTGGTCGACGGCAGCGCCGACCCCAAGACCGCCGCCGCCGCGCTGCGGAAGGCCCGGGAGCGGCAGGCCGCCGACGCCGACGCCGCCGACGCGGTGGCGCTGGCCGCCGACACCGCCCGCCTGGACGCGCTGCGCTGGTGCCGCGACCACGAGCAGCTGGTGCTCGGTGCGCTGCACCGGGTCGTCGCCGACGCCGCGCAGCAGGCCGCCGACGCCGTCGACGCGCTGCCCGACGACGTCCGCGACGCCGAGACCGCGACCCGGCGCGGCCACGGCGACCACTACGGCGCGATGCTGCGCGCGCAGGACCGGGTCGCGCTGGCCTGGGCCGCGGCCGACCTGCTCGACGCCGCCGGCGCGGTGGAGGAGACCGCGGTGCCCGGCGTCGTCCCGCCGAAGAACGCATGGCGGCACCTGCGCGCACCGCAGCACCTGCACGGCCTGCCGACGCAGCCCAGCCTCGGGCTGGCGCTGGCGCAGGCCGTCCGCGTCGACGCCGGCCCCGGCGTCTACTCGGCCCGCGACGCCTGGGAGCACCTGGCCGACTACGGCGCCGACAACCGCCTGAACCACCGCGGCGGCCCCGACCCGTTCACCGTGCGGGGCCTGCGATGAGCGCCGACTCGACGCCGCGCGAGCTGGCCCTGGCCGCGCGGCAGCGCGCCTACTCCACGTCCCGGGAGACCGGCGCCGACAGCACCCGACTCGACCCGCTGTTCGCCGAGCCCGACGTCGACGACGACCCGGCCGCCCGCATCCGCGCCGGCCGCGGCGGAGCCGACACGACCAGCGACCCCGGCGGCTACGAGGGACCGTCGGCGCGCGAGCTGGCCCAGCGTGCCCGCGACCGGGCGGCCAACGAGGGCCGCTGACATGAGACCCCCGACCGGGCGGGAGGCGCCCGCGGTGCCAGTTCCACGGGGCGGCACCGCCCGTGGCCGGCGCGCCCGCCCGGTCGGGACCCCAGCGCGAGAACGGAGACCCCGTGCCTGTACTGCACCGCGGCGCACTCGCACCGCGACCCGGCGAGGACGTCGCCGACACCGTGACCCGGGTCCGCGCCGACCTGCGCCGGCACGGCATCGGCGACGCCGCACTGGCGCAGGCCGTCGACCTGCTGCGGCGCACCGGCGCACCCGCCGTCCGCATCCTCGGCGACCGGGTCGAGCCGCTGACCGACGCCGACGTCGTCCAGCACCCCTGGGGAGGGACCCCCTCCCGGCCAGCGCCCCGCCCGGGACGGCATAGCGCCTCTGACCCGCACCCCTAGACCCTGAGGAGCCCCCCGATGACCGCACCGAGGAAGCCTGCCCCGCCGAAGGGCCTGAGAGCCCCTGGCCGCGCGCTGTGGCAGGCCGTGGTCGCCGACCTCGACGCGGCCGGCCTGGAGCCTGACAGCCGCGAGTCGGCGGTGCTGGAGGCCGCCTGCCGCGAGGCCGACCTGCTCGCCGACTTGCAGGCCGCGGTCGACCGCGACGGCCCGGTGCTGACCAGCCCGACCGGCACTGTCCGCACGCACCCGGCGGTGGCGGAGCTGCGCCAGCACCGCATCGCGCTGGAGAAGCTGCTCGGCAGCGTCCAGCTGCCCGACGCCGACGGTGTCCCGAGGTCGACGGTCAGCGCGAAGAAGGCCGCCGGGGTGAACCGGCGGTGGGACGCGCACGCGGCGAACCGCGGCACGACGAGGGGGGCGTGACGTGGCGCGGCGCACCGGGCAGGCCAGCGCCGGCGTCCGCCGGCACCTCGACGCCTGGCTCGTCGAGCTGGTCGCCGCCTACGGCGACTGGCCCGGCTGCCCGTTCACCGACGCGCTGGCCCGGCTGCGGGCCGGTGAGCCGGTCGTGGTGCGCGGGTACGAGCTCGACGGCCTGGCCGGCCCGGTGGACCCGATGGGCCGCTTCACCGTCCACGCCGACGGCTCGATCGTGGAGGTGCCGTGACGACCACGACGACGACGGCCGACCACGACCTACCGAAGCGCCGCTGCCCGGCGTGCTCCCGGCCGATGCGCGGGGTCGCGGTCGACGACCGAACCGCCCGATGGGCCTGTGGCGACTGTCGGCGCAGCTGGACGGCGACCCGGCTACCGATCGACGGCCGGCCGTCGCCGGGGTGCTGGGGCGGTGGACCGAGGCCGGCGCGGCGACGGTACGGGTGATGAGCCTTCCCAGCAGCGAGCCGGCGTGGCATCGTGACGGCCAGCGCCCGAGACCGGGCGCGCCCCGGACACCGGATCAGAGCCGATGCCGGGGCACTTGGCCCGACCCTGACTGAGAGGGAACGAACCCATGAGCACCGTAGCCACCACCGCCAGCACTTGCCCGTCGTTCTGCGACCAGCATGACGCCGCCATGACCGACGACGGGGCCGTGCTGGTGCTGCACGACGGCCCGGTGACTCAGGTCGCCGGCACGACCGTCGCCGTCGCCGTCCAGCGCCAGGACCGCCTGCACCTCGACGCCTCCACGGCCGGGCGGCCCGAGGTAGCGCTGTCCGTCGGCAACGACTCCGTGACCATGACCGCGGAGCAGGCCCGGCAGACCGCCGCGGCGCTGCTGGACGCCGCCGACCTGCTCGGCTGACCCCTCGACCCCGACGCCCCGGCCGCCGCCATCCCCCGTGCGGCGCCGGGGCGTCGGCCTGTCGTTAGCCGTTCCGACACTGATGTCGGCCGCGCGATCCGCTCGGCCCCCTCGGCACCATGTACCCCCCAAACATCCCGCCGTGGGTCTTGAGCCGGTGATGGGAGCGGCAGGTCGGCCGGAGATTGGCCGCTGTCGTGTTGGCGCCGTCGAAGTTGCTCACATGGTCGAGGTCGGAGTCGGCGGACGGAACGGCGCAGCCGGGGAAGGTGCAGGTCAGGTCCCGCGCCGTCACGTGGCGCCGCAGTGCGGCCCCGGGCCGGTAGTCGCGTCGCCCCGCATCGACCAGGCGTCCCCCGTCGGTCAGGAAACGGCGCCACCGGTCCGCACCGCCGAGCAACTCGCGGGCGACGGGGGCGGGGACCCAGCCGTAGCCGGGCACGAAGCCCGGCTCGTCGGCCATGCCCAGTGCCGTCGGCGCCTCGACCACGACGACTGCCGTCGACCAGGTCCGGCCCCGGTCGGGGGTGGGCTCGGCAGCAGGCCCACCGTCGTCCGTGCTCGCCAGGAGCCGGGCGGCGGCGACGAACGCGTCCGCGCGCAGCGCCTCCAGCGAGGTGTCCTGATCGTCGTCCCGTAGCGCGGGGTCGAGTCCGCGCAGCCGCTCCCGCTCCCGTCGTGCCCAGTGGTCGAGCTGCCGGTAGGCCCAGGCCACCATCGGGTACGGGCCACGAATGCTGACCTGTCCGCGGAAGTCGGGCTCCGGCGTCAGGGTGCACGAGCGCTCCCGGTGGCGTCCGCGGATCCGCTCGGTGGCGGCCGCCTGGTCGACGCGGGCCACCGTCCGGCGGACCCGCGACCGGAGACGCCCCGGGGTCTCGTCCAGGTACTGCGCGGGCGAGCCGTCCTCGCCCGGGAGGCACCGTGCGACCACGTCTGCCATCACGTCCGCCGCGACGCCTGCGGGGACGCCAGCCAGCTCGTCCTCGGCGGCGCGGGCATGAGCGACCGTCCAGCGACCGGACCGGAGCATCTCTGCAGCCGGCGCGCCGGTGGTGGCCAGGAACCGGGCCGAGGCGACCCGGCCGCGGGCGGTCCGCGGCGCGATCCGGAGCGCGGCCGCCACCTCCCCCTCGACCGACAGCTCGTCGACCTCGCCGTGGTCGCGGTCGGTGAGGTCGACCAGCGGCGTCGGCCCGGACACGCCCACCAGGGCCTCGGCCGTGCGCGCGCTCGTCCATGCCACCTGCGCGTCCCACGCGCGCAGCAGCTCGACCCGGTCGAAGGAGTCGAGGGCCTGCACGTCGATCCGGTCCAGCAGGGCGCCGGCGCGCGCCCCGGGGCCGAGCTCGCGGACGCGCCGCAGCAAGCCGGCGTCGCGCGTCCGGGACACCGCCGGAGCGTCCATCCGATCGCCGTAGAACATGTGTTCGAGTGTAGCAAACACGTTGCAGCACAGCAAGAGTCCGTGTCCACGGATTCGTCCGGCGGTGGCGATGTCCGGGTCGGTCCGTCTGGTCAGCCCCCACCAGGACTTCGCGACGGAATGAGTCTGGGCGTTGCGTACGGGCCGTTTCGGGTGCCTCAAACAACGTGGGGACTCATTCCGTCGCGGCATCGCCGGGTGGAAACGCCGGCGCTATCGCGGGGTGGGATCGCCGGGGCCCGGTCGGGGCGAGCGGCGGGTGATCGTTGCGTCCCCCCGCGCCGGGACGACATGCTGCCCCCATCGGCCGCGCGAGCGTCGCGGCCCCGCGGAAGGAGCGGTACCCGTGTCGGACGATGGCGTGCTGACCCAGCAGCTGGAGAAGACGGACCTGTTCGCCGGTCTGTCGAAGCGGGCGCTGCACCGCGTGGAGCGCGACGGGGAGGTCAAGGACTTCGAGGCCGGGGCCGTCATCACCGCGGAGGGGACGCCGGTCGCGGGCTTCGCCGCGTTCAGCCCGACCGGCGCCTACTTCTACCTGGTGCTCTCCGGATCGGGTGAGGTGCGCCACGGCGACACGGTCGTCATCTCGATCGGCCCCGGGTCGTACTTCGGGGAGCTGAGCCTCATCGACGGCAAGCCGCGATCGGCCGACGTGGTCGCCGGCCCCGACGGCATGACCGCCTTCGTGCTGGACAAGTGGAAGTTCGAGGCGCTCCTCGAGGAGCACCCGGAGGTCGCCATCCCGATGCTGCGGGTCATGACCGCCCGGCTGCGCGCCGCCGAGGCAGTGCGCTGACGCAGGACCGCCGCCAGCGCGCCCGCGAGCGGCACGAGGCTCTGCTCGACGGGGCCCGTACGGACGCCGTGGCACGACGGCACCGCCAGGGACGGCGGACCGTCCGGGAGAGCCTGGCCGCTCTGCTCGACCCCGGCAGCTGGCGCGAGTACGGCGCCCTGGCCGTGGCCGCCCAGCGGGCGGCACGCAGCCGGGACGACCTGGTCGCCTCGACGCCCGCGGACGGCGTCCTCACCGGGACGGGCCGCATCGGCGGCGTGCGGGTGGCCGTGGTCGCCTACGACTACACCGTCCTCGCGGGCACCCAGGGCGTCACGGGCCACCGCAAGACCGACCGGCTGCTGGACCTCGCCGCCCGGGACGGTCTGCCGGTGGTGCTGTTCGCGGAGGGCGGCGGGGGACGCCCCAGCGACACCGACCACCCCACGGTCGCCGGGCTGGAGCTCGGCACCTTCGCCTCGTTCGCCCGCCTACGCACGCCGCGGATCGGCATCGCCGGCGGCTACTGCTTCGCCGGCAACGCCGCCCTGCTGGGCATGTGTGACGTGAGCATCGGCATCGCCGGCGCCAGCATCGGCATGGGCGGCCCCGCGATGATCGAGGCGGCTGGCCTGGGATCCGTTGCGCCGCAAGATGTCGGGCCGCTGGACGTGCATCTTGACAGTGGTGCGGTCGACATCGAGGCGGCGGACGACGGCGCGGCCGTGGATCTCGCTGCCCGGCTGGTCGGCCTGGTGGCCGGACCGCCCCGGCCCGGCACCCGTCCCGACCAGCGCCGGCTGCGTGACGTCGTCCCCGACAACAGACGGCACGCGTACGACGTGCGGGACGTGCTGGCCGTGCTGGCCGACGAGGACTCGCTGATCGAACTCCAGGCGCGGCACGGGCGGGCGATGACGACGGCGCTGGGACGCCTGCACGGCCGAGCGGTCGGCTTCCTCGCGTCCAACCCGCGCCACGGCGCCGGTGCCATCGACGCTGCGGCGGCGAGCAAGGCGGGGCGATTCCTGCGGCTGTGCGACCGGTTCGGGCTGCCGGTGGTCAGCCTCTGCGACACCCCGGGGATCATGGTCGGCCCGGCCGCGGAGCGCACCGGCCTGGTCCGCGCGGTCGGTGACCTGTTCGCTGCAGGCGCCGGGCTGCGGATGCCGCTGGCCACCGTGGTCCTGCGCAAGGCCTACGGGCTCGGCGCCATGGCCATGGCGGGCGGCGGCTTCCACGTCCCGCGGCTGACCGTCGCGTGGCCGACCGGCGAGGTCGGTCCGATGGGACTGGAGGGTGCGGTCCGGCTCGCGTACGGGCGGCAGCTGGAGTCGGTCGCCGACGAGGCCGAGCGGAAGGCGCGCTTCGACGCGCTGGTGGCCGCGGCCTACGAGCGCGGCGAGGCGCTGTCGGCCGCGGAGCACTTCGAGCTCGACGACGTCATCGACCCAGCGGACACCGCCGAGGCCCTGGCCGCAGCGCTGTTCTGAGCACCGCCCGGCAGCGAACTCCCGCTACCCGGGACCCCGACCCTCCCGCGCGGCGGCCACCACGGCCGCGATCCGGCGGGCCCGGGTGTCCTCGCGCTTGGCCGACACGATCCACCACAGCGCCTGCTTGCGCACCGAGACGGTCAGTTCGGAGAAGCCGCGTTCCGCCGACGGATCGGCCGCCAGTGCGGCGACGAGGTCGTCGGGCAGCCGCAGCGCCTCGACGTCGTCGAGCAGCGTCCAGGATCCGTCCGCCTGTGCGGCCGCGACCGCGGCCAGCCCGGCCTCGGCCATGAGCCCGTCGGCGGTCAGCCGCGCGACCCGGGCCTTGTTCGTCGCCGCCCACGTGCCGCCCCGGCGTCGCGGGGTGAACAGCTGCTCGTTCCGGTCGTCGTCCACCCGCCGCACCGTGCTGTCGACCCAGCCGAAGCACAGCGCCTCCTCGACGGCGTCGTCGTAGGACAGCCGCTGGCGGCCGGACGACTTCTTCGCCGACACCAGCCACACCCGCGGCGCGCTGGCGTGGTTCACCGCGAGCCAGCGCCGCCAGTCGGCCCGGTCCGCTGGCTCGAACCTCTCCCCATCGGTGCGCACGAGGGCATTGTCACGCCCACGTGAGCCCTTCGCCCCTGCCGTGGGGGACATGCGGCCCCGATGATGGCAAGCACGGTGGGTCTTCCTCCGGGAGGTGACCCGTGGTCGGCGCGCGCGAGTTCCTCGAACGGCTGCGGCCCAGTGGCACGCCGGGAGCGGCGGCCCTGGCCGGGGTCCCGGCCGACCGCGTGGCCGAGCGCTCGGCCGAGTTGGAACCGCTGCTGGCGCAGTTGGAGGACACCCAGGCACTCGCGGCGCGGATCCGTGCCGACGCGGACGCCGAGGCCCTGCGACGTCGGGACGCGGCAGCCGAACGGGCCCGAGCGCTGCTGGCCCAGGCGCGCAGGGATGCCGAGGGGGAGCGGCGCGCGGTCGCCGCCGCAGCCCGCAGCCGGGCGCAGGAGGAGGGCCGGGTGCGCGCCGAGGAGGCCGCTGCGGAGGCCGCCCGGGTGTCCGCCGCGGCAGCGGCGCGCATGCCGGCACTGGTCGACCGGATCGTGGCGGACGCCCGACGGGAGCTGGCGGGGGTCGTGACCTCCGCACGCGCCGCAGCGGGGGAGGGAGCGCACGCGGGAGGCCTCCGATGAGCACCTCCTGGGTGGCCGCCAGCGTGCGGGCGCGGGCGATGTCCCGGCGGCGTCTCGGGGCCGCCGGGGCACGCGCGCTCGCCGCGCTGCCGGACCTCCCCGCCGCCGTCGATCGGCTCGCGGCGACCTCGTACGGACACGACGTGCGGGCCGGCCAGGACCTGGCTGCCGCGCAGCACGCGGCGGCGGCCACCGCGCTGTGGCACCTGCGGGTCCTCGGGGGCTGGGTGCCGCACGGCGACGCGTCCGTGCTGCGCGTCCTGGCGGGGGCCTTCGAGATCGCGGACGTCGACGAGCGCCTGCGGGAGCTGGCCGGCCGGAGCACCGCCCCGCCGTTCCGGCTCGGCGCCCTGGCCGTCGTCAGCACCCGGATCCCGCAGGCCCGGTCGGCCGCGGACCTGCGACTCCTGCTCGCCCGCTCGGCGTGGGGCGACCCGGGCGGGGACGACCCGGCTACCGTCCGCCGGGGGATGCGGCTGTCCTGGGCCCGCCGCGTCGCCGCGGTCGTCCCGCACGCGCATCCGTGGGCAGCCGGGGCCGCGGCGCTGCTCGTGGCACGCGAGTACGTCCTGGCCGGGCGCCGGCCGTCGGCGCAGGAGCTGCGCACCTGCGCGGCGCTGCTCGGTGACGGCTGGGTCGGATCCCGCAGCGTCGGCGCACTCAGCCGCGCCCTGCCAGCGGAGGCCCGCTGGCCGCTGGCCGACGTCACCGAGCCGGACGGGCTGTGGCGCGCCGAGGCCCTCTGGTGGGCGCGGGTGGAGCGCGACGGGTTCGCGCTGATGCGCCGCCCGCTCACCGGTCCGGAGGTGGTCGTGGGCGCCGTGGCCGTCCTCGGGGTCGATGCCTGGCGGGTCCGGGCCGCGCTCGAGGTGGCCGCCCGTACCGCCGCACTCGGCCCGACCGCGCTGGAGGCTTTCGATGCCGTGGCGTGAGTCGATGGAACCGGTCCGGATGCGGCGGGTCGCGGTCGTCGCACCGGAGGAGGAGCTGCGCGACGTCCTGGTGGACATCGCCGAGAGCGGCGTGGTCGAGCTGGACACCACGGGTGACGCGGCGTCCGCCGGGCCCTCCGCGCGGCTGCTGACTCAGCTGCCCGACGACGCCGTCGCCGCCCCCGTCCTCTCGCGGACCCCCGTCGACCCGGAGGGGGCCGTGCGCCTCGGCCGCGGGGACCTGCTCGCCGCGGAGGCGCAGCTGGAGGAGCGCAGTGCTGCCGCAGTCCACCGGGGCCTGGTCGCCGGGGTCACCGGGTGGGTGCCCGAGGAGCAGGTCGCGCCCCTCGCTGCCGCCCTCGAGCCGCGGGGTGCGGCCGTCGTCCCGCTGCCGGCTCCACGCGGGGTGGACCCGCCGACGCTGGTGCACACCCGCGGCGGTCTCAACCGCTCGTTCGCCCCGCTGATGGACACCTACGCCACGGTGCCGTACGTCGACGTCGACCCGACCGTGGTCGCCGGCCTGGCCTTCGTCGTCATGTACGGGATGATGTTCGCCGACGCGGGCCAGGGTGCCCTGCTGGTGCTGGGCGGACTGCTGCTGCGTCTCGGCCGGCCCCGCCGGCTGTCCCGATTCCGCTCCATCTGGCCGTTCCTGGTCGGTGCGGGCGTGTCCGCCACCTTCTTCGGCGTGCTGTTCGGCGAGTTCTTCGGCCCCACCGGGGTGCTGCCGGTGCTGTGGATCGAGCCGCTGGAGGAGCCGGTCCTGCTCCTGCTGGTGTCGGTCGGCATCGGGGCCTGCCTGCTGTCGGGGGCCTACGTCCTCGGGACCGTGAACCGGTGGCGCGAGGGCGGGTGGCGCTACGCGCTGGTCGCTCCATCGGGCATCGCCGGGATCGCGCTGTTCCTCGGGCTGGGACTGCTGGCCCTCGGCGCGTACGCCGGAACCGGCTGGCTCGTGTGGGCCGGCGTCGGGATCGCCTGCGCCGGCCTGGTGCTGGCGTACGTCGGCCTGTACGCCGGGTCCGGCGGCGGGGCGGGCGGCGCGGCGCAGGCCGGGGTCGAGCTGTTCGACGGGGTGATCCGCCTCGGCACCAACCTGGTGTCCTTCGCCCGGCTGGCCGCGTTCGGGCTGGCGCACGCCGCGCTCGGCGCGATCGTGTGGCAGGGGACCACCGCGCTGTGGGACGTCGGCTCGGTGCCGGCAGCGTTGGGTGCCGTGCTGCTGTTCGTCGTCGGCAACGTGCTGACCTTCACCCTGCAGGCCGTCGTCGCCGGCGTCCAGGCGCTGCGGCTGGAGTACTACGAGCTGTTCTCCCGCGTGTTCGTCGCAGAGGGCCGGCCGTTCCAGGCCTGGCACCTGCCCGTCTCCTCGGAGCGTGCGCCATGACCGCCTGGCTGCTGGCCCTGCCCGTCCTCGTCGTGGCCGCGATGGCCACCCGGGTCGCCCTCCGGTCCGGATCAGGTGCGGCCGTGCGCGTCCTCGTCGCGGTGAACGCGCTGCTCCTGCTCGCCGCGCTTGCGGTCGTGGTGGCCGTCGCGACGGCGGATCCCGGTGCTGCGCAGTCGGTCTCGTCGGCAGTCATCGCGGCCGACGGGGATGCCACCGCCGCGGCCGGGTCGAACTGGGCGGCGCTGCTCGGCGCCGCCATCGCCGTCGCCGGCTCGTCGATCGGCGCCGCCATCGCCGTGGCGTACACCGGCGCGGCAGCGCTGGCCACGATGAGCGAGCGGCCGGAGCTGTTCGGCCGGGCGATGGTCATCGTCGGCCTGTCGGAGGGCATCGCCATCTACGGGCTGATCGTCGCGGTCATCCTGATCGGCAACGCGTGACATGGCCAGGGTCGCCGCCATCGGTGAGGCCCCGCGGGTGCAGGGCCTCGGGCTGGCGGGCGTCCTGGTCCTCCCGGCCGAGGACGCCGAGCAGGTGCGGGCGCGGTGGAGCTCCCTGCCCGCGGACGTGGCGGTGGTCGTGCTCACCCCCCGGGCCAGCGACGCGCTGGTCGGCCGACCGCGCACCGGTGACCGGCTCACGGTGGTGATGCCGCCGTGACGACCACGCAGATGGGCGTGCAGGAACGGGCCGGCGGCACGCCGGACCCGCTGGAGCCGCTGCGCCGCGCGCTGCTGCGGCGGGCCCGCGCCGACGCGGACGCGATGCTCGCCGAGGCCGACGCCCACGCCGACCGCGTGGTCGCGGACGCGCGCGAGCAGGCCGAGACCCTGCTGGCGCAGGCGCGCGAGCAGGGCGAGCTCGACGCCGCCGAGGTGCTGGCGAGGGAGCGCTCGCGCACCGAGCGGTCCGCGCGCTCCGTCGTCCTGGCCGCGCACCGGACGGCCTACGAGTCCCTGCGCCGCGCCGCGCGCGACGCGGGGGCCGCGCTGCGGCACCACCCGGACTACCCCGCCGCGCGAGCGGCGCTGGCGGCCCGTGCCGCCCGCGACCTCGGGTCCGGGTCCGCGGTGCACGAGGTCGACCGGGGCGGCGTCGTCGGGGTGCTCGGCAGCCGCAGCGTCTCGTACACCCTGGACGGTCTGGCCGACGAGGTCCTCGACCGGATCGGCCCCGAGGTCGAGGAGCTGTGGCGGTCGTGAGCGGCTCCGTGCACCTCGCCGCCGAGGGCCGCGCCGCCCACGGCCTGGTCCGGCGCGTGAGCGGACCGCTGGTCGAGGTCGAGGGGCTACCCGACGCCACCATGTCCGAGGTGGTCGAGATCGGGCCCGAGCACCTCATGGGCGAGGTGGTCGCCCTCACCGGTGGGCGCGCCACGGTGCAGGCGTACGAGTACACCGGCGGCCTCGCCCCCGGGGCGCTCGTGACGCCGCGCGGCGAGCCGCTGTCGGCACCCCTCGGGCCCGGGTTGCTCGGCGGCGTCTACGACGGGCTGCTCCGTCCGCTCGACGGCGCGGGCACCTGGCTCAGCCCTGGGGCGCCGCGGCACGAGGACGTCCGGACCTGGCGCTTCGAGCCGACCATGTCCCGGGGCGACCGGGTCGCCGCCGGCGGCTCGCTGGGGACGGTCACCGGTTCCGGCCCGTTGCGGCTGCGGGTGCTGGTGCCACCGGGCTTGTCAGGAGCAGTCGACGAGCTCGTCGCGGGAGGCCCGTACGAGGCGGACACCCCGCTGGCGGTCGTGGGCGGCCACCCGGTCTCGATGACCCAGCGCTGGCCGGTGCGGGTGCCTCGTCCGTACCGGCGACGGCTGGACGGCGGCCGCCCGCTGGTCACCGGCCAACGGGTGCTGGACCTGCTGTACCCCGTCGCTCTGGGCGGAACCGCAGCCGTACCAGGTGGTTTCGGCACCGGAAAGACCGTGCTGCTCCAGCAGATAGCGAAGTGGTCGCGCGCGGACGTCATCGTCTACGTCGGCTGCGGCGAACGCGGCAACGAGATGGCCGACGTCGTCTCCGAGCTCACCGAGTTGGTCGACCCGCGCAGCGGCGGCCGGCTGTCGGAGCGCACCGTCGTGGTGGCGAACACGTCGAACATGCCGATGATGGCGCGCGAGGCGAGCATCTACACCGGTGTCGCGGTCGCGGAGTACTTCCGCGACATGGGGATGCATGCGGTCGTCATCGCGGACTCGACCTCCCGCTGGGCGGAGGCGTTGCGGGAGTTCGCATCCCGCTCCGGTGAGCTGCCGGCCGAGGAGGGCTACCCGGCCGGCCTCGGGTCGGCGCTGGCGGCGTTCTACGAGCGCGCGGGGCACGTGGAGACGCTGGCGGGCGACGACGGCTCGGTCACCGTCATCGGTGCGGTGTCCCCGCCGGGGGGCGACGTCACCGAGCCGGTGACCGCCAACACCGAGCGGTTCGTCCGCAGCGTGTGGTCGCTGGACCGTGACCTGGCCTACGCCCGGCACTACCCCGCGGTCTCGTGGGGTGCGTCGTTCTCGCGCGACGCCGGTCCGGTCGGCAGCTGGCACACCGCCCAGGGCGACCCGGAGTGGGCGCGCCGCCGCGGCCGCGTGCTGGCGCTGGTCGCCGACGCCGACCGTCTCGACGCGCTCGCGGACCTGGTCGGTGTCGCCTCCCTTCCGGGTGCGGAGCGCGTCGTCCTGCTCGCCGGCCGCCTGCTGCGCGAGGCGGTGCTCCAGCAGAGCGCCCTGTCGGCCACCGACGCGGCCTGTGCCCCGGAGAAGGGTGCCGCGCTCGTGGACGCCGTCCTCGTCGTCATCGACCGGGCGCAGTCGCTCATCGACGCGGGGGTGCTGGCCGCCCAGATCGAGGAGGTCGACTGGGGCCCGCTGGTGCGCGCCCGCGACGAGACCGGACCGGACGATGCCGCCGGGGTGGAGCTTCGGCGCGACCGGATGCTCGCGGTGCTCGACGGCCTGGTGCCGGGCGGTGGGTCGCCATGACCGCCCGGGCGGGTGCCGGGTGGGGTGCCGTCGACCACGCGGACGTGCGTGAGCTGCGCGGGCCGTTGCTGGTCGTCGGCGACACCCAGGGGGTCGGCTGGGACGAGTACGTCACCATCCGCGCCGACGGCCACCCGCCCCGGCACGGCGTCGTGCTGGAGGCGGACCGGGGGCTCGCGGTCGTCCAGGTGCTCGAGGGGACCGACGGGCTGGACCCCGGGCGGACGCGGGTCCGCTTCACGGGTGCGCCGCTGCGGATCCCGGTCGGCGACGGCTGGCTGGGCCGGGTCTGCAACGGGCGGGGCGAGCCGCTGGACGGCGGTCCGCCCGTCATGGGCTCGCACCACGCGTTCACCGGCGGCGCGCCGCTGAACCCGCTGATGCGTGAGCCACCGTCGGACCCGGTGTTCACGGGGATCTCCGCCATCGACGGGCTGGCGACGCTGGTGCGCGGGCAGAAGCTGCCGGTGTTCTCCGTCGCCGGGCTGCCGCACCTGGAGCTGGCGACGCAGATCGCGGCGCAGTCCAGCGCCGGCGGCGAGCCGTTCAGCGTCGTGGTCGCAGCGATGGGGGTCACCCACGCCGACGCCGCGCTGGTCCGCGACTCCCTCGAGGAGCGGTCCCGCACCGGGGAGCTGGTGCTCCTCGTCAACACCGCCGACGACCCGGTCATCGAGCGCATCCTCACCCCGCGGATCGCCCTCACCGTCGCGGAGGCGCTCGCGTTCGGGGGCGGCCGGCACGTGCTCGTGGTCCTGGCCGACATGACCTCGTACGCGGAGGCGCTGCGCGAGGTGTCGGCGGCCCGGGGGGAGATCCCGGCGCGGCGGGCCTACCCCGGCTACCTGTACAGCGACCTCGCGTCGCTGTACGAGCGCTGCGGCCGGGTCCGCGGCCTGCCGGGGTCGGTGACGATCCTGCCGGTGGTGACGATGCCGGCCGACGACATCACCCACCCCGTCCCGGACCTCACCGGCTACATCACCGAGGGCCAGCTGGTCATGTCCCCGGCGCTGCACGCGCGCGGCGTCTACCCCCCGATCGACCCGCTGCAGTCGCTGTCCCGGCTGATGCGCAAGGGTGCCGGTCCGGGGCGCACCCGGGACGACCACCTCGACCTCGCCGCGCAGCTGCTCGCCGCCCTGGCCCGGGCCCGGCAGGCGCGCGAGCTCGCCGACCTGGTCGGCGCCGACGCGCTGAGCGCCACCGACCGCCGCTACCTGGAGTACGAGGAGGCCTTCGAGCAGGGCCTGCTGGACCAGGGTCGCAGCGAGAACCGCCCGCTGGACCGCACGCTGGACCTGGCCTGGGAGGTGCTGGGGGTGCTGCCCCCGCGCGAGCTCACGATGCTCCCCGCGGCCCTGGTGGCGGAGCACACGGCGGGGGTGCGGGGATGACCGGCCGGGTGCGCGGGCTCCCGCCGGGGCGGGCCGGCCGGACCTGGTTGCGCCGGCGTCGCGGGGTCGCGGCCCACGGGGCGGACCTGCTGGAGCAGAAGCTGCGTGCGCTCGCCGCGGAGGAGACCGGGTTCGCGCTGCGGGCCGAGCGCAGCCGGGTCGCCTGGGAGGAGGCGGTGGCGGAACTGGACCAGTGGGTGCTGCGGTCCGTCCTGCTCGGCGCCGAGCGCGGCATCCGACTGGCGGGTGACGGGGCCGACACCGCGGTCGAGGTGGAGTGGCGGGTCACGATGGGCGTGCGCTACCCGGCGTCCGCGTCCTGCCGGGTGGCCCGGGCCGACGCGGAGTGCGCGCCGGAGGCCACCGCCGCACTGATCCCCGCCGCCCAGGCTGCTGAGCGCGCCGTGCTCGCCGCCGTCGACCACGCGGTCGCCAGCGCCGCGCTGACGGCGGTCCGGGACGAGATCGCCGCCACCCGTCGGCGCCGGCGCGCGCTGACCGAGCGCTGGATACCGCGGCTGGACGCGGCGTCCGCCGAGCTCACGGTGGCGCTGGAGGACCAGGAGCACGAGGAGCAGGTGCGGCTGCGGTGGGCCGCGGGTCGCGGGACGGGGAGGGGATTCCGGTGATGGAACGCATCCTGGTGGCCGTCGACGACTCACCGGCGGGACTGGCTGCGGCGCGCGCGGCGATCCGGCTGGCACGGCTGTGCCCCGGCGCCCTGCGGGCCGTGCACGTGCTGGTGGACGGGGTGCTGGTGCGGGAGCTGGAACGCGGTGCCGGCGCCGTCGGGGTTCGCGAGCGCCGCGGGCAGGCGACCGCCGCGGTGCTGCGCCACGTCGTCGACCTCGCCGCCCAGGCCGGGGTCGCGGTCGAGACGGTGGCGTACGAGGGCGAGCCCGCGGCCTGCATCCTGCGCGAGGCCGCCGCGTGGCCCGCCGACGTGGTCGTCGTGGGTCGCTCCGGTGGCGGGCCGGTGGGGCACCCGTACGTCGGGTCCGAGGTCCGGGAGGTGCTCGAGTTCGCCGAGGTCCCGGTCCTGGTGGTCCCGCCGCCCTGACCCGCACGGCCCGGCCCCCCGTTCGGCGCCACCGCGCGGCGCCCACCCCGTGCGGCGCCCGCCCTTCTCCGACGGAATGAGTCCCCACGTTGCTTTCGGGGCCCCAGGCGCCGTCCAAGCAACGCCCAGACTCATTCCGTCGCGGTGGGTGCGGGGCCTGCGCGGGACGCGCGGGACTCGCGGGACGCGCGGTACTGGGCGACCACGTGGATTGCCAGCCCGATGCCCCACGGGATCGTGACCCAGTAGGCGTAGTTCGCGCCGTCCCCGAGGGCGATGTCCTGGGCCCACAGGAAGCCGTTCACGATCGTGAAGACCACCGCGTGGGCGATGACGTCGGACCAGCCGCTCTCGCGCATCCCGCCGGGCTCGTGCTCGACCCGGTGGTCGCGCAGGACCAGGCCCAGGGTGACCAGCAGGGCCACCAGGCCACCGGCCAGCAGGCCGTAGCCCCACGCCGCGTCCAGGTCGCCGACCCGCCAGGACAGGTCGCCGCCGAGCCCGACGTACTGGTCGTCCGCCCCGTACAGGATGAACAGGCCGAGGAACGTCGCGATGCCGCCGACGATGCCGAGCGCCCACTCCGTGACGCGGAACCCGGTGTGCCGCAGCGCGGGCGCGCGGACCGGGGTGTGCTGGATGGGTTCGTGCTGCAGTGACATGACCCACCTCCCCTCCCGAGGTGACACCACCAGTCGACCACCGGGGCCGGCCCTGCTCCAGGGCCGCAGGGCCCGGCGGCGGGCCTATCGTCGCGGCGTCGGCTCGGGCCAGCGGACCTCGAGGTCGCGGCCCAGGAAGGCCGCGTAGGTGGCGAGGGCGGATTCCAGCCCGGCCCGGTCCCGCCGGGTGGTGCGGGTGAGCGGCTGCGCGTCGATGACCAGCCGGGTGCGCGACGACCCCTTGGTCCACGTCCCGGCGACCCGGCCGTCGCGGACCCAGGTGGCGCGGAACATCCCGTTGCCGCCGGGGACCACCGCATTGGCGTCGGCCGGGGACAGCATCAGGGACCGGTCCTTGTAGCCGAGGAGGTACTCGTCGAAGCCCGGCAGGGCCAGGTGCCCGGGTCCGGGTGCCGCGTCGTCCGGCGCGGCGTCGAGCAGCGTGGTGGCCACGAACGCCGGGCGCCCGTCCAGCTCGACCTCGGTCACGGCGTCGCCGGCCAGCTCCAGGCCGCGACGGCACTCGCGCACGCCGAGCCCGGTCCACCCGGTCAGGTCGGACAGCGGGACCGGTCCGTGGCTGCGCACGAACCGCTCGGCGATCGTGGCGAGCGCCTCGTCCCGGTCGAGCCGGACCGGATCGGGCACCCACTCGTCGAGCAGCGCGAACGTCTGCTCGCCGTCGACGTGCGGTGCGATGCAGGTGACGCCGCGCTGGCTGGCGTACCAGAGCAGGTGGTAGCCGTAGTTGCCGGCGCCGTTGATGCCGGCGTCCGCCAGGGTCTCCAGGCACTGCGCCCGGGTCAGCCGGCCACCGCCGGCCAGCGCGGATCCCAGCACCTCGACGGCCCGGTCCGCGGTCCGCTCGTCCAGGCCGAGGAACTCCCGGCGGCGCGCCGCCCCGGCCAGCGGCTTGGCCCCCATCAGGTCCAGCATCCAGTGCGCGTCGCGGGCGGGGACCAGGTGGACGGTCCCGCGCATCGGCCAGGTGCGCAGGGCCTCCCGTCGTTCCAGGGCGGACTGCACGTCGTCGACGGTCCAGCCGTCCAGCCGGACGCCGAGCGACCACAGCCCGCTGCCGTGGTCCTGCGCCTGCATCGCGCCGAACCAGGTGACGACGTCGGACACCGACGCGGGTACGGGGACGGCGGGATCCGCCTGCAGGAGAAGGCTGCGCAGCCGCAGCCCCAGCGCGCGACGGGGCTCCAGGGTCGTCGCCGCGCTCGTCGGCGCTGTGCCCTTCGGTCGCGTCGTGCTCTTCGGCATGACCTCAGCGCCCCCCGCCGAGGTCGGCGACCAGCGACACGACCCGGTCGGTGATCTCCTGCGGCAGCAGCCCGATTCCGCGGATGGGCAGGGTGTCCCGCCCGACGAGGTAGCGGCGCTTGGGTCGGCCGCTCTCCAGCGCCGAGGTGATGGCGCGCGCCACCGCGCCGGGCGGGGGCGCGATCCGGTCGACGTACTCGGTGATGCGCTCCACCCGCGCGTAGCCGGCGGCGTACGGGCTGGGTGACGCTTCGCGGTCGACGAGCTGGTCCTCGGACTTGCCCAGGATCTCGGTGTGGAAGAACCCGGGCTCGACCAGCGACACCCGCACGCCGAACGGCGCGACCTCCAGGCGCAGCACGTCCGACAGTGCCTCGAGGCCGAACTTGGACGCGTGGTACCAGGCTTGGAACGGCAGCACCGCGACGAGTCCCGCGATCGAGGAGACGTTGACGATGCGCCCGGAGCCCCGGGCCCGCATCGACGGCAGGGCGCACCCGGCGATCACCGCCGGGGTCACCAGGTTGATGTCCAGCAGCGCCTTCGCCTCCGCGGCGCTGACCTCCTCCACGGCGCCGGTGTGGCTGGCTCCGGCGTTGTTGACCACGCCGTAGAAGTCCGGCAGTCGCGGCCAGCGGCGCACCACCGCGTCGTGGTCGGACACGTCGAGGACGGTGGCGTGGACCAGGTCGTCGACTCCCGCCTCCCGAGCGGCGTTGCGCAGCACGGTCGCCTTGGCGCGGCTGCGTACGGTCCCCCACACCGGCCAGCCGCGACCGGCGAGGTGCAGTGCGGTGGCCAGGCCGATGCCGGAGTTGGCCCCGGTGACCAGGACCGGGCCGGGTCTCGTGACGGGTGGGCCCACGCCGGCGATGCTAGGCGTCCGGGGCCGTCGGCGTGCCGTCGTCGACGCGGTGCAGCCGCAGCACCTGCTGGACGCCGATCATCCGCAGCGCCGGGACGGTCTTGGGCGGGAAGTCGGCCTCGGCGTCGGCGAACGCCACCACCTCGGGTCGGTCGACCGCGTACGTCCGCCCGTCGTGGTCGATCCGGGCCGATCCCGCGGCGAGCACGTTGCGCAGCCAGTCCGACCGCGGCCCGTACACCAGCGCGATGCTGAACCCGTCCGTCGTGGGCTCCGCGCCGACCGGCGTGGCATACGCCCGGCCGGACGTACGGCCCACGTGGTGCAGCAGGGCGGCATCCGACCCCGGCCGTCCCGCGATGGCGCGCTGGCGCGGGTTGATGACGGCGCGGTTGACGCGGCGCTGCAGGGCGACCACCGCGGAGTCCTTGCGCCTCATCCCCAGCAGCCAGACCAGCCCCAGCGTGGCGACGACGAGCGCGAGCAGCGCCAGGAGGCGCAGGATGCGGGTCACGACGTGGTCCCTCCTTCGGGTTCGGACGCGGCGACCGGCTGCCGCCGACGCGGCGGCCGGATCACCAGCGTGGCCAGCACCGCGATCGCGACGCCCGCCACCGCTGCGGCCAGGCGCAGCGGGGCCAGCGTCTCGAGCGGCTCGTACAGTCCGGCGCCGGCCAGGGCGAACGCGGTCGTGCCCGCGGCGGCGATCACCTGGTTGCGCCGGATGAACGCGAGCCCGAACGCGATCCCGAGGATGCCCAGGGGGATCACCGCCCAGGTGGGGAGCAGCAGGCCCGCGGCTACTCCACCCGCGCACGCCAGCAGGGTCCCGGTGATCTGCGCGACGGTCCGGTCCTCGGTGTCGTGCAGCGTCGGCTGCGTGACGGCGAAGGCGGCCAGCAGGCCGAAGAGGGCGTCGTCGTTGCCCCAGGCGACTAGGCCCGCCACCATCGGCGGCAGGACGACGAGCCGCCGCACGGCCAGTCGTACGTAGGGGTCATGTCGCCAGTCACGCAGCGCTGTGGTGACGGCGCGCCACCAGCGGACCCACCCGTTGCCCGGAACCCTGGGCACCTTGGGGGGCACCCAGGAGATGCCCTCGTGCGCGCCATAGGCCCGCCACGCCATCAGCCCGGCCACCGCGGCTGCCGCCGCCGTCCCGCCCACGGCGACGGCCAGCGCGGCCTCGCCGGCCGACACGTCGTGGATCGAGCGGCTCGCGACCCCCATCACGTACGCGGTCGAGCCCATGAACCCGACGACCGTGCCCACCGGGGCGTCGGCCTGGGTGAGTGATCCGAGCACCATGACGGCCGCGGTCACGGCGGCCGCAACCCACGGTCGGCGGTCCGCCGCCAGGACCAGCGGGATGGTGGCGAGCACGGCCACGCCGGCCGGGATGCCGATCTGCAACGTCATGCCGCGCGGGGCGACCCCGGCCCCGACCGCGGCGAACATGGCGACCAGGCCCGCGGCGAGACCGACCTTCGGGTGTCCCAGGGCCAGGCACGCGGCGAAGGCCGCGACGAACGCCACGACGCTGAAGCCGGCGGTGAACCACAGGCGGCGCTGACCGGTGTCGCTCTCCACCGAGTCGCGCAGCACGCCGCCGACGCTCCGGGCGTCCGCCCGGCGGTCCTGGCGTCGTCGCTGGTCGACCACGGTCAGCCGTGCTCGACGTGCACCGGGTGCGGGTGCTGCGACGAACGCCCCTGGAACGACAGGATCTTCGGGTTCTGGATCACCCCGTCGCGGATCTCGATGGCCTGCCGGATCGTGTCGTCCGCCACCCACGCGTGTGGCCCGGCCATGACCGTGGCCAGGTGCGGGATCAGCGCCTCGCTGATCATCCAGCTGGAGGTGTCGAACAGGTAGGACGGGCTGTGGTCCACGCCGTAGTACTGGATGCCGTCGCCGACGGTGAACATCGGCTGCTCGAACGACGTGGGGCGAGCGAACGAGAACCCCATGCCGGCGTCGCAGGAGACGTCGACGACGAGGGTCCCGGGTCGCAGCGTCGGCAGGTCCGCGTCGTCGACGAACATCAGCGGTGCGTCGGTGTCCTGGTAGACGCAGTTCACGACGATGTCCCGCTCCGCCAGGAACTCCGCAGTCGGGATCGGGTCGTCGGCCTCGCGCAGGGTGCGCGTGCGCGAGGGGTGGTCCTCGAGTCGTTCGATGTGGTCCAGCGTCACCCCCGGGATGGGGGCTGCGACGAGGGACACCTCCCGCTGGGTGAGCACGGCGACGTCATGGACCCCCATCGCCTGCAGCGCGGTCACCGCACCGCGTGCGGTGTTGCCGAACCCGATGACCACCGCGGACAGCGGCCGGCCGTAGTGCCCGGTCACCCCGGCGAGCGCCATTGCGTGCAGCACCGAGCAGTAGCCCGCGAGCTGGTTGTTCATGTGGAACACGTGCACGCCGAACGACCCGTCGTCGGCCCAGTGGTTCATGGCCTCCCACGCGATCATCGTCAGCCGCTTGTCGATGGCCAACTGCGTCATCGCCGGGTCCTGCACCAGGTGCGGCCAGCCCCACAGCACCTGGCCGTCGCGCAGCGCCTCCACGTCGGACAGCATCGGCTTGGGCAGCAGGACGACGTCCGCCGTCGCGAGGACCTCGGCCCGGTCGGCGACCCGGCCCACCGGAAGTCGGTCGTCGGGGACGCCGAACCGCTCGCCGTACCCGGACTCGACCACCATGTGCTCGCACAGCTGCGGGTCGACGCGGTCGAAGTGCTGCGGGTGGATCGGCACCCGGTGCTCGTTCTCCTTGGTCGAGCGCCCGATCACCCCGAGGGTCAGCCCGGACATCCGGCCTCCTTGGTCACTGGTCGCCCCCTGCCTACCACGGCCGCGTCGCGGGCGGGCCGGGGGACCCGATCGCGGGTACCCCCCCGACGGGGGGCGCCGGGGGTGGAGGATGGCGCGGTGACCGGCGATCCCGAGGACCCGACGTTCGCCGACCTGGGCCTGCGCCCGGAGCTGCTGGCGGCGCTGGCCGAGCTGGGGTACGAGGAGCCGACCCCGGTGCAGCGCGAGGCGATCCCGCTGCTGCTCACGGGACGCGACGTGGTCGCCCAGGCAGCCACGGGCACCGGCAAGACGGCGGCCTTCGCCCTTCCGGTGCTGCATGGTCTGCCGGCGGGGGACCGTGGCCGCCGGCCGGTGGCGCTGGTGCTGGTCCCCACCCGGGAGCTGTGCATCCAGGTCTCGCAGGCGCTGCACCGGTACGGGCGGGGGTTGCAGGCGCGGACCCTGCCGATCTACGGCGGCCAGCCGATCGGCCGGCAGCTGCGCGAGCTCGAGCGAGGGGTGGACGTCGTCGTGGCCACGCCGGGGCGCGCGCTGGACCACATCCGGCGGGGCACGCTAGCCCTGGACGACGTACGCACGGTCGTGCTGGACGAGGCCGACGAGATGCTCGACATGGGCTTCGCCGAGGACCTCGACGCGATCCTGGCCGCCACGCCTGAGGCGAGGCAGACGGTGCTGTTCTCCGCGACCATGCCGGCGCGCATCGGCGGCATCGCGCGGCGGCACCTGACCGACCCGTTGCGGGTGGAGATCGAGCGCGCGGCGCCACCGGAGGGCGAGGCCCCGCAGGTGCGCCAGGTGGCGTACCTGGTCAACCGGGCGCACAAGCCGGCTGCGCTGGGTCGGGTGCTGGACATCGAGTCGCCCACGGCCGCGATCGTGTTCTGCCGCACCCGCGACGAGGTGGACCAGCTGACGGAGGCGCTCAACGGCCGCGGCTACCGCGCGGAGGCGCTGCACGGCGGGATGGACCAGGCGCAGCGCGACCGGGTGATGGGCCGACTGCGGTCGGGGTCGGCGGACCTGCTGGTCGCCACCGACGTGGCTGCCCGCGGGCTCGACGTCGACCAGCTCACGCACGTCGTCAACTACGACGTGCCGTCCGCGCCGGAGTCGTACGTCCACCGCATCGGCCGGGTGGGCCGCGGCGGCCGCAGCGGCGTCGCGGTGACCCTGGCGGAGCCGCGCGAGCACCGGATGCTCAAGACGATCGAGCGCGTGACGCGGCAGCGCATCCCGCTGGAGCGGCTGCCCACCAGCGCCGACCTGCACGCGCGACGGCTCGAGGTCACCAGGGCCGCGCTGCAGTCGGTCCTGGTGGGCGCGGACGAGGCGGACCTGGACCGCTACCGGGTCGTGGTGGAGACCCTCGCCGACGACTTCGACGTGATGGAGATCGCCCTGGCGGCGGTCCGGCTGTCGCACGAGGCGAGCGGGTACCTCGACGAGGAGGAGGACATCCCCGAGCCGGAGCCGCCGCACGCGGAGCGGGGGGACCGGGCGCCGGGGGGCCGTCGCGGCGCGGCCGCCGGTGGTGGCGGACCGGCGCGGCGCCGGGACCGCAGTGGGGCGACCGCCCGGGTCTTCGTCAGCGCGGGCCGGGAGAAGGGGATCCGGCCGCAGGACCTGGTGGGTGCGATCGCGAACGAGACCAGCCTGCGCGGTGCGGACATCGGCGAGATCCAGGTCGCCGACCGGTTCTCCCTGGTGGAGGTCCCGGAGGCGTCGGTCGACGAGGTGCTGCGAGCGCTGCGGGCGACCCGGATCAAGGGCCGCAAGGTCCAGGTCCGCCGCGACCGCGGCCAGCGGGGGTCGTGATCCGCGCTCCGCGTCGTCCCGCGCCATCTTGTTGTGGTGGCGGGTGTCTCAGCAACAGCAGTGACAACCGGCACCACAACGCGTGGGCCGCGTCGCCCTGACCCGCGAGATCGCAGTCGTGGCGCGGATCCTCGGGGGGAGCGCGCCACGACTGCGCTCTCGTGGCAGGACGGCGTGCGGGAGGGCCGACCGCGTCAGGAGTCGAGGGCGTCCTGGACCTTGCCGGCCTGCTTGTCGATCTCCTGCACCAGCTCCTCGTAGTCGCCCTTGTCGACCGCCTTGTTGATCTTCTTCACCGCGTGCTCCAGGGCGTGCTCGACCCGGTCGGCGTAGTCGTCGTTGACGACCGCGATGACCGCGGACGTCCCCGGGGGCATGACCTCCTCCAGGTCCGCCCCCATCTCCTTCTCCTCGTGCCGCTTGACCAGCTTGCCGATCCCGGCGCCCAGGCCGGCGCCGACCGCGGTCGCAAGCAGCAACGGCGGGGCGAACAGCCCGACCACGATGCCGCCCGCCGCACCCAGGACTGTCCCGGCCCCGACCGGGCCCGCGCCGTGCTCCTTGACCTCGACGTCCCCGGCCGCGCTGCGGGACATGACCACGGCCCCGATGACCGAGAAGTCGCCCTCCTTCTCTGCCGCCTTCAATGCCTCGTAGTCGCTCGTGGCAGTCGCCTCGTCGGGGTAGGTCGCGGCGACGAGTACGAGGTTGTCCATGGTTGCTCCTGTCGTGGGTGTGACGTGGTCGGTGCCCCCCTGGCCGGGTGGCGGCACGCGCTGTGCCGCCGCTGACGCTACGGCCCCCCGCGTGCAGGGGCACCGCCCCGTTCGGATGAACACCCCGTGAACGCGCCTCCGGCCACGAGGGGACCCGCGGCGTCGCGACCCGGTGACGTTCGCCCGTTGGGCCGGGCCGGCCGCGGGTGGTCGACTGGAGCCGTGGGGATCACCGTCGTCACGGGTGCCAGCGGTCACGTCGGGGTCAACCTGGTGCCGACGCTGCTGCAGCGCGGCGACCGGGTGCGGGTCGTGGACACCCGGCTGGATCCGATGCTCGCGGCCTGGGGCGTGGAGTGGTGTCCCGTCGACGTGTGCGACGGGGAGGCGGTCGCCCGGGCCCTGGACGGTTCCGAGGTCGTCTACCACCTGGCCGCGCTGATCTCGGTGGTCGGCGGGATGGCGGGCCGGGTCGAGCGGGTCAACGTCGGCGGTGTCGCCACGGTCGCCGCCGCGGCCCGCCGGGCCGGCGTACGGAGGTTGGTGCACTGCAGCTCGGTGCACGCGTACGACACGGCCGCGATGCGCCACCTGCTGCTGGACGAGCGGGCACCGAAGGCGGCGCGCCGGTCGCTCCCGGCGTACGACCGGTCCAAGGCCGCGGGGGAGCGTGCCCTGCAGGCGGAGGTGGCCCGGGGCCTGGACGCCGTGGTGTGCAACCCGTCCGGGATCCTCGGACCGCGCGACCCCGCGCCGTCCCGGATGGGGCGGTTCTTCCTCGCCCTGCGGGCCCGCCGGGTGCCGGCGCTGGTGGAGGGCGGGTTCGACTGGGTGGACGTACGCGACGTCGTGGATGCGCTGGTCGTCGCGGCCGAGAAGGGCCGCGTGGGCGAGAACTACCTGCTCGGCGGTCGCGCGGCCTCGGTGCGGTCGCTCGCGGAGACGGCCTCGGGCGTCACCGGGGTGCCGGCGCCGCTGGTCACGCTGCCCCTGTGGTTCGCCCGGATCTGGTCGCCGGCGGCCACGTCGGTGGCCCGGCGCACGGCGGACCCGCTGCTGTACACCGCGGACACGCTGCACGCCCTCGACACGTTCCCGCACGTGGATCCGGCCAAGGCGCAGGCGGAGCTGGGGTTCGATCCGCGGCCGCTGGCCGAGACGATCGCGGACCTGTATGCCTGGTTCGACCGGACCGGCGTCGACCCCGCCGCCGTCAGCTGGACGCCGGCCGCCCGCGTGATCCCGTAGCCGTCCCCACCCGGAGGGCCCGCGCCGCCAGCAGTCCGAGCGCGATGCCGAGCACGTCGGCGGCGAGGTCCAGCAGGTCCCCTCCGCGCCGGTCCAGCAGCCGTGCCTGCACCACTTCGCTGGCCACGGCTTGCAGGAGCAGCAACGCACCCAGCCACATCGTCGGTACGCCGGCCCAGGTGCCGAGGAACGCGACGCCGGCGAAGAGGGCGAGGTGGACCGCCTTGTCCAGCGGCAGGTCGGTCTGCGGCCCGGGGACGCTGGGCCAGTACAGCGCCGCGGTCAGCCCGAGGAACCCCAGCACGAACACGAGCAGCCGCCACCGCACGGACGGCATCCTGCAGGACTACCGCTGTGTCACAGCGACGGGCCCGCCGAGCCGGGGATGTGCTCGACGGGGACCGTGGTGGCCCGGTGCAGCCGGTGCGGCAGGTCGATGAGCAGCCAGCGCGACAGCCGCTTGGGCAGCGTGCAGACGACGACGCCGTCGTACCTGCCCTGCTCCAGCATCTCCCGCACCCGGTCGACCGGGTCCGACTCGACGACCTCACCGGTCGCGTCGACGCCGAGCTCGCGCAGCCGGGCCAGCTCGCGGGCCAGTCGGTCCTGGGCCAGCCAGGTCGCGATCGTCTCCGCGTCCGGGATCGCGCGGTCGGTCGGGGGGTAGTCCCACTGCTGCTCGCCCTCGCGCGCCGTGATCGGCGCGGCGATGGTCACCGCCAGCGGGTCCTCCAGGCGCAACTCGTCGATCCGTGCCACGAGCTCGTCGCACCCCAGCGTCTGGTTCGCCACGACCAGGTAGCGCGCCATCACCGCACACCCCCTCCATGCACCGCGTACCCGGATCCCGCCGGGCAGCGGGGTCCTGCTCCCATCCGACCCCATCCGTGGGGGTCCTGGCCAGGGCCGAAGGCTCCCTTCCGGCATGGCGTCTCCGCGGGGCGCGCGACGCGCAGCCGCTCGCGGGCGCCGGTCGCCGGGGCGTGTCGACACCCCCGAGACCGAAATCCCCGATCCGGTCGTCGCGGTCCGGCATCCTGACCGCGTCGGCGCCGCCGCGGTGCCGGTCCCATGACCAAGGAGGGCACATGGGTTTCGGTCAGGCGGTCAGCACCTGCTTCCGCAAGTACGCCACCTTCTCCGGCCGCGCTCCGCGCAGCGAGTTCTGGTGGTTCATCGTCTTCTACTGGATCCTCGTCGTCGTCACGTCGATCATCGACCGGCTGCTCGGGTTCAAGGTCTACACCGGGACGCTCACGATCAACGGGGTCGACTACTCCACCTACACCCAGACCGGGTGGGTGACCAGCATCGCCGTCCTGCTGATGATCCTGCCGATCCTGGCGGTGTCCGTGCGGCGCCTGCACGACACCGACCGGACCGGCTGGTGGTGGTGGATCGGCATCGTCTGCTGCATCGGGTGGATCGTGCTGCTGATCTTCTACCTGCAGGAGGGGACCCGCGGGCCGAACAAGTACGGGCAGCCGTACGGCCAGGTCTTCTAGCGCGGCGCTGCCGACCGCGGCGACGCCGCCGCACCGAACGCGACGAGGCCGGCTCCCCCGAGGTGGGGGGCCGGCCTCGTGCCGTGTGTGACGTGGGTCAGCGGCAGGTGCAGCGGCGGTCGGCCGGGACGCTGCCGAGGACCTGGTCGACGTGCATGCCGCAGCCGGAGTACGTGATCTTCTGGCACCGGCCGCAGCGCGCGGGACTGCACATGTCGGTCTCCTCGTGTGGTCGTGCGGGAGTGGCCAAGGTACCCCGGGGGGTATGTCCGGTCAAGTCCGGACAGCACCCGTTCGCGCCGGGGGCGGCTCGCGGTTCCCCGTCCGCGATCCCGGGGGTCCGTGTGGTGCCGGTTGTGCGAGCTACAGCTCGCACAACCGGCACCACACGAAGGGAAGCCGGCCGGGCTGGGAGCTGCAGGGGGCGCTGGGAGTACGCGCGAACGCCCGGGCACCGTGCACGGCGCCCGGGCGTCCAGCCGCTCGGGGGATCGGGAGTCGCGGGTCAGGCGGCAGACACGCCCGCCCCGGTCTCCCGGATCACCGCGAGCAGGTCCGCGGCCTCGAGGATGAGGTAGTCGATGCCGTCGAGCCGCAGCTCGGTGCCGGTGTACTTCGCGAAGTACACCCGGTCGCCGACCGCGACCTTGATCATCTCCTCGTCGTCCCCGACGGCGACGACCTCGCCGCGCTGGGGGGCGTCCTTGGCGGTGTCGGGGAGCACCAGACCGCTCGGCGTCATCGAGGCCTCCTCGATGAGGCGGACGAGGACGCGGGCGCCCAGGGGCTCGACCAGCTCCGACATGGGTGATGTCCCTTCGTTCGTGGTGGTGGGGTTCGCGGGGTGCGATTCGTACCGGGTGTGCGGGGTGCTCGCGGGTGGGACCGGGGGTGCGGGGGCCGGCCGGCCGGCTCAGCGACCGCCGAGCCCGAGCCGCTTGTCGATCGCGGCCTTGTCGAAGCCGACGATGTGCTTGCCGTCGATCTGCACGACGGGGACGCCCATCTGGCCGGTCCTGCGGACCAGGTCGCGCGCCGCGGACTGGTTGCGGCTGACGTCGACCTCACGGAACGGCACCCGGTTCTGGCGCAGGTACGCCTTGACCTTCGTGCACCAGGAGCAGGTCGGGGTCGTGAACACCACGACCTGGTGCCGTGTGCGGGTGGGGGTCGCCATCGTCGTCCTTCCGGGCCGGTGCGCTCGAACGGATCCGAGTATATACCCCCAGGGGTATACCCGCGACCGTTGTGGTGCCGGTTGTGCGCGCTATAGCGCGCACACCCGGCACCACAACGGAGCATGATCGGGACGGCGGCGCGGGGCCGCCGGCACCGAGGCGACGCGGGATGCGCGAAGGGGTGACGGATGAGGGCGCTGGTCAAGACGGCCCCGGGACCGGGGCTGCGGCTCACCGACGTGCCCGAGCCCGAGGTGGGCATCAACGACGTGCTCATCCGGGTCCTGCGCACGGGGATCTGCGGCACCGACCTGCACATCGCGTCCTGGGACGAGTGGGCCCAGGGCCGGATCCGGCCGCCGCTGGTGCTGGGGCACGAGTTCGTCGGCGAGGTCGTGGCGGTCGGCTCCAACGTCAACGACTTCCACCCCGGGAACCTGGTCAGCGGCGAGGGCCACCTGGTCTGCGGCCGCTGCCGCAACTGCATGGCCGGCCGACGGCACCTGTGCGCGGAGACCAGCGGCGTCGGCGTGGACCGGTCCGGCGCGTTCGCGGAGTACATCGCGCTCCCGATGACCAACGTGTGGCGCCACCCTGACGACATCGACCGAGACGTCGCCGCGATCTTCGACCCGTTCGGCAATGCCGTGCACTGCGCGCTGTCGTTCAAGGTGCTCGGGGAGGACGTGCTCATCACCGGCGCCGGGCCGATCGGACTGATGGCCGCGGCGGTCGCCCGGCACGCCGGCGCGCGGTTCGTCGTCGTCACCGACGTGAACCCGTACCGGCTGGACCTCGCCCGCGAGATGGGCGTCACCTGGGCGGTCGACGTCCGGACCGAGACGCTGGACGTGGTGCAGCAGGAGCTCGGGATGACCGAGGGGTTCGACGTCGGCCTGGAGATGTCCGGGCATCCGACCGCCCTGCCGCAGATGATCGCGAACATGGCGCACGGCGGGCGGATCGCGCTGCTCGGGATCGCCTCCCAGCCCATCGAGGTGGACTGGAACACCGTGGTGTTCAACATGCTCACCATCAAGGGCATCTACGGTCGGGAGATGTACGAGACCTGGTACGCCATGACGGTGATGCTGCAGTCCGGGCTGGACGTGTCCCCGGTCATCACGCACCGGTTCGCGGCCGCCGACTTCGAGGAGGCGTTCCGGGTCGCCGGCAGCGGCGAGGCCGGCAAGGTCATCCTCGACTGGGAGGCGTGAGGACCGTGGCCTACTCCGATGCGGCCCGGAACCAGCTGGCCGATCAGGTCGAGGGGATCCGCGCCGCCGGGCTGTTCAAGGACGAGCGGGTCATGACGACGCCGCAGGGCGCCCACGTCGACGTCGCCGGCCGCCCGCTGCTCAACCTGTGCGCCAACAACTACCTCGGGCTCGCCGACCACCCGGACGTGGTCGCGGCCGCACGGGACGCGCTGGACCGCTGGGGCTACGGGATGGCGTCGGTGCGCTTCATCTGCGGCACGCAGGACATCCACAAGGAGCTCGAGCACGAGATCTCGCGGTTCCTCGGGACGGACGACACGATCCTGTACGGCTCCTGCTTCGACGCCAACGGCGGCCTGTTCGAGACGCTGCTCGGACCCGAGGACGCGGTGATCTCCGACGCCCTGAACCACGCGTCGATCATCGACGGCATCCGGCTGTCCCGGGCCCGTCGGCTGCGCTACGCCAACTCCGACATGGTCGAGCTGGAGGACCGGCTGCGCGAGTCGTCCGACGCCCGGCGGCGGCTGGTGGTGACCGACGGCGTCTTCTCCATGGACGGGTATGTCGCGCACCTGCGCGAGATCTGCGACCTGGCCGACCGGTACGACGCGATGGTGATGGTCGACGACTCCCATGCCGTCGGGTTCGTGGGGGCTCGGGGCCGGGGCACGCCGGAGCTGCACGACGTCGTGGACCGCGTGGACATCGTCACCGGCACCCTCGGCAAGGCACTCGGCGGCGCCAGCGGCGGCTACACCAGCGCACGGGCCGAGATCGTGGACCTGCTGCGGCAGCGGTCCCGCCCGTACCTGTTCTCCAACTCCATCCCGCCGCCGGTGGCCGCCGCCTCCCTCGCCGTGCTCGGGCTGCTGGAGTCCACCGGCGACCTGCGGGACCGGCTCGCGGCCAACACCGAGGCGTTCCGCACCGGGATGACCGCGTACGGGTTCGACGTGCTGCCCGGCACCCACCCCATCGTCCCGGTCATGTTCGGCGACGCCCGGCGGGCCGCGGACTTCTCCCGCGGTCTGCTCGACGAGGGCGTGTACGCCGTGGCGTTCTCGTACCCCGTCGTCCCCGAGGGGCAGGCGCGGATCCGCACCCAGATGTCCGCCGCCCACTCGGCCGAGGACATCGAGCAGGCGGTCTCCGCGTTCGTCCGGGTGCGCGACCGGCTCGGGGCCGCCTCGTGACGGCACGGACGGGGCGGACGGCGCGGACCGCGCGGCTCGCCGTGGCCGCCGCCGCCCTCGCGGTCGTGTCGGTGCTACCCGCGCCGGCGACCTCCGCAGCAGTGGCACCCGTCCCGTCCGCGCCGTCGGAGTCCCGCCGCGTCGACCTGCGGGTCGTCGCCACCGGGATCCCCGCGTGCACCCAGCGGATCGACCGGGTCCGCATCACCATCGACAACGTCCGCTCGACCGTGCCGGTCACCGTACGGGTGAAGGTCAACAAGCGGGTCGTGGTGAAGAAGCTCGTGGTCAAGCCGCTGACCGGCTGGCCGCGGTCGAACGGCGCGGTCAACACCTTCCGGCTTCCCAAGCCGATGCTCCCGTCGCGGGTGCTGGTCGCGTACGTGGCCTCGGCGCCCGGGCTGTCCAGCCCGATCACCGGCCGGATGCGGCCGACCCGGTACTGCCCACGCTGACCTGCGGGAACCGCGCCGGACCCGCGCCGCGTCGCACCGACGAGCGCTCGGGGGGAACCCTGACTCGGGAGGAACCATGATCCGCATCGTCCGGCCCGCGTCCGTCGCCCTCGTCGGTGTCGCCCTGACCACCGCTCCGCTCCTGGCCGGCTGCGCCGACACCGGCGCCGGGTCGGGCTCGGGGTCGGCGAGTGCCACCACCTCCGCATCGGACGCGTCCGCCTCGGCGACCCCGTCGTGGACCAGGCCCGCCGACCCCGAGGACCTGCTGCTGCAGCTGTCGCGCGGAGGGGGGCTGGTTCCTCCCTCGATCGGCTTGGGTCTCTTCCCCGAGTTCTCGCTGTACGCCGACGGCACCCTGATCACGCGTGGCGCGCACACCGAGCAGTACCCGTACCCGGCGCTCCCGCCCGTCCTCGTGCAGCAGGTGGATCCGGCCGATCTCGGCACGGTGATGGCCGCGGTGTCCGCCCTGCTGACCGGGCTGCCCGAGGACCTCGGCACGCCGCAGACGGCGGACGTGCCGGGGCTCGCGGTGACCTGGGACGACCAGGGGACCGACGAGGTCGTGCGCGCGTTCTCGTACGGGGTCGGCGACGAGTCCGCCGGCCCGGGGATGACGCAGGAGCAGGTCGACGCGCGTGCGAAGGTCCGAGCCGTCGTGCTGCTCGCCGACGACCTGGCCGCCGGGACGGTCGACGGGGTGACGGTGTCCGCGGCCGAGGCGTACCGGCCCGACGCCTGGCTGGTCTACTCCACCCCGTACGAGGAGCCGTCGGGCGACCTGCCCGCGCAGCAGGAGCTCCGCTGGCCGGGGCCGGCCCTCAGCGGCACGGACGTCGGACCGGGGTACGGCTGCCGGGTCGTGGAGGGGGACGCCGCCGACACGGTCACCGACGCGCTCGCCGACGCGGTCGTGACCACGCCGTGGATCGACGGTGGGCAGCGCTGGACCGTCGTGGTCCGCCCGCTGCTCCCGGGTGACCCGCGGGCCTGCCCGGACTACTGACCCGCGCGGACGGGACCTCCGCCCCCGTTCCCGCGCGGTCGCCGCCTTCTACGCTGTGTGATCGGCAACTACGAAGCGTGAACGTGCGGTGACGCCGGGAAGGAGCCGATGGTGCCGAGCAGGACCCGGCCGGTCCGGGGAGGGACGGTCCGGCCCGCGCACCACGGCGGGGTGCGCGACCTGGCCCCCGACATCCACCGACAGCGGCTGGTCATCGAGGGGGTGCCCGCCGCTCCCGTCGATGACGCGGCGATCCGCGACTACCTCACGCAGCTCAGCGACACGCTCGGCATGACCACCCTGCTCGCCCCGGTGACCCACCGCTCGCCCACGTACGGGTGGGCCGGCTGGATCCACTGGGAGACCTCGGGCGCGCACTTCTACGCCTGGGAGCAGCCGCGGCTGTTCTTCAGCGTCGACATCTACACCTGCGCTGCGTTCGACCCGGCCCGTGCCGTCGACCTGACCCGCCGCTGCTTCGCGCCCCGCGACCTCGAGGCGTACGGGATCGGGTCCGTCGTGGCACCACCGCGCGCCGACCACCCGGCGCCCTGACACCGGAATCCCTGCTGACACCGGAATCCCTGCTGACACGGAATCCCTGCCCCGCGACCCGGACCACGCAGAGGAGACGACCATGGGCGACGACCGGTACACCCTGCACTTCGACGTCGAGGGCGACCTGCTGGCCGCCGGCCACGACTGCGAGGAGTCGGTGTTCCTGCGCTGGTTCGGGAACACCCGGGACCAGCTGGCCGAGGAGTACGGCCGGTACGAGGACACCTCGGTCTTCCTGGTCGTGGCGGACGGGGCGGGGGAGGCGGTCGGGGCCTGCCGGCTCATCGTGCCCGGGGAGCCCGGGCTGAAGACGCTGCACGACCTCGGTCGTGAGCCGTGGCGACTGGACGGAGTGCGGTCGGCGCGCGCGGCCGGGCTCGACCCGGACGACACCTGGGACATCGCGACGCTGGGGGTGCGGGACGGCATGCGCGCCCGGGGGGTGCTGGTCGCGGCCGCGCTCTACCACGGGCTCATCGCCGCCTCGCGCGCCAACGGGTTCCGCAGCGTGGTGACGATCATGGACGACCCGGTGCGCGAGCTGGTCACGGGCATCGGGATGCTGACCCACCTCCTGCCCGGCGCGTCCTCGGGCCCGTACCTGGGGTCCGCCGGCAGCACCCCCGTGTACGGCCACTGCCAGGCGATGATCGACGGGCAACGGCGGATCGCGCCCGAGGCGTACCGCCTGGTCTCCCTCGGGATCGGCCTGGACGGGATCTCGGTGCCCGAGCCCGAGGCCTTCCGCCTGTCCCGCACGGTCGGCACGTACCGGCCCGCGGAGGTCCTCGACCCGGTGGCCGACCTCGCCCCGGCCCGACTGTGGGCGCAGCCGGCGGCGCGGCGCGGCGCGCTCAGTCCTGCTCGTCGGAGCTGAGGCTCGCGGTCGCCGAGCTGGCGCTCCAGTCCCGCAGCCACGCCTCGACCACGCCGGCGGGCATGGGCGGGGCCACGTGGTACCCCTGGATCGCGTCGACCCCCATGGCCACGACCTCGGCCGAGGTGGCGGCGTCCTCCACCCCCTCCGCCACCACCCGCATGCCCAGGGCGTGCGCCATCTGCGTGGTCGACCGGACGATCAGGCGGCTGCGCTCGTCGGCGATCAGCGTGGCGATGAAGGAGCGATCGATCTTCAGCTCCTGCGCGTGCAGGTCGCGCAGGTAGGACAGGGACGAGAAGCCGGTGCCGTAGTCGTCGACGGAGACCTCCAGTCCGTGCCGGGCCAGCTCGGCGAGCACGGCGCGGGCGCGCTCGGGGTCGGCCAGGAACGAGTCCTCCGTCACCTCCAGGCCGAGGGCACCGGCGGGAAGCCCGATCGCGTCGACGCGGCGCAGCAGGGCGGCGACCACGCTGCTGCTGAGCAGCTCGGGAGGGGCCAGGTTCATCGACACGCGCACCCGCAGTCCGGCGCCCCACCAGCGCGCGGCATCCCGGACCACGTGGCGCTGCACCTCCTCGGTCAGCGCGGGCATCAGGCCCGCCCGTCGCGCCGTCGGGAGGAACACCGCCGGCGAGCGCATCCCGTCGACGGGGTGGTCCCACCGCACCAGCGCCTCCAGGCCGGTGACGGTCTGCGTCGCCGCCGAGATCTGCGGCTGGTACCAGACGGTCAGCTGGCCGTCGGCGAGCGCGCGCCGCAGCTCGTCCACGAACACCAGGCGCTGCCGCGAGAACTCGTCCCGGCTGGCGTCGTAGACCGTGGCCCCGACCCGGGACAGCTTGGCCTGGTACATGGCGACGTCCGCCCGACGCAGCAGGGCCGAGCCGGAGTCCTCCGGATCGCGTACCGCGATGCCGGCGGACGACTGCAGCACGATCTCCAGCCCCTTCGACCTCGAGCGGAGTGCGTACGACGTCGCGCAGCCGGCTGACGGCCTCGAGCAGGTCGAGGGTGTCCCGGGTCGGCAGCACGGCGGCGAACTCGTCGCCACCGAGGCGGGCCAGCGGTACCGACGCCGGCAGGTGGCTGCGCAGCCGGAGTGCCACCAGGTGCAGCACCTCGTCGCCGGTGTCGTGGCCGAAGGTGTCGTTGACCTCCTTGAACCCGTCGATGTCGACGAGGACGAACGCCATCGGCTGGTGGGGGTCCGCCTCGTCGATCAGGTCCAGGAGGGCCCGCCGGTTCGGCAGGCCGGTCAGGTCGTCGGTGCGGGACAGGCGGTACGCCTCCGCAGCGTCCCTCGCCTCCCTCAGTGCCAGCAGGAGCCGCCCGCCCGCGGCCACCAGCGTGAGCAGCGCGGGGACGTTGAGGTACCACCCCAGTCCGGGCGGGTGCGGGGCCACGAGCACCACCAGCGCGGCCGCCGCGGCGAGGAGCAGGGCGGAGCTGCTGTCCCATCGCCCGGGGCGGGACGAGGCCGGCCGCCGCGGAAGGCAGGCGGCGAGGACGACGAGGGCGAGTGCTGCGGCCCAGAGCAGGTCGAGGAGGACGGGGAACGAGTAGGTGCCCCCGGGCAGGTTCACGACGAAGGTGCTGTCCGCGACCGCGAAGAGCAGGAAGCCGGCCAGGAGGAGCGCGCTGCGGGGCGACTGCCCGCGCAGTCGCAGCCCGACCTGGGCGACGACCACCAGGGCCAGCACCAGGTCCGCGAGCGGGTAGATCAGCGCGACGAGCAGGGGCACGCTGGACCCGCCGAATGCCACCGCGACGGGCGTCAGCACCACGATGCCCACCAGGGACGCCGCGCCGCCCGTGACCACGACCGTGTCGAGCACCGTGGCCAACGAGCGGGTCACGGTCCGGCGACCGTCGAGCAGCAGGAACGCGGCGAAGCCGACGTAGGCCACCAGGAACAGCCACTCGCCGGGTGCGGGGAACTCCGTCAGGTGCGGCGCGCCCCCTGCGTTCAGCGCCGTGGACCCGGCGATCCAGAAGACGACCGCCAGCCCCAGGGTGACCATGGCCGGACGCTCGGAGGCCGCCGCCCGCACGATTCCCACGCCCAGCTGGACCAGGAGGGACGCGAAGAACACCGCCATCGCCACGAGCAGGACGGCCTGCTGCGCCTCACCCGAGGGGGCGGTGGCCAGCGGCGCGATGAGCAGCCCGACACCGATCACCACCCAGGTGGTGACCGCCAGCGCCGCTGAGGCCCGGCCCCAGCCGCGTCCGGCCGCGTCTCCCCGCTGTCTGAGCACCGGGCCGGTCCCCTCCGGTCCGGCGCACCCCCGTCCGGGTCTGCACGCGCACGGACCTTGAGCGACTCACGGTAGGCGAGTGACGACGCTGAGTACAGACGAGAGCGCCGGATGGGGACTTCCGGCCAGGGTCCGTGGTCCGAACGGGGGATCCGGGCCCTCGCCGTCGCGTCGCCGGGTGGGTACCGGGTCAGACGCCGGTCGCCCCGTCGATCCGCTCCCGCAGCAGGTCGGCGTGCCCGTTGTGGCGGGCGTACTCCTCGACCATGTGCACGTAGACCCAGCGCAGGCTCAGATCGGTGTCCCGGCGCCGGTTGTGGAACGTGTCGTCGAGGTCGAAGCGCGCCGCGGTCGCGTCGGCCGCGGCGACCTCCTCCCAGAACGCGGCGATGTCGGCCTCGGGGTCGGCGTCGTCGACGCCCTCGATGTCGGCGTCGAGGTCGTGGTCCGGGCCGAACCGCCCGTCGATCGGCTCCCCGGCCAGCTGGCGCCGGAACCACCAGCGCTCCACGTCGGCCAGGTGCCGGACCAGCCCCAGCAGGCTGAGTCGCGACGGCTCGACGGTGCGGCGCACCAGGTCGTCGCGACCCAGGCCGCTGCACTTGTGCAGCAGCGTGGCGCGGTGGAAGTCCAGCATCGCCTGGAGCATCTCCCGCTCGCCCGCGGTCGGGGGCACTCCCGGCCGGTCGACGTCGGGGGCGGTCCAGCCGGGTGGGGTCACCCGCCAGCCCGGCGGCGGAAGGTCTTCTGGTGCGCCTCCGCACCGTGCGCGTGGCCAACGGCGGAGTCGCCGTCCTCGTGCCGGGATCCCTTCGATGCCGCGGCCTGCTTGCGCTCCAACGCCTCGCGGTACTTGCGCTTGAGGTCGTCGTCGTCCGCAGCGTCAGTCTTCTTGGCCTCACTCATGCCGGCCTCCTTGGGGCTCGGTGCCAGCCTGCCACCCGCCGGGGGCGGCGCGCATCCTGCTGGCGGATCAGCCGCCGGCGGCCTGCGCGAAGTGCCGCCCGAACACCACGTCCCACCCGGCGTCGTAGAGGGCGAAGCGTTGCTCCGCCTCCGCGCCCAGGACCTCCCACCCGTCGTGGGTGAGCACCACCTCGGTGCCCCCGTCGTCGGGGGTGAACGTCACCTGCACGGTGGTGGCGACCTGCGGATCCGTCCAGGGGTGCCAGGCGAGGACGATCCGCGAGGGGGGCTCCCACGCCACGATGTCCGCCCAGGACGCGGTCCGGCCGTCCGTGGCGGTCTCGGTGATGGTGCCGCCCGCGTACCCGTCGTAGGCGACCAGTGCCGAGTCGGCGTGGAACACGCCGTGCACCTCGAGGGGCCACCAGCCGTCGATGCCGTCGGTGAAGAGCGCGAACGCGGTGTCCGGCGGCAGCGGAACCCGGACCTGCTTGATGAGCGGGGGCAGCATCCGACCCTCCTTGTTGTGGTGCCGGTTGCGTCAGCTGTGGCTGACGCAACCGGCACCACACGTGGTGTGGCGGGACCGTGTGGAGCGTCAGGGCTGGGGTGGGCCCCAGAAGAACATGTCGAAGCGCGGCTCGATCGCGGCGATGGCCTCGGCGAAGGTGAAGGCGTCGGTGTAGAGGGCCCGGTCCACGACGGCGCCGGCGACGCCGTGCGGCGCGAGGTCCGCGAGCGCGTGCAGGTCGTCCAGCCGGGTGATGCCGCCGAAGGCGATGACCTCGGCGCCGGGCGCGTCGCGGCAGACCGCCATCAGCACGTGCCGGTCGCGGGACTTGCGCAGGCCCTTCGCGTCGACGTCGGTCACGACGTACGCGGGGCAGTGCGCCGCGCGCAGCCGCTGGACCACCTCGTCCACCGACAGCCCGTCCACCTCGGACCCGGGGGCCACCAGCCCGCCCTCGTGGTGCGCGGTGATGCCGGCCGCGATCCGCCCCGGGTGGGCGTGGATGACGGAGGCCACCCAGTCCTGGTCGGCGAGCGCCGCGGGGTCCAGCACGACGCGGTCCGCCCCGAGGTGGAAGGCCCGGTCCAGCGACGCCTGGTCGCGAATGCCGCCCGCCACCTCGACCCGGACCCGGCCGCGGACGGCGTGCACCGTACGTGACACGACGTCGGCATTGGATCCCGTGCCCGCTGCCGCGTCGAGGTCGGCGACGTGCACCCACTGGGCACCCTCGCCGGCCCACCGCTGGGCGGCGGCCACCGGGTCGCCCCACAGGTGCCGGCCGTCGATGTCGCCGTGGTCGAGCGACCCGACCTGGCCCTGCGTGATCTCGACGCCCGCGATCAGGGCGAACTGCTGCTTGGACACGCGTCGGACCCTATCCGGCCGGGCGCGCGGGGCGCCCGGCCGGCCGGAGGGGTCGGCGCCGTTCGGACGGCGACGGGCCGGGGGTCAGGCGGGCCGGTTGTCGAGGGTGAAGGTCGAGGTGTCGGCGCCGGCAGGTCCGTCGCCCTTCGGCACGAAGGTGGCGGTGAGCCGGGTGAACGCGGTGATGAACTGACCACTGCTGGTCGGGCCGGTGGCAATGCGGTCCAGCTTGACCTTGACCTTGTACTTCAGCGTGATTCCGTCGAAGCAGGCCTCGGGGAGGCAGGTGTTCCAGGACAGCATCCCCGTGCCGGTCGCGGAGTTGAGTCCCCATGACGACCACGTCAGCTTGTAGAACATGAGTTGGCCGGTCGCGCAGGCCAGGCTGATCTGCTTGGGCTTGACCACGCCCTTGCCGAAGCAGTCGATGACGACGGTCTTGGTTGACGTGGCGGCGACGTCTCCGGCCGGGGCCGCGGCCCCTGGCGCGGGCGCGGCCGATCCCGCGGTGGGCAGGACGACCCCGGCGACGCCGAGTGCGGCGGCGGTGAGGATGACGGCGGTGGTGCGGCGGACGGACACGGTGGCCCCCTGGTGCGATCGGTTCGGCAGTGGCTTGTTCGGCGGCGTCCCTCGTCGCCGTCCCGACCACGGTAGGGGCCGGGCGAGGACCTGACAGGCGGATGCGTCAGCCCGCCGACTGCGCTATCTGTGGACCATGAGCAGCCGAGTCACCGCGTGCCCCGCCTGCGGGGCGAAGAACCGGGTCCCCGCCGCGGCCAAGGGCCGGCCGCAGTGCGCGTCGTGCAAGCAGCCGATGCCCTGGATCGCCGATGCCACCGACGGCGACCTGGCCGCCGTCCTCGACACCTCACAGCTGGTGCTCCTCGACCTGTGGGCGCCGTGGTGCGGGCCGTGCCGCATGGTGGCCCCGGTGCTGGAGCGGTTGGCGGCGCGGTACGCGGGACGGGTGAAGGTCGTCAAGGTCAACGTGGACGACAACCCCGGGACGGCGGCGCGCTACGACGCCCGCAGCATCCCGACGCTGGTCATGATCCGAGACGGGCAGACCGTGGAACGGGTCGTCGGCGCCCAGCCGGAGCCTGCGCTGGCGGCGAGGATCGACCGGCTGCTCCCGACCTGAGCCCAGGAGCGGCCGTACCGCCGTGGCAGCACGACTCCCACGAGCGTTGGCGGCTACAACGAGCGTGGCGACGGCGGCAGGTCGTCGTACGACGGGTCCCGCTTCTCGGCCTTTGCCGCGAACGCCTCCATCAGGTCGGCGGGCTGGAACGCCCCGGTCTGCCAGGTCGCGATCTGGTGCAGCGCGTCGCCGACCGCGTGGTCGCGCGCGTAGACCAGAGCCTCCTTCGCACCCCAGACCGCCAGCGGGCTCTGCGCGGCGATCTCGCGGGCCACCTCCATCACCCCGGCGAGCATGGCCTCCTGGTCGGGGTAGACCTCGTTGACCAGTCCCACCTCGCGGGCTCGGTCCGCCGGCATCCGGCGGCCGGTGTAGACCAGCTCGCGCGCGACGCCGTCAGGGATCAGCTTCGGCAGCCGCTGCAGCGTCCCGACGTCGGCGGTCATCCCGATGTTGGTCTCCTGCACCACGAAGAACGCGTCCTCGGTGGCGTACCGCATGTCGCAGGCGGTCACCATGTCCACGGCGCCGCCGATGCAGCCGCCCTGGATCGCCGCGAGCACCGGCATCCGCGCGCGCTCCAACGCCGTGAACGAGTCCTGCAGCAGCCGGACGAGTTGCTGGCGCACCGCGTTCACCCGCCCCGGCTCGCCCTCGATCTGCATGCCGGCGAACACCGACAGGTCCATGCCGGCGCAGAAGTGCCGGCCGGTCGAGGACAGCACCATCGCGCGGACGCCGCCGTCGTCGGACAGGCGCTGCGCGATGACCGGCAGGTCGCGCCAGAACTCGGGGACCATCGTGTTGAGCTCGTCCGGCCGGCTGAGCCGCACGTGCGCGACCTTGTCGGACACCTCGACGTCGAAGCAGCGGTAGTCGCCCACGTGACCCGTCCCGTCGTCCCGGGGCGCCCGAGCGGTCGCCCTCCCTCCCGACCGTACTGCCGTGCACCGGTGAGCCAGACTGTGCCCCACGCCCGGCTGGCGGGCGCCCACCAGCGACCCGAAGGCGGCACCGGTGACCGACCCGAGCCCGTCCGCGCCTCTCGCCCACCCGCTCTCGTCGGACGTTCCGCCCGCGCCACCGAACCGGCTGCCGCAGCGCGCCCGGGTGGTCGTCATCGGCGGTGGCGTCATCGGGACGTCGGTCGCGTACCACCTCGGTCACCTCGGCTGGGACGACGTCGTGCTGCTCGAGCGGGACCGGCTGACGTCCGGCACGACCTGGCACGCGGCCGGGCTGATGGTGACGTTCGGCTCCACGTCGCACACCTCCACCGAGCTGCGCCTCTACACCCGTGACCTGTACCAGCGGCTCGAGGCCGAGACCGGGCTGTCCACCGGCTTCAAGCCCGTCGGGTTCATCGAGGTGGCGGCGGACGACGGCCGACTGGAGGAGTACCGCCGGGTGTCCGCCTTCAACCGGCTCATGGGCATCGACGTGCACGAGATCTCCCCGCGGGAGGTCGGCGACCTGTTCCCGCTGGCCCGCACCGACGACCTGCTGGCCGGGTTCTACGTGGCGGAGGACGGCCGGGCCAATCCGGTCGACGTCACGATGTCGCTGGCGAAGGGCGCCCGGATGCAGGGCGTGACGGTCGCCGAGGGCGTCGCGGTCGAGGAGGTGCTGGTCCGCGACGGCGCGGTCGCCGGCGTGCGGACGCCGTACGGCGACATCGAGTGCGAGTACGTCGTCAACTGCGCCGGCATGTGGGCGCGCCAGCTGGGGGAACGCTCCGGCGTGACGATCCCGCTGCAGGCGGCCGAGCACTACTACCTGATCACCGACGCGTTCGAGGGCATCGACTCCTCGTTCCCGGTGCTGGAGGATCCGGGGTCGTACGGCTACTTCCGTGAGGAGATCGGCGGCCTGATGGTCGGCCTGTTCGAGCCGGTCTGCGCCCCGTGGCAGGTCGAGGGGATCCCGGCGGACTTCTCGTTCGGCACCATCCCGCCGGACTGGGACCGGATGGGCCCCTACCTGGAGAAGGCGATGAGCCGGGTGCCGGTGTCCTTCGACGTCGGGATCCGCACGTTCTTCTGCGGCCCGGAGTCGTTCACCCCGGACCTGCAGCCTGTCGTGGGCGAGGCGCCGGAGGTGCGCAACTACTTCGTCGCCGCGGGCCTGAACTCCATCGGCATCCTCACCGGCGGCGGGCTGGGCCGGGCGATCGCGCACTGGATCGTCGACGGCGACCCCGGCATCGACGTCACCGGGTTCGACATCGACCGGCTGCACGCCTACCAGGCCAACCCGGAGTACCGCCGGACCCGCACCGTCGAGTCGCTCGGCATGGTCTACCAGTGCCACTACCCGAACCGGTCGCTGCACACCGCGCGCGGCGCCAAGCGCACGCCTCTCTACGACCGGCTGGCGGCGCGGGGCGCGTACATCCGCGACGTCAGCGGGTGGGAGTCGGCGGACTGGTACGCCGCGCCGGGGTCCGAGCCCGACCCGGGGCCGCTGACCTGGGGACGGCCCGCGTGGTGGTCGTCGTGGGAGGCCGAGCACCGCGCGGTCCGCGAGGGCGTGGCGCTGATGGACATGTCGTTCATGTCGAAGTTCCTGGTCGAGGGGCGCGACGCCGGCCGGGTGCTGGAACGGTTGTCCGCCAACCGGATCGACGGCGAGCCGGGCGTGATCACCTACACCCAGTGGCTCAACGACGGCGGCACGCTCGAGGCCGACCTGACCGTCACCAAGCTTGCTGACGACCGGTTCTGGGTGGTGGCCTCCGACACCGCGCACCGGCACGTCGAGACCCGGCTGCGGCGACACATCTCCGATCTCGACGCGCACGCGTTCGTCGCCGACATGACGGGTGCGTACGCGCAGATCAACGTGCAGGGCCCGCGGTCTCGCGAACTGCTGCAGTCGATTACGTCCGCGGACCTGTCGAACGAGGCGTTCCCGTTCCGGTCCGCGCGCGAGATCGACATCGAGTACGGCCGCGCGCTGTGCGTGCGGATCACCTACCTCGGCGAGCTCGGCTACGAGCTGTACGTCCCCGTGGAGCAGGCCGTGCACGTCTACGACCGGCTGGTCGCTGCGGGGGAGTCCCACGGACTCGCGCACGCGGGGCTGAAGGCGCTGTCCAGCCTGCGGATGGAGAAGGGCTACCGCGACTACGGTCACGACATCGACAACACCGACACGGTGCTCGAGGCCGGGCTCGGCTTCGCGGTCGCGTGGGACAAGCCCGGTGGATTCATTGGGCGGGAGAAGGCATTGGCGCAGAAGGAGTCCGGGCCGCTGTCCCAGCGTCTTCTGCAGGTGCTCGTGACTGACCCGGAACCGCTGATGTTCCACGCCGAGCCGGTGCTGCGCGACGGCGTGCCGGTGGGATACGTGCGGGCGGCGTCGTACGGGTTCACCCTCGGCGGCGCTGTCGGGCTGGCGATGGTGGACGCGGGCGACGCCGCGCTGGACCAGGCCTGGATCGACGCCGGGGAGTGGTCGGTGGACATCGCCGGGCGGACCTGGCCCGCCCGCGCCTCGCTGCGCCCCCTCTACGACCCCCGCAACGAGCGCATCCGCGCCTAGGTCGCGGGACCGGTCCCCTCGCTGACGGCCGCGCGGACCGCGGGCAGGACCTCCAGCGCGAACAGCTCGTCGGAGCGGTGCCGCACGGCCGGGTCCGCGTCGCGGCCGCCGCCGACGACGACCAGGTGGTCCAGGCCGAGGGCGACCAGTTCGCGCAGCCGGGCCGCGCAGGTCTCCGGCGGACCGACGACGCAGAAGCGGTCCAGGTAGTCCGCCGGCAGGTCGGTGGCCTGGGCCGAGCTGCCCGTCGCGTGCCGGTAGACGTCGTAGTCCCGCGTCACCTCCGAGACGACGGAACGGTCGGCCTCGCTGAGCACCGCGGTCGCGTCGCGCCGGAAGTGGGTGGAGATGCTGGCGTTGCCCCGTACGTACTCGCGCAGCGCCGGCAGGTCGTCGCCGACTCCGGCCACCACGAGTGCGCCGACGGGGACGTGCGGGTCGGCGGCCCGGACCTGCTCCACCGCCCAGCGGACCTGGTCCGGCTCGGCGCCGACGGCCACGGTGACCCGGTCGCCGTGGGTTGCGGCGAGGGCCAGGTTGCGCGGACCGGAGGCGAAGACGTTCACCGGGACCGCCGGCACGCCCTCGTCGGGCAGCCACACGATGCGGCTCTCCCGGTCGTCGAAGTGCACCGTGCCGCCGGCGAGGTAGGTCCGTACCTCGTCCAGCAGCTGGCCGAAGCGCTCGGTGCCGGGCGGGTGCTCGCCGAGCAGCAGCAGCGCGGTGTCGCCGCGGGCCACGCCGAGCATCGCGCGTCCGCCGGACAGGTGCTGCAGGGTGGCGAACGTCGAGGCCACCACCGCAGGGTGCCGGGTCACCAGGTTGGTGACCGCCGTCCCGACGACCAGGTGCTCGGTGGCCCGCAGCGCCAGGGTCATCGCCACGGTGATGTCGGGGGTGAGGTTCTGGCTGTCCTGGAACAGCAGTCCGTCCCAGCCGTCCGCCTCCGCCCGTGTGGCCGCCGCCTCGACCTCGTCCGGGAACGCGTACGTGCGCACGAAGAACCTGGTCACGCGCCCGAGGCTAGGGCGCGCGGCGTTCCGGCGCGCCGTTCTGCGCGCGGCCGCCGGCGATGTCGGTCGTCGGTCCGTGCGCGTCCGTTTCATCCCGTTTGGAGATGGTATGGGGAGTGGGATCGGTCACGACCACCCGGTCGGGCGTGGGTGGGAGCGGCCCGGCGTGCCTAGCCTGGAGCGCGTCGGCCCCCGTGCGCGGGGGCCGTCCGCATGTCGGTCGCGCCCGCCACGGTGGCCTGGGGGTCCCGGGGCGTGGCCGAGGTCACGGCACACCGCCGTGTGCGACCGGCCTGCGAGGGGTACCCCACCGGGTATCCCGCGGTCGACCGGAGGTCCGGTCGGCCGCCGCCCCACCAGCCCTGGACGTGCGGGGTGCCGCCACGCGGTGCCCGTTCCCCCCACGCCCGTCCGGGGTAGTCCCGCTCCACCCGCGGGCAGACGAAGGCTGATGCGTGACTCGTACCGTCCTCCGCTCGACCCTCGCGGTCGTGGTCCTGGCCCTGGTGGCCACCCTGCTCCCGATCGCCCTCGGCGCCGGCCTCGGCCGGGCCGCCGCCGACGAGACCGGCGGCGCCTCTGCCGTTCCCGGCGCGGACCCCGCGGTCCCGGCCGACCCGGCCACCCCGGCGACGCCCGCGACGCCGGCCACCCCTGCCGTCCCGGCTCCTCCCGCCGCGACGGCGCCGGCCAAGCCGGCCAAGCCGGCCAAGCCGGCCAAGCCGAAGCCCGCGAAGCCGAAGCCCGCGAAGCCGTGCCGCAACGAGCTGGCCCAGGTGCTGCACAAGGCCGGCTTCCGCGGTGAGGACCTGCGCGAAGCGTGGGCCATCTCCATGCGGGAGTCCCGCGGCCGCAGCATCGGCCCCGGCAACCGGCTGTTCAACGGCCGCGACTACGGGATCTTCCAGCTCAACCGCCCCACCTTCGGCGGGCAGACGTGGTGGAACACCCGCAAGATCCTCACCAAGGACTACAGCGCGAAGATCGCCTACAAGCTGTCCAAGGGCGGCCGCACCTGGGTGCTGTGGGGCCTGGACGGCGACGGGCGCCCGAAGGCGCACCTCTACCGGTCCTTCGGCTGGTCCTCGTGGCAGATCCAGAACTGGATCGTGCAGCCGTTCCAGCGCTTCTACCGCGCCTACCCCTGCTGACCACGTCGAGGCGCTGACCGCGCCCCCGCCGCATCCGCGGACCCTGTGGTGCCGGTGGGGTGTGCCACCGCTCACGCAACCGGCACCACAGTCGCTTCTTGGCGCCGCCCCGGATACCCCCGGGGGCTTTACCGGCCGGTAACGGCCTTCCGGCCCACCCGAGTCGCGACTGTTGGCGGTTCAACCTCCCCCGAGCACCCGGTTCGCTGGGGTCCGACCTGACCGGACCCACGAGGGGGACCCGCTCGATGAAGAACGGCCTGGACCGCGACACGCTCGGCATGATCCTGGAGGCGATCGCGGACTTCGCCGCGAAGGAGCTCCCGGACGCCACCCTGATCGAGCTCGACGACCGGGACGAGTACCCGGCCGAGATCGTCAACCGGATGTGCAGCGACGAGCTGGGCATCCAGCTGCTGTTCATCGAGGAGCAGTACGGCGGCATGGGCGGCAACGCCTTCGACGTCTACCGCGTCTGCGAGCAGATGGCGTCCATCGACCTCGGCGTCGCCACGTCGGTGCTGGCGACCTTCCTCGGCAGCGACCCGATCGTCGTCGGGGCGACCGAGGAGCAGAAGGCCCGCTGGCTCGGCGCCATCGCCGAGGAGGGCCTGATGATGGCGTACGGCGCCACCGAGCCGGAGGCCGGCAGCGACCTCGGCGCCCTCAAGACCGTCGCCGTGCCGATCGAGGAGGACGGCGCGGTCGTCGGCTACTCGATCACCGGACGCAAGCAGTGGATCAGCAACGGCGGCGTCGCCCAGCTGTACACGATCCTGGCGAACACCCCCGCCGGCCCGACCTGGTTCGTGGTCGAGCGCGACGCCGAGGGCTTCGCTCCCGGCGAGCACGAGCACAAGCACGGCATCCGGCTGTCCAACACCGCCGCGCTGTTCCTCGACGACGTCAAGGTCACCCCCGACGCCCTCGTCGGCGGGGTGGAGGGCCAGGGCCTGGTCCAGGCGCAACTGGTCTTCGGCTACACCCGGCTGATGGTCGCGGCCTTCGGCCTCGGTGCCGGCTGGGCCGCGCTGGACCGGGCGATCGCGTACTCCACCGAACGCATCCAGGGCGGCGCGCCGCTGTCGGAGAAGCAGGGATACACGCACAAGCTGATCGTCCCCAACGCGGTTCGGCTTGAGGCCGGACGCGCGTACATCGAGGAGACCGCCGAGCGGCTCGACGCCAGCGACGACAGCCTCAACACCGAGGGCGCGATCGCGAAGTACCTCGCCACCGAGGCCGGCAACGCGGCCGCCGACGCCAGCATCCAGGCGCTGGGCGGGTACGGCTACACGCACGAGTACATGGTCGAGAAGATCAAGCGGGACGTGCGCATCACCACGATCTACGAGGGCACCTCGGAGATCATGGAGATGACGATCTCCCGCGACCGGTGGCAGCAGCACCTGAAGACCCGCGGCGACCACTACCACGCGCAGGCGCGTGAGCTCGAGCAGCTCGCGGCCCGCCGGCCCGAGGTCGGCGCGGGCACCGCCGCGCTCGCCCACCACGCACTGGCGGAGGTCATGGAGGCCTGCCGCGCCGGGCGGCTCACCCGCAACCAGCACGTGCTGCTGCGGCTGGGCGAGCTGGTGGCGTGGGTCGAGGGCTCCGCGGCGCTGTGCCGCCGGGCCGCCCGCGGCCTGGACGGGCAGCTGCCGGAGAAGTCCGACCGCCGGTTCGACCCGGCCGGGCAGGCCGCCGTTGCCCGCATCTTCGCCCGCGACGCCGCGCACCGCGCCGCCGCCGACGGTTCCCGCCTGGTGCTCGCGGCCGACGATGCCGCCGACCCCGCGGCGCTGCTCGCGGCCGTGCGCATGCCGGACGTCCTCGGCGCGCAGCAGGGCCTGATCGCGGACATGGACGCGGTCGCCGACGCCCTCTACCAGCGCGGCTGACCGGCCGCCCGTTCCGCAGGACCGGAACCCCCGACATCGCAACGCCCGCCACGACCCGCCGGAGAGCCGACGTGCACGCCGAGTACGACGCCCCGTCCCCCGCCATCGCGATCGTCGCCGTCTCGGCGATCCTGCCCGACGCCCCGGACGCGCAGGCGTTCTGGTCCAACGTCACCTCGGGCCGCTACAGCATCGCCGACGTGCCGCCGGGCCGTTGGGACCCCGAGCTGTACTACGACCCGGACCCCAAGGCGCCGGACAAGACGTACTCGAAGATCGGCGGCTGGGTCCGCGACTACGAGTGGAACCCGCTGGGCTGGAAGCTGCCCATCCCGCCCAAGGTCGCCGACGCGATGGACGAGGGCCAGCGGTGGGCCGTCGCGCTGACCCGCGCGGTGTTCGCGGACTACGGCAAGCCGGTGGACGGCGAGCGGACCGCCGTCATCCTCGGCAATGCGATGGCGGGGGAGAAGCACTACGCGACGAACCTGCGCATCACCTATCCGGAGATCGCCCGCCAGCTGGGCAAGGCACCCGCCTTCGCCGGCCTGCCGGCCGACGTCCGCGGGGCGATCGCGGACGGGCTGCGCGAGACGATGTGGGCCGACTACCCGGAGATCACCGAGGACACCATGCCGGGCGAGCTCGGCAACGTGCTCGCCGGGCGGATCGCCAACCTGTTCGACCTGCACGGCCCGAACTTCATCACCGACGCCGCGTGCGCGTCCGCGATGGCCGCCTTCGACGCCGCGATCGAGGGCCTGATGACCGGCGAGTTCGACGCCGCCGTCACCGGCGGCATCGACCGCAACATGGGCGCGTCCTCGTTCGTGAAGTTCTGCAAGATCGGCGCGCTCTCGGCGACCGGGACTCGGCCGTTCGACGCCGGTGCCGACGGCTTCGTTATGGGTGAGGGCGCCGCGCTGTTCCTGCTCAAGCGGCTGGCTGACGCCGAGCGCGACGGCGACCGCATCTACGCGGTCCTGCGCGGCATCGGGGGCGCCAGCGACGGCCGCGGCAAGGGGATCACCGCACCCAACCCTGTGGGCCAGAAGCTCGCCGTCGAGCGGGCCTGGAAGCAGTCCGGCCTGAACCCGAAGGACCTCGGCCTGCTCGAGGCGCACGGCACCTCCACCCGGGTCGGCGACGTCGTCGAGGTCACCAGTGCGACCGAGGTGTTCGGCGGCGCGGACCTGGCCCCCGGCAGCGTGGCCCTCGGCTCGGTGAAGTCCAACATCGGGCACCTCAAGGCCGCCGCCGGCGCCGCCGGGCTGCTCAAGGCCACGCTCTCGCTGCACCACAAGGTGCTGCCGCCGAGCCTCAACTTCGTCGACCCCAACCCGAACCTCGACTGGTCCACCTCGCCGTTCCGCGTGAACACCGAGCTGCGCGACTGGACGCCGGCCGCGGGCCGGGTCCGGACCGCGGGTGTGAGCGCATTCGGCTTCGGGGGCACCAACTTCCACGCCGTCCTCGAGGAGTACGTGCCCGGCCGCATCGACACGTCCCGGCGGCGCGTGCTGGCCACTGGCGCCGACCTCGGCACCGGGTCCGCCGCGCCGGCGGCCAGTGCGAAGGCCCCGCTGCGCGGGGTCCTGGTCCTCGGCGCCGACAGCGCGCCCGCGCTCGCGGAGCGGCTTCGCCCCGTCGCCGCCGAGGCGGCCGCCGGCACAGCACCGGCCGCCCGCGCCCCGTTCGAATCGGACCTGCGGGCACCGCAGCGGATCGCCATCGACTACGCCGATGCCGCCGAGCTGGCGGACAAGGCCGCCAAGGCGCTCGCCGCGCTGGACAAGGGCGACAACCCCGCGATGTGGAAGGCGCTGCGGGCCCGCGGGATCTTCCGAGGCAGCGGTCCCGCGCCGAAGGTCGCGTTCCTCTACACCGGCCAGGGCTCGCAGTACGCCAACATGCTGGCCGGGCTGCGCGACGAGGAGCCACTGGTGGCGGAGACGTTCGCCGAGGCCGACGCGGTCATGACGCCGCTGCTCGGCAAGCCGCTGACCGAGTACATCTTCGTGCCGAAGGACGACGAGGCGGCGGTCGCACAGGCCGAGGCGTCGCTGCGCAACACCGAGATCACCCAGCCCGCCGTGCTCGCCACCGACCTGGCGCTGACCCGCCTGCTCGAGGCGTACGGGGTGAAGCCGGACCTGGTGATGGGCCACAGCCTGGGCGAGTACGGCGCGCTGGTCGCCGCCGGAGCGCTCACCTTCTCCTCGTCCCTGGAGGCGGTCTCTGCGCGCGGCGCCGAGATGGCGCACATCAAGACCGAGGACAACGGGGCCATGGTGGCGGTGTTCGCCCCGCTGGACCAGGTGCAGCGCATCGTCGACGCGGCCGAGGGCTACGTCGTCGTCGCGAACGTGAACTGCTACAGCCAGTCGGTCATCGGCGGGGCCACCGAGGCCGTGCTGGCAGCGGCGGCCCAGTGCGAGGCGCAGGGGTTCCAGACCTTCCGGCTCAACGTCAGCCACGCCTTCCACACCGAGATCGTGTCGGCCGCCAGCGTGCCCCTGCGGGCCCAGCTGCAGCGGCTCGGTGTGCAGCCCCCCTCCCTGCCGATCGTGTCCAACGTGACCGGCCGCTTCTACCCGAGCGGGCCGGGCGTCGAGGAGGAGATGCTGGACCTTCTGGCGCGCCAGGTGGCGTCGCCCGTGCAGTTCATCGACGGCCTGACGTCCCTCTACGACGCCGGTGCCCGGGTCTTCGTCGAGGTCGGACCGAAGCGCGCGTTGCAGGGCATGGCCGCCGACGTGCTCGGCGACGACGACGTGCTCACCCTGTTCACCAACCACCCGAAGGTGACCGACGACGCGGCGTTCAACCAGGCGCTGGCCGGGTTGTACGCCTCTGGCGTGGGCACCGGGATCGCCGAGCCGGCCCCGGTCCCCGCCCCCGCCGTGCCCGCCCCGGCACCCGCGGCGGTCGCGGCCCCTGCGCCCGTGCACTCGCCCGCCGCCGTGGCCGCCGCGGTGCCGACGCCCGCAGCGAGCGCCCCCGCCGGGCCGGTCTCCGACCGCACCTACCTCGAGCTCGGCCACCTGTTCGCCGACTTCCTCGAGCGCAGCCGCTCGATGCTGGCCGGCGGGGGGACGCCCGCGTCCACCGAGCCGGTCGTCATCACCGGTGCGGCGCTGGGCCTGCCCGGGACCGAGAAGGTCTTCGACGACGACAACCTCGAGCGGCTGCTCGAGGGCCAGCAGCTCATCGACGTGATCCCGTCGCGGCTGCGCCAGGAGATCCTGGACAAGCACATCACCCGGCTGGTGAAGTCCGACGGCGGCGGCCGCTTCGAGACGATCGACTCCGTCGCCGACGTCATCAAGCTCGCCGCCCGACCGGGGGAGTTCGACCTGGCCGCCGAGTTCGGGCTGGACCCCGAGCGGGTGAAGGCGTACGGGATGTCCACCCGGCTGGCCATCGGTGCCGGCATCGACGCGCTGCGAGACGCGGGCATCCCGCTGGTGCAGCGCTACAAGACCACGTCCACCGGCTCGCAGCTGCCGGACCGGTGGAGCCTGCCCGAGGCGCTGCGCGACCGGACCGGCGTCATCTTCGCCTCCGCGTTCCCCGGCGTCGACGAGTTCGCCGCCGAGCTCACCGCGTACGAGGAGGACCGCCGCAAGCGCAGCGAGCTGGCGGCACTCACGGACGTGCGCACCCGCGTCGCGGCCGCCGACCCCGCCAGCCCCGCGCTGGCCGAGCTCGACCACCGCATCCACGCCCTCGAGCACGCGCTCGCCGAGCACCCGTACACCTTCGACCGTCGGTTCCTGTTCCGCGTGCTGTCCATGGGCCACTCGCAGCTGGCGGATCTGATCGGTGCCCGCGGTCCCAACACCCAGATCAACGCCGCCTGCGCCAGCACCACCCAGGCCATCGCGCTGGCCGAGGACTGGATCCGCGCCGGCCGGTGCACCCGCGTGGTCGTCGTCGCGTCCGACGACGCGACCGGTGACGACCTGCTCGGCTGGATCGGCGCCGGGTTCCTCGCCTCCGGCGCTGCCGCCACCGACGAGGACGTCACCCAGGCCGCTCTGCCGTTCGACCGGCGCCGGCACGGGATGATCCTCGGCATGGGCGCCGCGGCGCTCGTGGTGGAGAGCGCGGAGGCGGCGCGCGAGCGCGGCATCCAGCCGATCTGCGAGGTCCTCGGGACCGTCACGGCCAACAGCGCCTTCCACGGCACCCGCCTCGACGTCGACCACATCGGCGACGTGATGGAGGACGTCGTCCGCCAGGCCGAGGCCCGCGGCGTGCCGCGCGGCCAGCTCGCCCCGGAGACGGTCTTCGTCTCCCACGAGACCTACACCCCGGCCCGCGGCGGCAGCGCGTCGGCGGAGATCTTCGCGCTGCGCAGGGTCTTCGGTGCGGACGCCGACCGGATCGTCATCGCCAACACCAAGGGCTACACCGGTCACCCGATGGGCGTCGGGATCGAGGACGTCGTCGCCGTGAAGTCGCTGGAGACCGGCCTGGTGCCCCCGGTGCCCAACTACCGCGAGGTCGACCCCGAGCTCGGTCGCCTCAACATCTCGGCGGGCGGTGCCTACCCGGTCCGCTACGCGCTGCGGCTGGCGGCCGGCTTCGGCTCGCAGATCAGCATGGCGCTGCTGCGCTGGACCCCGGTACCCGACGGCGCGCACCGCGCCCCCGACCAGCTCGGGTACGGCTACCGCATCGTCGACCCGGCCCGCTGGCAGGCCTGGCTGGCCGAGTCCGCCGGGCATGCGGGCGCGGACCTGGAGGTCGCGCAGCGGAAGCTGCGCATCGTCGACCGCGGCCCTGCGGCCCGGCCGGCCGCGCCGGCGGCCCCCGCGACCGCCCCCGCGCCGGTGTCGACCCCCGCCGCCCCGGCGGCACCGGCACCCGCCGCACCCACCCCGCCCCCGGCCCCGGAGCCGGTGGCCGCCGCGGGAGACCCGCTGGAGGACGCCGTGCTGGCGCTGGTGTCGGAGCAGACCGGCTACCCGCGTGAGCTGCTCGCGCTCGACCTGGACCTCGAGGCCGACCTCGGGATCGACACGGTGAAGCAGGCCGAGCTGTTCGCGACGGTGCGGTCGGCGTACGACATCCCGCGCGACGACTCGCTGAAGCTGCGGGACTACCCGACGCTGAACCACGTCATCGGGTTCATCCGCGACCGGGCACCGCAGACCGCAGCCGAGCCCGCCGGCGAGGCTGCGGCCGCACCGGCCGCAGCGGCCGGACCCGAGCTGGCCGAGGGCTTCCCCCGTCGCATCCCGGTTCCCGTGGTCCGGCCTCCGCTGGACTGGTTCGCCCCGACCGCCGTGCAGATCGGCGCGGGCACCCGCGTTGCCGTCATGCCGGACGAGGGCGCCGTGTCGTCCGCGCTGGCCGACCTGCTCGCCGAGCGGGGTGCCGACGTGGTCGTCCTGGACCGGGACGCGGACCCGGAGGCGGTCGCGGACCAGCTGGCCGAGGCGCACGGGGCGCAGCCCCTGACGGCGCTGTTCTGGCTGCCGGCGCTCGACCCGGTGGACGCCGACACCCTGGACGCCGAGCAGCGCGCCGCGGCGATCTCGCTGCGCGTCAAGGGGTTGGCGTCGGCGGCCCGGGCGGCGTACGAGGCCTTCGAAGCGCCCGACCGCGCGCTGGTGACCGCGACCCGGCTCGGTGGCCGGTTCGGGTATGACGATGCCGGAGCCGAGGACGTCCTGGGCGGCGCGGTGTCCGGGTTCACCAAGGCCTTCGGCCGTGAGCGCGGCGACGCCGTGGTGAAGGTCGTGGACGCGGCCGCCGGGGACGACCCGCTGACCGTGGCGACCCGGCTTCTGGCCGAGGCCGAGCGCGACCCCGGTGTCGTCGAGGTCGGCTATGCCGATGGCCGCCGTTGGACGATCGGGCTGGTCGAGCGCGACGTGGACGAGCCGGCCGAGGAGCGGGCGCTCGGACCCGACTCGGTCGTGGTCGTCACCGGGGCCGCGGGCAGCATCGTGTCGGCGATCGTGGCCGACCTGGCGGCGAATGGCGGAACGTTCCACCTGCTGGACCTGACCCCCGAGCCGGACGCGGACGACCCGGACCTGGCGGCGTTCGCAGCCGACCGGGACGCGCTGAAGCTCACGATGGCGCAGCGCATCGCCGACCGCGGCGAGCGGGCGACGCCCGCCCTGGTCGAGCGCGAGCTGGCGCGGATCGAGCGGTCCCGGGCCGCGTGGGAGGCCATGGCGGCCGTCCGCGCGGCCGGCGGGGAGGCGTACTGGCACGCCGTCGACCTCACCGACGGCGAGGCCGTGGCCGAGGCCCTCGCCGACGTCGCGGCGGGCGGTCGGGTCGACCTGCTCGTCCACGCGGCCGGGCTGGAGATCAGCCGGTTCCTGCCGGACAAGGCCCAGCGCGAGTTCGACCTCGTCTTCGACGTGAAGGTGGACGGCTGGTTCCACCTGCGGTCCGCCCTGGCGGAGGTCCCGGTCGGGACCGCGGTGGTGTTCTCGTCCATCGCGGGCCGGTTCGGCAACGGTGGTCAGACCGACTACAGCGCGGCGAATGACCTGCTGTGCAAGGCGATGTCGCGGCTGCGCAACGTCGGGTCGCCGACCCGCGGCGTGGCGCTCGACTGGACCGCGTGGGCCGAGATCGGCATGGCCAGCCGCGGCTCGATCCCGAAGATGATGGAGTTCGCCGGCATCGACATGCTGCCTCCGTCGATCGGCATCCCGGTGGTGCGGCACGAGTCTCAGGCCCGTACCGGGGGCGGCGAGGTCGTCGTCGCCGGCCGGCTGGGGATCCTGGTGGGCGACCGGGCCGAGGCCGGCGGCCTCGACCCGCAGGCCGCGGCCGCCGACGTCGAGCGGACCGACCCGGCCGGCCCGGTGGCCGGTCGCCCCGTCGCCGCCACCACGCGGGGCCTGACCGTCGCCGTCGAGCTCGACCCGACCGCCCAGGGCTTCCTGGACGACCACCGGATCGACGGGACCCCCGTACTGCCCGGTGTCATGGGGATGGAGTCGTTCGCCGAAGCGGCCCGGGTGCTCGCACCCGACCTGCACGTGGTGGCCGTGGAGGACGTGGACTTCCTGGCCCCGGTGAAGTTCTACCGGGACGAGCCGAGGGTGCTGGAGGTGCACGCGTTGCTGCGCCCGGCCGACGACGGCGACGGCCTGGTGGCCGACTGCGCGCTCGTCGGGCGGCGCACGCTGCCCGGCCAGCCCGAGCAGGTGACCACGCACTTCACCGGGCGCGTGCTGCTGGCCGCAGAGCCGCGGACGCCGGAGACGGCGGAGGCTCCGGCCGACCCGGCTGACGGCGCCGCTGTTGCCTCGGCCGAGGACGTCTACCGGATCTACTTCCACGGCCCCGCCTACCAGGTGCTGTCCGGGGTGTGGGCCGACGGTGGCCGCGTGGTCGGGGAGCTCACCGACCCGCTGCCGGCCGACCGCGACCCGGTCGACGCGCCGCTGACGACCGCACCTCGGCTGGCCGAGCTGTGCTTCCAGACCGCGGGGGTCCGCGAGCTGGGGCTGGACGGGGTGATGGCGCTGCCGCTGCACGTGGAGCGGATGGAGGTGTTCCCCGCGGTCGAGACCGAGCTGCCGGTCCGCGCCGTTGCCGCCGGGCAGGAGGACGGTTCCGTCGACGCGGTCGTGGTCGGGGGTGACGGGGAGGTGCTGGTGCGGCTGCTCGGCTACCGCACCGTGGCCCTGCCCGGCGGTCCCGGCGCGGACCTGCTCGCCCCGCTGGCGGCGGCGGTCGTCGATGCCGGGGCGGAGGGACCCGCGGCGGAGGAGTCCGGGTCCGAGGAGTCCGGGTCCGACGAGTCCGGGTCCGACGAGTCCGGGTCGGAGGAGGAGGACTCGTGACCGAGCGCTCGCCCGAGGGCGCGGCCGTCCCCGAGCCGGGGGCCCCGCAGCCGGGAACCGCCGACCCGGGTCCGCTGAGGCGGCTGGCGATCGTCAACCGCGGGGTGGCCGCGATGCGGCTGGTCAACGCCGCGCGGGAGCACGGCACCGAGCGCGGCACCCCGCTGACCACGATCGTCCTGCACACCGACGACGAGCGGGACTCGCTGTGGGTGCGCGAGGCGGACGAGGCGGTCAGCGTCGGTCCGGGGACCGTTCTCGACCCGGCCAGCGGGCGCCGGGTGGCGGCATACCACGACCTCGGCCGGCTCGAGGTCGCCCTGCGTCGGGCCGCGCCCGACGCCGTGTGGGTGGGCTGGGGTCCGCTGGCGCGCCAGCCCGAGGTGGCCGAGCTGTGCGAGCGGCTCGGCATCCGGGTGCTCGGCCCGCCCGCCACCGCGCTGCGCCGGCTGGCCGACCCGGCCGAGCTCGCGTCCCTGTGCGAGGTCCTGGACATCGTGCCCGCCGGCGAGCTGGACGGCGGTCCGGAGGGGCTGCGTCAGGTCGACGTCGTGGTCATGGCCGACGGGCGCGGGGGCGCCTGGGCGGTCGGCACGCACGACGGGACCGTCCAGCGGCGCACCGAGAAGCTGCTCACCGAGACCCCGGTCTCCTGGCTGGACGAGGACCTCGCGCGGCGGCTGCGCCGCGACGCGGTCTGCCTCCTGCTGGCCGTCGGCTGGGTGGGTGCGGGGACCGTGAGCTACCACGTGCGGCCGGCGACCGGGGACGCCGGCCTGGTCCACGTCAGCGCGGGACTGCCGCTCGGTCACCCGGTCACCGAGCTGTGCTCGCCGCTGGACCTGGCCAAGCTGCAGCTGCGGATCGCCGAGGGCCTCGCGCTGGACGGGGAGCCGCCGACCGAGCGCGGGCACGCGATCGCCGTACGGCTCGTCGCCGAGGACCCCTGGCACGGCTTCGAGCCGGCGCCGGGGCAGGTCCTGCTGCTGCGGCCGCCGACCGGCCCGGGGCTGCGGATCGACACCGGCATCACCGAGGGCGACACGGTCATCCCCGACCTCGACCCGACCGTCGCTGAGGTCGCCGCCTGGGGCGCCACCCGGGAGGAGGCCCGCGCCCGGCTGCACCGCGCGCTGGCCCAGCTCCCGGTGGTGGTCGCCGGCGGCATCACGTCCAAGGGCTTCCTGCTGGAGCTGCTGGACCGGCCGGAGGTCAGGGACGACACGACGGACCTGGCCTGGCTGTCGAGCCTGGTGGAGGCGGACTCCCTGGTCGGCCACCGGTACGGCGACATCGCGCTGCTGGTCGCGGCCGTCGACGCATACGACGAGGACCTGGCCCTGGAGCTCACCCGGTTCCACGCCGCGGCTCGTCGGGGACGGCCCAGCGCCCGTCGCGACGTGGGCCACGACCTGGAACTGGTGCACCAGGGGATCGCCGTCTCGCTGCACGTGGACCGCACCGGACCGGACGCCTACCGCATCACCGCGGGCGACGCCGACGTGGACCTGGTGGTCGAGCGCGGGGCGCCGTACCAGTCCCGCGTCACCATCGGCGGCCGGCGCTACCGGGTGGTGTCCGCCGTCCAGGGCGGCGAGCACCTGGTCGAGGTGGACGGCGTCCCCCACCGGCTCACCCGCGACGACTACGGCGTGGTCGCCACCCGCGTCCCCGGCGTGATCGTCGACCTCCCGGTGCGCCCGGGACAGGAGGTCGCCGTCAACGACCCGGTGGCGGTCGTCGAGAGCATGAAGATGGAGACCGCGATCCGCACCCCGGTCGCCGGCCGCGTGCGCGAGCTGCTGGTCGGGCTCAACGTGCAGGTCGACGCGGGCACCCCGGTCGTGCGGATCGATCCGCCGTACCGCGACGTCGACGCCGTCCCGGTGTCCGCCCCGGTCGAGATCGGGGCCGCAGCGGCCGAGCAGACCCCGCTGCAGCGGTGCGACCGGTCACTGGAGGTGCTGCGGCTGCTCGTGCTCGGCTACGACGTGGACGCCTCCGGCGGCGGCCGGGCCACCGAGACGCTGGCCCAACTGTGCGCGGAGCGCGCCGTCGACGACTCGCACGTGCTCGAGGGGGAGCTGCACCTGCTCACGGCGTACGCGGACCTGCGCGCGCTGTTCCGCAGCCAGCGCGAGCCGGACGAGGCCGACGTCATGGTGCGCAGCCCGCAGGAGCACCTGTACGCGTTCCTGCGCGCGCCCGAGGCGGGCACGCGCGGCCTGCCGCAGCGCTTCGTGGCCAACCTGCGACGGGCCCTGTCGCACTACGGGATCGCCGACCTGACCCCGGGGCCGCGCCTGGACGAGGCGCTGTACTGGATCTACCAGTCCCAGCAGCGCACCTCCGCGCAGACGGCTGCCGTGGTGGGCATCCTGCAGCGCTGGCTGGGGCGCACGTCCGAGCTGGGCGACGAGGCGGCTGGGGCAGCCCGGGCCACCCTGGACCGGCTGGTGTCGGCGACCTCGCGCAGCAACCCCGTCGTGGCCGACCTGGCCCGGGAGGTCCGCTTCCGACTGGTGGACGAGCCGGTGCTGGCCGAGTCGCGACGCCGCACCCTCGCCGACGCGGAGGCGGCGCTGGCCGCCCTGGTGGACGAGCCGGACGGGCCCCAGCGCGAGGAGCTGGTGCAGTCCCTGGTCGCCTGCCCCCAGCCGCTCGCCCCGCTGCTGCTGCGCCGGATGCGGAGTGTCCCGCCGGAGGAGCGGGCGGCCGCGCTGGAGGTCATGACCCGGCGCTACCACCGCGGCCACGACCTGGAGGCGGTGCGCGCCGAGGCCGTCGACGGGGTCGAGGTGCTCGACGCCGAGGTGGACGAGCCTGAGGGGGCGGTGCGCGTGCTCAGCGCATCCGGCCCGCTGGCCCAGGTCACCGACGTGGTCCGCGCGGTGCAGGGGCGGATGGCGCAGCAGCCGCCGTCGGGTCGCTACCAGGTGGACCTGTACCTGTGGACCGACGCCGACCACCCGGACCTGGACGACCTGTCGCGGCTGCTGCCGGCGACGCTGGCGCCGCTGGTGGGCCGCGGGGTCGAGCATGTCGTCGTCGCCCTCGGGGGCCGCGGCGACAGCCACGGCATCAGCGCCGTGGACCACCTCACGTTCCGGCCGTCCGACGACGGCGCCCTGCTGGAGGACCGGTTCCTGCGCGGGCTGCACCCGATGATGGCCGAGCGGCTGAGCCTGTGGCGGCTGGCCGAGTTCGACCTGGAGCGGCTGCCCTCGCCCGAGGACGTCTACCTCTTCCGCGGGGTGGCCCGGGACAACCCGAAGGACGAGCGGCTGTTCGCCGTCGCGGAGGTGCGCGACCTCACCCCGACCCTGGACGCGGCCGGCCGGGTGGCGGGGCTGCCGCAGCTGGACCGGGCCGTGACGGAGGCGTTCGAGGGCCTGCGCCGCGCGCAGGCGTCGACCCCGCCGATGAAGCGGCCGCTGTGGAACCGGGTGCTGCTGTACGTGTGGCCGCCGGTGGACCTGCCGCTGGAGGACCTGGAGCGGCTGGCCCGGCGGATGGTCCGGGCGAGCATCGGGCTGGGCCTGGAGGAGGTGCTGGTCCAGTACCAGCGCCGTGACCCGGACACCGGGGCGCTCCGACCGCGCGCCCTGCGGCTGAGCGCACCCGCGGGCGGCGGCTTCGTGCTGGAGGAGCGGGAGCCCCCCAGCCACCCGCTGGTGCCGCTGGACGAGTACACCCGCAAGGTGGTGCAGAGCCGCCGCCGCGGGGCCGTGTATCCGTACGAGCTGCTCACCATGGTCGTGTCGCCGCGCGCGGGGGGGCGGCCCGAGGTCCTGGGTGGCGGCTTCGTGGAGTACGACCTGGACGAGTCGGGGGAGCGGCTGGTCCCGGTCGATCGCCCTCCGGGCCGCAACACCGCGGGCATCATCGCCGGGGTCGTCACCAACACCACGTCCCGCTACCCCGAGGGGATGTCGCGGGTGGCGCTGCTCGGCGACCCGACCCGAGCCCTGGGCTCGCTGGCGGAAGCCGAGTGCCGGCGCATCCTGGCCGCGCTCGACCTGGCCGAGGAGATGGGCGTCCCGCTGGAGTGGTACGCGATCTCCGCCGGCGCCCGGATCGCCATGGACAGCGGCACGGAGAACATGGACTGGATCGCCGACGTGCTGCGGCGCATCATCGAGTTCACTCAGGACGGCTACGAAGTCAACGTCGTGGTCACCGGCATCAACGTCGGCGCGCAGCCGTACTGGAACGCCGAGGCCACGATGCTCATGCACACCAAGGGAATCCTGGTCATGACGCCGGACAGCGCCATGGTGCTGACCGGCAAGCAGGCGCTGGACTTCTCCGGCTCGGTGTCGGCCGAGGACAACCACGGCATCGGCGGCTACGAGCGGGTGATGGGCCCCAACGGGCAGGCGCAGTACTGGGCGCCGGACCTGACCGCGGCCATCGGCGTGCTGCTGGCGCACTACGACCACGCGTACGTGGCGCCCGGCGAGCGGTTCCCCCGGCGCGCTGAGACGTCCGACCCGGTCGACCGGGACATCCGCAGCCGCGAGCACACGCTGCCCGGCTCCCCGCTGCGGACGGTGGGGGACGTGCTGTCGGACGAGGCGAACCCCGGCCGCAAGGCGCCGTTCGAGATCCGCAGCGTGATGCGGGCCGTGATCGACTCCGACCACGCCCCGCTCGAGCGCTGGCGGGAGATGGCCGACGCCGACACGGTGGTCGTGTGGGACGCGCACCTCGGCGGGATCCCGGTGTGCCTCATCGGTATCGAGGCGCACGCGATCCCGCGCACCGGGGCGCTGCCCGCCGACGGTCCGGAGCAGTGGACCAGCGGCACGCTGTTCCCGATGTCGTCGAAGAAGACGGCCCGCGCGGTCAACGCGGCCAGCGGCAACCGGCCGCTGGTGGTGCTGGCCAACCTCTCCGGGTTCGACGGCTCACCGGAGTCGATGCGCCGCACGCAGCTGGAGTTCGGTGCCGAGATCGGGCGTGCGGTGGTGAACTTCGACGGCCCGATCGTGTTCTGCGTGGTCTCCCGCTACCACGGCGGCGCCTTCGTGGTGTTCTCGCAGAAGCTGAACCCGATGCTGGAGACGCTGGCGGTGGAGGGCTCGCACGCCTCCGTACTCGGCGGCGCGCCCGCAGCCGCGGTCGTGTTCGCCGGCGAGGTGCGCAAGCGCGTGCAGGCCGACCCGCGCATCGTCGAGATGCAGGAGCGGATCGCCGCGGCGGAGGGGTCCGAGCGGGCTCGCTTGCGGGCCGAGCTGTCGCACCTCACCGAGCAGGTGCACGGGCAGATGCTCGGGGACGTCGCCGCGGAGTTCGACGAGGTGCACAGCGTCGAGCGTGCGCAGGAGGTGGGGTCGGTCAGCCGTATCATCCCAGCGGTGGACCTGCGGCCAGCGCTGATCGAGGCGGTCGAGCGCGGGATGTCGAGGACGGAGGGCGCCGACTGAGGCGGGCGCCCCCGGACGACAGGGAGCCTGGCCGGGGGTGGTCTACGACGAGGCGGAGCCGCTGAGGCGCTCCGCCTCGTCGCGGCACCACAGGCCGATCAGGCCGCGGTAGTGGGCGATGAACTGGTCGTGCTCGTGCGCCGGGAAGGTCGCTCGCACGGTGTCCACCAGGACGCGGTCGAAGTCCGGCCCGGTGAACCACTCCAGCGTCATCGCGTCGAAGTCGCGCAGGCGTGAGTCGCACCAGTCGAAGTAGCGGTCCACCTCGAAGAAGTCGTCGGAGATCCGGCGGTAGCGCGCCAGCTTCTCCCGGTAGTCCAGGTCGTCGCGGTCGGAGACGGCGAAGAACGCGGAGGTGTCGAGGTCGATCTTCTGCTTGCGCCCGCTCACGAGGCAGAACGCGGTCCAGCGGACCAGCGCCTTCATCGCCCACGGGAAGTAGTAGTGCAGCGAGGTCAGTGCGACGTCCGGGCAGGCGTTGGCGTAGTCGATCGGGTAGACCTCGTCCCGCTGTCCCTCGTCCCCGAACTTCACCAGCATCTCGCAGGAGTTGAACTCCCACTTGAAGAAGGCGTTGACAGTGCGCGAGATGGTCACGCACTCGTCGCCTGACTCCGGGGTCAGGAAGTCGTGGGAGACCTCGTACCGGTCGTGCATCGGCCGCTCCGGGCGGAACCGCATCACCATCGTCTCCGGCCCGATCGACAGCGCTCGGGCGAAGACGTCATGGTCCTTCGACTGCTGCAGGTGCATGAGCATCTCGCCGGAGTCGTCGTACGCCCGCATCAGCGCCTCGCGGTCGTCGACGCGCGAGACACCGCGCCAGCCGCCCCCGTCGAAGGGCTTCATGTACAGCGGGTAGCCCAGCGTCTCGGCGATCGCGGGGAGGTCGAACGGTCGGTTGTACTGGGCTGCCGTGTAGGCCCAGCGGGCGTTGTCGACCGGGTTCTTGTACGGGACCAGGACGGTCTCGGGGACCTTCATGCCCAGCCGCATCATCGCGCAGTAGGCCGCATGCTTCTCCATGGACTGGAACGTGAATGGGCTGTTCAACAGGTACACGTCGTCCATCATGCTGATCTTCTTGAGCCACTCGCGGGGCACGTAGTACCAGTGCGCGAGCCGGTCGATGACCAGGTCGTAGCGCGGCTGGTAGCGCAGCGAGAACGGCTCGATGGTGACCCGCTCCGTGGTGACGTGGTGGCGCACCCCGTGGCCGTCCTCGATCGGTCCCATCAGCCGGACCAGGGCCTCCAGCGCCGCGGGCCAGTCGTTCTCGGTCCCCAGCAGCAGCCCCACCAGGTGCTCGCGGGTGGCGGCATCAGCGGTCATCGGGAGCCTCCCTCGCCGGTCGAGGCGGTCATCCGAGGCCGCCGAGGTGCTTCTGGGCCATCCGCGCCCAGGACGGCCAGTCGTGCGGGGTGTCGTAGCCCCAGACGTCCAGGGAGCTGGGGATCCCTTTGTCCCGCAGCACGTCCGCGAAGGCCAGCGTGCTGGGAAGAGCCTGCGTGGGGTGCACCTCCCACGCCCCCTGGCCGACGCACAGCTGCACGAACACCTGGCTGCGCAGCCAGTCCAGGTGGTCGCCGTGGAGGTGGGGCACGTACGCGAACGGGTTGTTGAAGTACGTCGTGTCGCCCTGGTCGCCCCAGCCGTTCCAGGTGGTGGGGTCGTAGTTGCCGGACATCCCCAGCGCGTAGGGGAACAGGTCCGCCCGGCGCAGTGCGAGGTTGACGGCGTGGTAGGCGCCCATCGAGCCCCCGGCGGTAGCGATCCGGACGAATCCGCCGCAGTCACCGTGGATCGCGGGGGCGACCTGGTCGACGATCCAGGCGTGGTAGCCCTCGTGCCGTCGGGCCCGTTCCTCCAGCGGGATCGTGCGGTCGGACCAGGTGCTGCCGTCGTGGGAGTCGACCGCGTAGACCTTGATGCGACCGGCCTCGATCGGCCCGGCGAGGGCGTGGATCAGCCCGTGGTCCTCGATGTCGAACGCCGAGCCGGCCTCCGCGGGGAAGAACAGGACGGGGGTGCCCCAGTGGCCGTACGCGACCACGTGGCCCTGGCCGCCCACGCTGGGGGCAGGCACGGTCCACACGTCACGGCGCACGGGGTGCAGTCTCGTGCTCAGCGGGGTCCGGCGTCCGCCGATCCCCACACCTCGCGCAGGACGCCGTCCAGCACCGGGTCCAGGCAGTCGCGCCAGCCGGTGTAGTTGTGGCCGTCGCGGTTCTCGGTGAGGGTCGCCCGCACCCCCTTGTCCCGCAGCCGTCGGACCAGGGCCCGGTTGTTGTCCAGGTTCTCCTCCGCCGTGCCGCAGCTCGCCCCGACGACCGTTCCCCCCAGGACCTGCGGGGAGGCGTGCAGCCGCGCGATCGTCTCGACCACGCGGTCGTAGTAGCGGAACCGCGCCTCGTGTGCGTCGTACCTGGGCTGGAAGAACGACCCCGACTGCAGCGCCAGGCCCCCGAACGAGCCGGGCCGGGTGGCGGCGGCGTGCAGCAGGGCCAGGGCCCCGAGACTGGCGCCGAGGCCCACGGTCGGGCCGCGGGTGCCGAACGCGGCGCGGACCTCCGGCAGCAGCTCCTCGACCAGCGCCCGGGCGTACGCGGGGGAGGCGGAGTAGCTGCGGTCCCGGTCGACCGGCTGGAGCAGCAGCGCCCGGGTGGCGAGCGCCGGATCGGTGCGGCTCAGCCAGCGCAGGTGGTCCAGGAGGGCGGCCAGGTCGGCGTACTCCGGCCCGTCGTGGACCACCAGGAGCCCGAGCGGGTCGTCGTCACGCGCGCCGGCGGGCGACCACACCGCGCCGGTGACGGTGACGTCGGCGTCGGGATCGCGTACCTCGACCGGGGTGAGGGAGCCCTGCTCGGCGGGGGGAGTGGGGGTGGCCGGCAGCCAGGCCGGGGCGTGGTAGCCGGGGAACTCCACCACCGAGTGGTCGCCGAACACGCCCCGCACCCGGCGGGGGTTGGTGGGGTCGACGAGCAGGCCGCCGGTCCCGTCGGGGCCGTGTACGTCGAGGAGGTACTCCAGCCGGTCCGCGGGGGGTCGGGGGATGCGCGCCACCCACCGGTCGCCGGCCCGGCGGAACCGCGGGTCCGCGCCGAAGTCGCGCAGGTGGAACCACACCTTCGTGGGGGTGACGCCCGGCTCGTCCGGCAGCACGAAGGTCACCGCGCGGCCGTCGGGGTCCAGGTGCGGACCGGGCGGCAGCGGGCCGTGCCGGCGGGGCCACCAGTCCGGCCGCCCGGCGGGCAGCGGTCCCGCGGCCCGGGCGTCGGTCTGCCAGGCCGGCACCGCCGGGGCGGCGGCCGGTCCTGCAGCAGCCGCCTCGGCGGGAGACTCGGACATCCCCCCATCGTGTCGCACCCCCACCCCGCCACCCCCGCCGGCCACACGCTCCCCCCTTCGGCCACACGGATCCGCCCTCGGGCACACGATCCGCTTTGCGGATCGTGTTGCCAGGTTGCACGGCGTGTCGCGTCCGAACTCGGGCACACGATCCGCTTAGCGGATCGTGTGCCCGAGAGGTGGGGGTCGGGCCTAGGCTGCCGGGCGGGCGCGGTCCGGCATCCGGGTCGTCGTCCAGGGTCGCGATCTCGGGAGGACGCGCGTGGAGCCGATCGACGAGGTACAACTGGCGTTCAACCAGACCACCCTGACGCTCCTCAACGTCATCATCGGCCTGATCATGTTCGGGGTTGCCCTGGACATCCGGGTCGAGGACTTCAAGCGCGTCGTCCGCGACCCGCGCGGCCCGGTGATCGGCCTGGTCTCCCAGTTCCTGCTGCTGCCTGCCTTCACGTTCCTGATGGTGTGGCTGATCAAGCCGGCGCCGTCGCTCGCGCTCGGGATGATCCTGGTCGCCGCCTGCCCCGGCGGGAACTTCTCGAACTTCCTGACCCCGTTCGCCCGGGGCAACGCCGCGCTGAGCGTGAGCATGACCGCGATCTCCACCCTGCTGGCGATCGTGATGACCCCGTTCAACCTGCAGTTCTGGGGCTCCCGGGCGCCGGGCACCGACGCCATCCTTCGCGCGGTGGACCTCAACCCGCTGGACCTGCTCGTCACGATCGTGCTGATCCTCGGCGTCCCGCTGCTGCTCGGCATGCTGTTCGCGCACCGCTGGCCCACCGCCGCGGAGCGGCTGCGCACGCCGATGCGCTGGTTCTCCCTTGGGGCCTTCTTCCTGTTCATCATCGCGGCGCTCGCGGCGAACTGGAAGGCGTTCATCACCTACGTCGGCGCGGTCGCGATCCTGGTCGCACTGCAGAACGCCGGCGCCTTCCTGCTCGGCTACTGGTCCGCCCGCGGACTGCGGGTCCCGCGGTACGACTCCCGGGCGATCTCGATCGAGGTCGGCATCCAGAACTCGGCCCTGGGCCTGGTCATCGTCTTCACCTTCTTCGACGGCCTCGGCGGGATGGCCATCGTCGCGGCCTGGTGGGGTGTCTGGCACCTCATCGCCGGGCTGACGGTCGCCTTCTACTGGCGCGCACGCCCGGTCCCGATTCCTCGCGCCGACCTGTCCCCCGCGGCCGCGTGACCCGCACGGCGGCTGCCACCTGGCCGCACCCGGGCGACCGGGTCCTGGTCACCGGTGCTGCGGGCGGCTTCGGTGCCCGGATCTGCGCGCTGCTCGCCGACGCCGGCGCGGACGTGGTCGCGTCCGACCTGACCGCCGACTCCCTGGCCGGTGTCCCGGGGACGCCGCTGCCGCTGGACGTTACCGACGCGGCCGGTGTCGAGTCGGCCGTCGCCGGGCTCGGCCCGCTGGACGGCCTGGTGCTGTCCCACGGCATCACGGCACTCGGCCCCGCGACCGAGGTGCCACGCAAGGCGGTCGAGCGGGTGCTGGAGATCAACCTGACCGGAGCCGTCCGGGTCACCCTGGCCGCGCTTCCGGGCCTGGTCGCGCGCCGCGGCCGGATCGGGGTCCTGTCCTCCGTAGCCGGCTACGCACCGCTCGTCGATCGCACCGCGTACGCCGCCTCCAAGCACGCACTGCACGGGTACTTCGACAGCCTCCGGGCCGAGCTCGTCGACGACGGTGTCTCCGTGACCCTGGTGGCACCGTCGTTCGCGGCCACCGGGATCGAGTCGCGAGCCGCGTTCCGCGCGGCGGGGGAGGGCGGGGACTGGAGCACCACCGGGGATGTGCTCACGCCGGACGAGGTCGCCCGGGCGGTGGTGGACGGCATGGCCCGGCGGCGCCGGCTGGTCCTGGTGTCACGGACGGCGCGCCTGGCCTGGTGGGTGTCGCGCGTGGCTCCGGCGCGGTACGAGGCGATGATGCGCCGGCGGATCCGCGGTTCGTGACGCGCAGCCGGGAATGATCTTCCGCGGAAGATCGTTCAGGGTGTCCGGCGTCGAGTCAGGCGGCGAGGGCGACGTCGCAGCGGCAGCCGGGTACCGGGGCGCACACCCCGCAGGCCCGCGTACGGCGCCAGGCCAGCCGCAGCAGCACCAGCCCGGACGCGGACAGCGCGACCCCGGCGTACCAGAGGTTCGCGGGCACGTCCGCGAGGAGTCCGTACAGTCCGCCGAGCGAGCCGTCCAGGGCCAGCAGCCACCAGGTCCCGGGTGCGATGCCGGCCACGTCCCGGCTGGTCCAGGCCGTGAGCACCGCCGGGAGGGCGTACCACAGCACCGAGAAGCCCAGCAGGGCCGGGAACAGCGCCGGGACCAGCGGTGCGGCCACCGCGGCCGCCGCCAGCAGCGCCGCCCAGGCGACCGGCAGCCACAGCCCCCGCCGTGAGGCTCCCGAGCGCAGCGCCAGGACGAACGTGGCTCCCAGCGCCGGCAGCCCGGCAACGGAGGTGGCCGTGACCCAAACGTCGCCCAGGCTCACGCCGTACGCGGTCCAGGCGACGCACGAGACCAGCGAGTTGCCGATGCTCGGCACCGACACTCCGGCCGCGGTTCCCGTCCGGCGCAGCCGCAGCAGCTGCGGCACGGCGAAGGCGACGGCCAGCGCGGTCGTGACGGCTCCCACCAGGTGCGTCACCAGGTCAGGCGTCATTCCTTCCACCCCCGTCCGCGTCGTGTCTGGCATGCTTCGCGTCCGGTCCGTGACGCGCCGCCAGTCTCACTCAGTCGCCTATTGACTTTCAAGTCAGTAACGCCGGATCAGTATGAGTGACAGTGTGATCCGCGTCTCGACGTGCGATGGAGTGGAGTTCTGCGCCGGCGGCGCGTACCGGTCTCCCGTCGAGCAACCCGCCGCAGTCGCCGGTAGGCTGACACCCGGATTCGAGCCCCTGGAATGGCGCGGGTGAGTGCCGATGACCGCGACCCTGAGTGTCACGCACAAGGCCATCGGGGCCGAGGTCCGTCGCCGTCCCTACGACGTGCTGGGCTGACGGCGAACGGGTCGGTTCGGTCGCCATGAACGGCACGTTCACGCTCCCGGTCGAGCCAGGACGTCCTACCGTGCAGGTCCGCGACGGACGCAAGTCCAGTCGGGTCGAGACCTTCGACTCCATCGACGGCGAGACCGTCGCCTTTCGGTGCACGGGGAAGCGGTTCCTGCCGCTGTTCCTCGCGTCGTTCGTCAACCCCGCGCTGGCGCTCGTCCTCGTGCGCGAGTAGCCCGAGGGCCGGTCGCGGGGGCCGGAGCTGGAGCCCGTGGGCCGAAGGACCCCTGGTCGCCCGTCCGGCGCGAGGGCTAGCGTCTGCGGGGGCGCGAAGGGAGCGGGCGGTGGGCGACGGTCCGGTCGGGAGGCTCTCGCGCTGGCGGCTCGCGGTGGTGGCCGGCCTGGCTGCGCTCCAGTGGGTGCTGTTCCTGGCTGACCTGGCGATGCCCGAGATCGTCTTCCTCACGTACTTGTCCGTGCCGGTGGTGGCGTCGGCGTTCCTGGCTCGGCCGATGTGGACCGCAGCGCTGGCTGCGCAGGGCGGCGTGCTGGGCCTGGTCGCCTCTCTGGTCAGCGACTACCTCGGTAGCGCTCAGGGCTTGGCGCGCTGGGTCGTGCTGGTCACGGTGAGCCTGATCGGGTGGGGGTTGGCGGTGATCGTGTCCCGGGTCGAGAGGCAGCGACAGGACGCACTGGATCGGCTGGCCACGTCCGAGTTGACCTTCCGGGTGTTGACCACCGCGACCTCGGACCTGGTGTTCCAGGTCGATGCAGGTGGAGTCGTGCAGTGGGCGTCCCCCTCGGTGCAGCCGGTGCTGGGATACCCGCCGCAGGCCCTGGTGGGCACCAGGACCGTGGAGTTGATACACCCCGACGACGTCCCCGGCCTGGTCGCCGAACTGACCAAGTCGATCGCGTTGGGCCGTCCGACTCGATCGCTCCTGCGGGTGAGATGCGCGGACGGGGAGTACCTGTGGATGGACGCGCAGGGGGATGCCCTGCCGGGGACCGGTGGGAGTCGCGTGGTCCGGCTGCGGGACGTGGACGCCGAGGTCCTGCAGGTGAAGGAGCTCGAGCGGAGGGCCGGAACCGACCCGCTCACCGGCCTCGACAACAGGCGTGAGGCGCTGCGCCGGCTCGAGGGGATGACCAACCGACGCCGCAGTGGGAGAAGCACGGCGGTGCTGTTCGTGGACCTGGACCGGCTCAAGGAGATCAACGACGCCCACGGTCACCCCGCGGGCGATGCCGTGCTTGAGGCGCTCGCCGTACGCCTGGGCGACCACATCCGCAGTAGCGACATGGCCGCCCGGATCGGCGGGGACGAGTTCCTGCTCGTCCTGGATGGCGTGAGCACCCTCGCCGACGCCGTGGACGTCGCGGAGACGATCCACCGGGCCTGCGCGGAGCCGGTCGAGGTCGGCGGCGGCGTGGGGGTGGCTCCCACGGTCAGCATCGGGGTCGCCCTGCAGGCCGAGGACGAGGGGCCCGAGGACCTGCTCCGGCGCGCGGACCAGGCGCTCTATCGGGCCAAGGTCGCTGGACGGGACCGCGTCGCCACCTCTCCGGGGTAGCGCGGCGTCGAACCTCCGGCGTGGGGGTCGCCGGCTTGTCCCGACCCCACCACCACAGCGCCGAATCGGCTGTGCGACAGCCCGATACGTCGCCTGGAAGGGCGGCGAGACGCCTCGGCGTCCGGCACGCTTCCCGTGGCGCCGATGGCTACGGTGGTCGGGTGACCGACTCGGCGCCCGCCGTCGCCACGGCAGCGAAGCGACCGTCGAAGGCACGGCTGGTCGTCATGATCGTGCTCGGCCTCGCGGTCATGGTCGGGATCTTCGCCCTGCTCCTCCCGCAGGCTTCTTCGTACGAGGAGGCGCTGGAGGAACTCAAGGACTTTCCGGCCGGGTGGCTGGTCGCATTGGTCGCCGCCGGGGTCCTCAACATCGGCCTGTACCCCCTCACCGTGCTGGTCGCGGTCCCTGGCCTCGGCTACTGGCACGGCTTCGTGGAGCGGCAGGGTGGCTTCGTCGTGAGCAACGTCGTGCCCGGCGGCGGGGCGATCGCGGTCGGCACCCAGTACGGGATCCTGGCCCGCTACGGCGTCGGCCCGTCGCTGGCCGCCGCGGCTGTCAGCGCGGACGCGATCTGGACCTACCTGCTCACGTTGGGCTCCCCGGCGGTGGCCGTGCTGCTGCTGGTGATCGAGGGTCGTTCCGCAGCGGCATACACGACCACGGCGGTGGTCGGCATGCTCATCGTCATCGTGTCCGTCGTCGCGATCGCCGCCATCCTGCGCAGCGACGGCGGTGCTCGGTGGGTCGGGCGGTTCGCGGAACGACTGGTCGCACCGGTGCTGCGCAGGCTGCACCGCCACGTGCCCGACCTGCCCGAGGCGCTGGTCGCGTTCCGGCTGCGCGCTCACGACCTGGTCGCCGCACGCTGGCCCGCCCTGACGGTCACCAACGCGGTCGCCCAGCTGACCCCGTTCCTCGTCCTCGTCTGCGCGCTCGCCGGGCTGGGCGCGATCCCGGACCAGGTCTCGTTGATCGAGACCTTCGCCGCGTACTCCATCGCGCTGATCCTGACGTCGTTCCCGATCACGCCCGGAGGGCTGGGAACCGTGGACGCGGCGCTGGTCGGTCTGCTGTCCGCGTTCGGCGCTCCCGGATCGGTGGCGGTCGCGGCGGACCTGGTCTGGCGGCTGGTGTGGTTCCTGCCGCAGCTGCTGGTGGGGGCCGTCGCCCTCGGGGTCTACGCCCTCGAGCGCCGCCGGCACCCGCAGCCCGCGTCGTCGCCCTGACGCCCCTCACCTGTTCTTCTGGACGCTGACGTCGTCCGCACGCAGGAACAGCGATGCGGCGGTGAGCGCGTCGACCTCCGTCCAGGCGGACGCCTCCGGCGGGCGCTCGTTCTTGATGTACACGGTGCCGTCGCAGATGATGCGCGCCGTCCGCGGGAAGTTCAGAGCCGTGTACGTGACAGCCGTCGGGTCGTCCCCCAGCACCGGCTCCACGTGCAGGGTGAAGGTGCCGCTGGGGTGGCCGAGCGTGAAGTCACCGCCGCTGCCCGACTTCATCGGCCCGTCGCTGAGAACCGTGTTGGGAACCGTGCCGGGGACCGCGGCGGTCGCGGCCAGGCAGGTCGACCCGCTGCCCGGTGCCGCCGAGTGCATGATGGATTCGAGGTAGAACCGGGCGACGAGGTCCACGTCGCTGGCCTTCACCTGGTCACCGTCGAGATCGGTGTAGGACGCGGCGCCCGTCACCGACACCGCGAACGGCAGCGTCGCCTTGCCGATCGTGTCGATCGTGTACTGGTCCCATCCGATCAGCTGCGCGATCTTCAGCCGGAGTTCGGTCAGTCGGGCGAGCATTCCCGGAGGGGCGATGATGGTCCCGTCGGGCGCGGGGAGCTCCAGCCCGGTGCAGCCGATCCCGAACTGGTCGGCCCGGAAGAACCCGCAGACGTTGACCATGTCCATGATCGTGACGTCGATGGTGCTGCCGTCGTCCATGGTGACCGTGTCGACCAGGTTCCCCGTGGGGAACGTGTGGCCGGTGAATCCGCCGCCCTGATCTCGGAAGTCGACCAGGATCTCCGCGCCCGTCCCGGGGACCCCGCCGATGGCGGTGTCCCCGTCGACACGCGCCTCCCCGTTCAGGACGTCCAACGTCATGTACATCATCTTCTGGGTGTTGGTGGAGAAGGCTCGGACGGTGACGCGCCCGTCCTTCACGTGCGGCAGCATGTTCTTCATCAGCGCGAACACCGGGACCCCCGCGGAGATGTTCCCGCAGTTCATCTTGTAGGTGAGGGTCGCCGGCTGGTCCGGGAAGATCTGGATAAACGTGTAGTCGACGTCGGCGTCCGGGCGCGATGACGGGGACACGATCGCGGTCTTCGACTGCAGGATCGTGTCGCCACCCAGTCCGTCCATCCCCATCGGGTCCGGCGATCCGCGGACCGCCAGCAGGAACTCCTCGAGTCCGTGACCGGGGAGCGGCACCTGGTTGCCCTCGAAGTAGAAGCCGCGGCTGCTGCCACCGCGTATCAGCGTGATCGGGGCCAGCAGCTGCTCGAGGTTCCGGTCGTGGTGGAAGTAGCCCATGCCCGTGCCCCTTCGTCGCCGGCGGCCGCGGCCGCCGACCGCGCCCGTACGTACCCCCGCCGGCCGAGCGCGGCGCCTACCAGCGGAACGTAGCCATCCGGGCTGCCGGTTGCGCGCCGAGCAGTCAGGCGCGCGTGGTGCGCTGTCGGCGCATCCGGCGGACCGCCTTCTCGACCTCCACCAGGACGGCGGGGATCAGGGACAGGCCCAGCACGACCAGCCACTGCCCGTCGGTCAGGCTCGTGGTCCCGATCATGCGCTGCAGCGCATCGGTCTCCACCGCAAGCCAGGTGCCGACGGCGGGCACCAGCAGCCAGAGGAAGTACGGCACGTACGGGCCGTCCCAGGCCGGGATCAGGTCCCGGCGCAGCGTCGCCGCCAGCAGCACCGTGCTCAGCCCCATCACGGCGAACACCATGGACTGCTGGGTCACCGCGGAGGCCTCGTCGTCCGCGATGAGCAGGTACGGGACCAGGCCCACGACCGCCTGCACCAGGCCGAACACGAACCAGCGCGGAGCGGTGCTCCGGTTGAGGATCTGCGTCCTCGGGTCACGCGGACGCCGGTCCATGATCCCCGGCTCGACCGTGTCCGTGGAGATGGCGATGGCAGGGAACAGCCCGATCAGGAACGTCACGAAGATCAGCTGGACGGCCGTCATCGCGTTGCCGGAGTTGATGTTGAAGGCACTCGCCAGCAGCATCAGCAGCAGCACGCCGAACAGGCCCACCATGACGTAGCGGATCTGGCCGGTGATCTTGCCGTAGATGTCACGGCCGAGCTCGATCGCGTGCACCAGCGTCGCGAAGTTGTCGTCGAGCAGGACCATCTTGGCCGCCTGCTTCGACACCTCGCTGCCGGAGCCCATCGCGACCCCGATGTCCGCCTTCTTCAGCGCCGCCGCGTCGTTCACCGCGTCGCCGGTCATCGCCACGATCTGGCCCTGCTCCTGCATCACCGTGACCAGCCGGAGCTTGTCCTCGGGCGCCACCCGGCCGAAGACGTGCAGCTCGGGCAGTCGAGCCCGCAACTGTGCGTCGCTGAGGCGCTGGAACTCCGGCCCGGTGATGACGCCCTGGCCCAGACCCAGGTCGCCCGCGATCGCCTTCGCGGTGACCGCGTGGTCGCCGGTGATCATCCGCACGTCGATGCCGGCGTGCTGCGCGACCTGCACCGCCTCCTTCGCCGAGGGGCGCAGCGGGTCGATGATCCCGACCAGCGCGACGAACACCAGGTCGCCGACGGCCGCCATCGGGTCCGCCCGCACCTGCTCGACGTCCTCGACGGGCATGGCTCGGTACGCGAACGACATGACCCGCAGGCCCTGCTCGGCCAGCTCCCGGTTGGCTGCCAGGATCCGCTCGCGCGCCTCGTCCATCGGGACCTCGCCGTCACCCCACTGGGCGCTCGCGCAGCGGTCCAGGATGACGTCGGGGGCGCCCTTGACCAGCTGCACCAGCAGGTCCGGGCCGCCGTCGACCAGCGGTGCGACGTGGAACGTGGCCATGAACTTGTACGCGGAGTCGAACGGCACCAGGGCCGCGCGCGGGTACTCGCGCCGGGACGTCGGCGCGTCCACGCCCATCTTCGCCGCCAGCACGACGAGTGCGGCCTCGGTCGGGTCGCCCACGACGGTGCCGTCGGAGGACACCGTCGCGTCGCTGCACAGCGTCAGGCCATACCCCAACGCGGTGAAGTCGACGTCCTCCTGGCCGGCCGCGTGCAGGATCCGCCCGTCCAGGGAGTAGCCGCTGCCGGTGATCTCGAACCAGCGTCCCGCGTCGAACATCCGGGTCGCCGTCATCATGTCCATGGTCAGCGTGCCGGTCTTGTCGCTGTTGACCGCGCTGACCGAACCGAGGGCCTCGACGTCGGTCAGGTTCTTCACGACCGCGTGGGCCTTGGCCAGCCGCTGGGAGCCGTACGACAGCATCGCCGTCAGGAACGTGGGCAGGCCGCTCGGGATCGACGAGATCGCGGTGGCGATGGCCAGCAGGATGACGGCGCTGGGGTCCAGTCCCCGCCAGAAGCCCACGATCAGGATGAATGCGACCGCGACGAGGCACACGATCGCCAGCCGCACCGTGAGCGCCCTGATCTCCACCTGCAGCGGCGAGGGGGCTCGCTGCACCGACCCGAGCATCCCGGCGATCTTGCCCATCTCGGTGGAGGTCCCGGTCCCCGTGACGATCGCGGTCGCCGCGCCCCGGGTGACCGACGTGCCCTGGAACAGCATGGTGTCGCGGTCGCCGAGCGCGGCGTCGGCGGCCGGGAGGTCGTCGGCGCCCTTCGGCACCGGTGCTGACTCCCCGGTCAGCGCACTCTCCGTGACCTCCAGGCTCGCCGCACTGGCGATGCGCGCGTCGGCGGGGACGACGTCCCCCGCCTCGACCGAGATGACGTCCCCGGGGACCAGCCCGGTGGCCTCGATCTCCTCCACCGCCCCGTCGCGACGGACCCGCGCCGAGGGGACCTGCATGGTGTCCAGCGCCGCCACGGACGCCTTGGCCTTGAGCTCCTGGCGGGCACCGAGGACTACGTTGAGCACCACCAGCGCGGTCACCAGGATCGCCGTCTCGGGCTGGCCGACGATGAAGCTGACGGCGGCCACCGCCGTGAGCAGCAGGTTCATCGGGTCGCGCCACTGGAGCAGGGCGATCGCCCAGACCGAGGGCGACGGCGGCGTGGGGAGGACGTTCGGCCCCACCCGGGCCAGTCGCCGGGCCGCCTCGTCGGCGGACAGTCCGTCATCAGCGGAGGTGCCGAGCGCCCGCTCGACCTCCGCCACCCCCATCGAGTGCCAGCTGGGGCTGAGCGTCTCGGTGCCGGTCTCGTTCATCCGGATCCTCCGGCGGGTCGGCGGACGGGGGGCGAAGGGCCTCGGGCCGCCCTGGCACCGTACCGAGCCGACGGTGCCCGTTGCTCGGCCGTCACCGGGTCCGTCGTTCGCAGGCGGACGGGTCGTGTCCGTCAGCGCAGCTGCGGGATCACCTCGGCGCGGAACAGCTCCAGGGTGTCCCGCGCCTGATCCCAGGGGATCTCCGCGTCGTCGGGCACGAGGAACTCGTCCACCCCCGCGTCGCGGTACTCCGCCATGATCTTGGCGACCCGGTCGGGGGTGCCGACCACGTGCGGGATCCGGTCGTGCGGGTCCAGGTCGCGGGGCAGCCGCGCGGGGTCGGTGTCCAGGTGCAGCACGGCCTGGGTCGACCGGACGATGGTGGCCGGGTCACGCCCGAGGTCCGCGCAGTGCTGGTCCAGGACCTTCGCCTTGTGGCGCGCGGTCTCCGGGGAGGTCCAGGCGTTCCACTCGTCGGCCCACCGGGCCGCGATCCGCATGGTCCGCTTCTCGCCGCGACCACCGACGAGCAGCGGGATCTTGTCCTGCACCGGCTTCGGCTCGTTGACCGCGTCGGCGAGCCGGTAGTGGTCGCCGTCGAAGGTCGTGCGGCCGGGGCCGAGCAACGCGGTCAGGACCTCGCAGGCCTCCTCCAGCCGGTCCAGCCGCTCCTTCGGCGGTGGCAGCGGGATGCCGTACGCGGCGTGCTCGTTCGCCTGCCAGCCGGCGCCGATCCCCAGCACGAGGCGTCCGTCGCACACGTGGTCCAGCGTCGCCGCCATGCTGGCCAGCACCGCCGGGTGCCGGTACAGGTTGCCCAGCACCATCGTGCCCAGACGAAGCCGCGACGTGCGGGTGGCCAGCGCGGACAGCACCGTCCACCCCTCCAGCACGGGTCCGTCGATGACGCTGTCGTCCGGGGTGTGCGGCATGAAGTGGTCGTAGACGTACAGGCCGTCCCAGCCGGACGCCTCGGCGTAGTCGGCCATGGCGGCCACCTCGGCCCAGGGGCGGGACAGATCCGGCCACACGCTGAATCGCATGCTCCGCAGGCTAGTCGGCGTCCTCACGGCGTGGTCCGAAGTGGGCGGCGCCCGCGGATCAGTTCGGTCCGATGGCGCCGGCGTCGCGCAGGATCTCGGCGATGTCGGAGTAGCCCTTCTCCTCGGCGATCTGCAGCGGCGTGCGCGGCTCGGAGTCGGCCGTCGCGAGGTTCACGTCGGCGCCGGCCTCGACCAGAAGTTGCACCGTACGGACGTAACCGGCTCCACCGTCGCCGAGCAGGATCGCCTCGTGCAGGGCGGTCCAGCCGAGGTTGTTGACGTGGTCGACCTCGATGTCGGTCTCCAGGAGTCGCTCGACGATGCGGTCGTAGCCGCGGTCGGCCGCCCGGATCAGGCCGGTCCCGTTGAAGGAGTCCTTGGCGTCGACGTCGGCGCCGTAGTTGAGCGTGAGGATGAGCAGGCCGGGGTCGGGACCGACCTCGCTGGTGGCGATGAGGAACGCGCTCTGCTGCGAGTCGTCCTGGATGTTGACGTCCGCGCCGGCCTGGACCAGGACCTGGGCCGTGGCCACCTCGTTCTCGTAGGCGGCGGCGATCAGCGCGGTGCGTCCCCGGTCGTCCGTGCCGTCGACGGGCGCGCCGCTGGCGAGCAGGCGGCGCACCACGTCGCTCCGCCCGTCCTCGGCGGCCGCGATCAGTTGCGGCGTCAGGCTCGGGTCCACCGTCACGCTCGGGCCGGTGGTCGGGGTGACGCTGCCCGCGTCGGTCGCCTCGGGATCCGCCGACGGGGCCCCGGTCGCCGTGCCGGCCCCGTACACCGGCCCGGTGGCAGGGATCGTCGGGGTCAGCGTGAGGTCCCACGCGCTGCCGTCGGCGCGGGCGTCCACCCGTACCGGGAGGGGGCCGCGGGCCTCGTCGGGGGTGTAGGTGTCGTACGGGACGAACGGCGCGCTGACCTCCGTCGTCCCTTCTCGGACCGGCCGCAGCGTGAGGGCGTAGTAGCCGAAGTCGTTGTACGTCGGGACCGCCAGGCCGACCGACACGTCCTGCTGCGGCCCTCGGTCGAAGAACATCCGAGAGCCGGTCGAGCTGACGGTCCGGGTGTACGGGGCCGCGGGGGTCGTCGGCCCGGCGAACTGCGCGGCCCAGTCGCGGGTGTCGCCCATGAGCGGGTCGAAGACGCTGACGGTGACCGGGCCGGCCGGCAGTCGGCCGGCGGGGTCGTCCACGAGGACCGTGAAGCGGTTCTGGAACGCGACCGTCCCGCAGCCGGGCAGCACCATGACGACGAGCGCCAGCCCGAGTGCGCCCACGAGCATCCGGGCCACCACCCCACCTCCTCCGGGCGTACCCTCGCCCGCCCCGCAGGCACCGTCAAGGGTGGCCCCGGTCACACCGGTGGGCGGGATCACATGCGGCGCACGTCACCCGCGACGCGGGCCCTCGCCAGCGGGTGACCCGCCCCCGAGATGCCTACTCTGGTAGTGGCGGCCGACCTGCCGCCCGGGCCCGACGAGGGCCCGTGCCCCGATCGAGTCGTTCGACCCTCGAGTCGGCCGGCCCGAGAGCCGAGGTAGTCATCATGACCGCGTCCGTGCCGTCGCTGCTGGCCGCGATCGACCTGGAGGCCCACGAGTGCCGGGCCCTGGTGGCGGATCGCTACGCCAGCGACCCGATCGCGGCGTTCGCCGCGCTGACCCGTCTCGACCGCGCGCAGGCCGAGGCGACCCTGGCCGAGGCCGGTTTGCACGCCGACGACCTGGCGTTCGTCGACGACGAGGGCCGTCGCCGCTCCTTCCTGGCCGTGGCCCGCGACTGGGCCGGCCGTACCGGGCGGTCGCTCGACTCCGACCTGCTGCTCTCCTTCGCCGGCGAGTACGCCGCGATCACCGGCGAGGGCGCGTCCCGGCTGCTGGCCGACCTGGCCCACGAGACCGGCCACGACTGGTCCACCAACCGCGTGCTGTGACCCGGGTCCGGTGAGCCGCGTCCGTGAGCCGGTGAGGGGCTGACGCAGGGTCAGCCGATCAGCAGAGGGAACCGGGCGTCGTCGAACGGCGCCCCCGCGGGCAGCGTCTCCGCGAGCCCGTCGAACTGGGGTGACGTCCGCCAGGGGCGGGGCGCGTGCGTGGCGTCGTCGCCGAGGAACCGCAGCGAGAACGCCCGGCGCCGCGTGCCGCTGCCGGCGGCGGCGTGCAGGGCGAGCATGTGGAAGAACACCGCGTCGCCGGGCTCCAGCGCCCAGCCCAGGATCGGGAAGGCGTCCCGGTCGGCCTCGACGTCCGGCAGCTCGGCCAGGGTGCCCTCGGGGAACCACCGGGCCTGCTGGTCGCGGAACGTGCGCGGCATCAGCCACGGGCCGAGGTGCGAGCCGGCGACGAACTCCAGCGACGACTCCCGCGGAACCGGGTCCACCGGCATCCACATCGAGCAGTTCTGCCGGCCCTCGACGTCGTAGTACGGCTGGTCCTGGTGCCACGGCGTGCGCTGCACCGTGCCGGGCTCCTTCACCAGGGTGTGGTCGTGGTGCAACCGCACGGTGGTGCTGCCCATCAGCCGGCCGGCGATCCCCGCGGCCGGGGACGTGCGGGCGAACTCCTCGTACTCCGGCACGTCCTGCCAGCGGCAGAAGTCCTCGGCGAACCTGCCGGGGTCGTCGGCCTCGCTGGCCACCAGGAACATCGGTCCGGGTTCGGCCAGCACCCGGTCGATGCCGCTGCGGACCAGGTCCACCTCGGCGGCCGTGAAGGCGCCGCGCACGACGACGGCGCCGTCGCGCGCGTACGCGGCCGCCAGGTCCGGCGGGACCAGGTCGCGCGCGCGGTCGACCGCGGCCACGGGCGCCGGGTCTGCGGCATCGGAGGCGTTCACGGACGCCGACGCTAGCGGGCCAGCGGCCGGGGCGAGGGGACCCGGGTCCGATCGGCCGAACGGAGGGTCCGGCCGTGCCGGCGGTGCCAGACTTCGGGCGACCGCGGCGGTGGTGTCGCGGTCGGGGAGGTGCGGTCGTGCTGGAGAGTGCGGAGGCCGGGAACCGCCTCGGCAAGGAGGAGTACCGGGAGGTCGTCCCCGAGCTGCGGGTCGGCCTGGTCAACGCGCAGTACGACCTGCGCAACGCGGACTTCCCGGTCGTGGTCATCGTCGCGGGCGACGACCGCGTGGCGGGCAACGAGCTGGTCAACCGGCTGAACGAGTGGATGGACGCGCGCTACCTGCGCACGTTCGTGTTCCGGGACATGGACGAGGCCGAGCGGGAGCGGCCGCGCTTCTGGCGGCTGTGGCGATCCCTGCCGCCCAAGGGCCAGATCGCGATCTGGGCCGGCGGCCTGTTCCGGATGGTCTCGGCCTACCTCGCCGGCGAGGTGGACGAGACGGCGTTCGAGTCCTGGCTGCGGCACCTGGAGCGGATGCAGGCCGCGCTCATCGCCGACGGCGCCCTCGTCATCAAGTTCTTCCTGCACACGCCCATCGCGGAGCAGAAGTCCCGGCTGAAGAAGGCTGAGAAGGACCCCACCCTGGGCTGGCGGGTCGACCAGCGTGACTGGGCCGCGGTAGAGACCATGCCCAAGGCCCGGCCGGTCGTGGAGTCGGTGCTGCGCCGGCTGTCCGCGCCCGGGTCTCCGTGGACCGTGGTCGAGTCCACCGACCCGCGCTACCGCGACGTCACCGTCGCGCGCACGGTCCTGTCGGCGCTGACGTCCCGGCTCGAGCACGGCTCGACACCCGGCGTGGCGATCTCGCCGGAGCTGTTCGCGCCGGGGCAGGACCAGGTGACGGTGCTGTCGCGGGTCGACCTGTCGAAGCGGATGGACAAGGACGACTACCGCAAGCGGCTCAACAAGCTGCAGGCCCGTCTGCACGAGCTGTCCGCGGAGGCCCGCGAACGCGGCCTGTCGACGGTGCTCGCGTTCGAGGGATGGGACGCGGCCGGCAAGGGGGGCGTGATCCGCCGCATCACGCAGTCCCTGGAGGCGGGCGACTACCGCGTCATCCCGATCGCGGCGCCGAACGAGGAGGAGCGGCGCTACTTCCACCTGTGGCGGTTCTGGCGGGACCTGCCGCCGGCCGGGGAGTTCACCATCTTCGACCGCACCTGGTACGGCCGGGTCCTGGTGGAGCGGGTGGAGGGCTTCGCCGACGTGGCCGCCTGGCAGCGCGGCTACGACGAGATCGTGGACTTCGAGGAGCAGCTGGTCGAGCGCGGCTACCTGGTGCAGAAGTTCTGGCTGCACATCTCCCCCGAGGAGCAGCTGGCCCGCTTCCAGGCGCGCGAGAGCACGCCGTTCAAGCAGCACAAGATCACCGAGGAGGACTACCGCAACCGGGAGAAGTGGTCGGCGTACGAGCAGGCCGTCGACCAGATGATCCTGCGCACGTCCAGCGACTCGGCGCCGTGGTACGTCATCGCGTCCAACGACAAGTGGTCGGCCCGGATCGAGGTGCTCGAGAAGGTGACCCAGGGCCTGAAGCGGGCGCTTCGGCGGCTACCTTCCTGACCCCCGGGTCAGCTTGTGGGTGGGCTGACCGGGGTGGCCATGCCATCGAGGACGACCGCGCCCGGCAGCCCTGCCAGCAGTGCAGGCGGCAGCAGCAGCTTGGACCCGCGGATCCCGCTGCCCACGACCACGGCCTCCCGCTGCGTCACCCGCGCGTCCAGCAGCACCGGCCACTCCGCCGGCAGCCCCACCGGGGTGATACCGCCGTATGCCATGCCGGTGCGCTCGACGGCCTCGTCCATCGGCGCGAAGGAGATCTTGCGTACGTCCAGATGGCGGCGGACCACGTTGTTGACGTCCGCCCGCGTCGTGGCGAGCACCATGCAGGCGGCCCAGCGCTCGTCGCCCCCGCGCCGGCCCTTGACGACCACGCAGTTGGCGGAGTCCTCCTCGGCGATGCCGTACGCGGCGCAGAAGGCGGTGGTGTCGGCCAGGTCCGGGTCGATGGCGGCCACCCGCACGTCACCGGCGGCCGTTCCCATCGCCGCCAAGGCCGCGGCGACCGGTGCGGCCAACAGGTCGGGGCGCCCGGCTGCGGCGGTCCAGTCAAGGGCGGGCATGGTCGGTGCGCCGGTCAGTCGCGCAGGAAGAGGTCGCCGTCGCGCTCGACCACCTCGGCCCGCCCCAGCGGCAGCACCTTGGTCAGCGTGCGGAAGCCCCAGCCCACGCCGGGGATGCGGGCGAAGATGCCCTGCGGCCCGCGCACCATCCGGCCGGTCGAGGTGTCGTACGCGGCCTGGTGCCACGGGCAGACCAGGCAGCCGTCGGCGTCGATGCTGCCCTCCGCGAGGTCGGCGCGCAGGTGCCGGCAGCTGCGGGTGACCGCGAAGTAGGCGCCATCGGCGTTGCCGACGGCGTAGCCGTCGACCCCGCGGACCGTTCCGGGCGGGAACTCGCTGGCGGGGCCGATCCGCTGCTCCTGGGCCATGGGCTCGGTCCTTCCGGTCGCGCCGACGTGATGGGCGCCGACGTGGTTCGCGCCGATGTGGTCGTCCTGCAGGCTAGTCGGCAGGGCGCTCCGCGTCGGCGCCGGTGCGGCTGCGCAGCCCGAGCGCCACCGCCCCGGCGGCCTCCGCCATCGCCAGCCGGCCCGCGCGGCCGAAGCCGACGAGGTTGGCGAAGCCGTGGATCAGGCCCCTGTGCCGGCGCAGCGCCACCGGGACGCCGGCGTCGCGCAGCAGGGCCGCGTACGCCTCGCCCTCGTCGCGCAGGGGGTCGAAGCCGGCGGTGACGACGTACGCCGGGGCGACACCGCGCAGGGCCTCGGCCGGCTGACGCAGCGGCGACACGCGGGGGTCGCTGCGGTCGATGCCGGGCGGGAGGAACTGGTCGTAGTACCAGACCATCTGCGCCTCGGTGAGGAAGAAGCCGTCGGCGAACAGCGCGTGCGAGCGGGTCGTTCCGACCGCGTCGGTGGCCGGGTAGATGAGCAGCTGGAACGCGGGTGCCGGGCCGCCGTCGGCGGCCGCGAGGTTGGCGGTCACGGCGGACAGGGAGGCGCCGGCGCTGTCGCCGCCGACCGCGACGCGGGCCGGGTCGATCCCCCAGTCGGCCCCGCGGGCGACCACGTCCCGGAAGGCCGCCAGCGCGTCGTCGATGGCCGCGGGGAAGGGGTGCTCGGGGGCGAGCCGGTAGTCGACCGCCACGACCTGCACGCCGGAGTGGGCGGCCAGGAACCGGCAGGTCTGGTCGTGGGTGTCGAGGTCGCCGACCGTCCAGCCGCCGCCGTGGAAGAACACCAGCGTCGCGCCCGGGTCGGGGGAGTGCGCGGGCAGGTAGCGGCGGGCGCGCAGCGGTCCGTCGGCGCCGGCGACCTCGGTGTCCACGACCCGCCCGACCGGGATCGGGAGGCCGGCGAACATCGCGGCCTCGTGCCGGATGGCGGCGCGGGCCTCCTCGATGGGCAGGGTCTCGAAGGACGGCGTGGGGTCCAAGGCCATGCCGCGCAGGGCGATCTGCGCCTCCACGTCGAGGACCTGGCCGTCGAGGACCACCGGCCGCCCGGCCAGGGCGCGGAGTGCTGACAGGGGGAGCGCGTAGAGGCCGCGCACCAGCGCCGCCTGCATCCGGTCGCCCCGGCTGAGTCGGGTCCCGGTGCCCGTCGGTGCGGATGCCGGTGTCGGTGTCCGTGTCGGTGCCGCCGTTCGTGTGGTCGCCACCCTGCCGACGCTACCGCCGCCGCGGACCGCAAGGATGGCTGTCGACCGAAGGCGAGAGGGGTGGACGGCAGCGTGTGGCTCCAGGACCTGGCGCCGCCGGGGACGGACCCCGAGACGGTCTACGAGCGGTTCGAGCAGTGGGCCGCCGACCGCGGTCTGCCGCTGTACCCCGCGCAGGCGGAGGCGCTGCTGGAGCTGGTCACCGGGTCGCACGTGATCCTGGCGACACCTACCGGCTCCGGGAAGTCGCTGGTCGCCGTCGGCGCCCACCTCGCGGCCCTGGCCGACGGGCGGCGCTCCTTCTACACCGCCCCCATCAAGGCCCTGGTGAGCGAGAAGTTCTTCGCGCTGTGCGACATCTTCGGCGCGGACAGCGTCGGCATGATGACCGGCGACGCAGCCGTGAACCCGGACGCGCCGATCGTCTGCGCCACCGCGGAGGTGCTGGCGAACATCGCACTGCGCGAGGGCTCCGCCGCCGACGTGGGCCTGGTCGTCATGGACGAGTTCCACTTCTACGCCGAGCCCGAGCGCGGCTGGGCTTGGCAGGTGCCGCTGCTGGAACTGCCCCGGGCGCAGTTCCTGCTGATGTCCGCGACCCTCGGCGACGTCACGTTCTTCCGCGACGACCTGACCCGGCGCACCGGCCGGCCGACGGCCGTGGTGGAAGGGGTCGAGCGTCCCGTCCCGTTGTTCTACTCGTACGCGACCACGCCGCTGCACGAGACGATCGCGGACCTGCTGGAGACCCGGCAGGCGCCGGTCTACGTCGTGCACTTCACCCAGGCCGCGGCGCTGGAGCGGGCGCAGGCGCTGATGAGCGTCAACGTCTGCACGCGAGAGGAGAAGGACGCGATCGCCGAGCTGATCGGCGGCTTCCGCTTCGCCCGGGGGTTCGGCGCGACGCTGTCCCGGCTGGTGCGCCACGGCATCGGCGTGCACCACGCCGGGATGCTCCCGAAGTACCGACGGCTGGTGGAGCAGCTCGCCCAGTCCGGCCTGCTGAAGGTGATCTGCGGTACGGACACCCTGGGTGTCGGAGTGAACGTGCCGATCCGCACGGTCCTGCTGACCGGTCTGAGCAAGTACGACGGCAGCCGCACCCGGCTGCTGAACGCGCGGGAGTTCCACCAGATCGCCGGGCGGGCGGGGCGTGCCGGGTTCGACACCGTGGGCACCGCCGTCGTCCAGGCACCGGAGTGGGACATCGACAACCAGCGGGCCCTGGCGAAGGCCGGAGACGACCCGAAGAAGCGCCGGAAAGTGGTGCGGCGCAAGCCTCCCGAGGGGACCGTCGGCTGGTCCAAGGCAACCTTCGACCGGCTCGTCGCGGCGCAGCCGGAGCCTCTCACGTCGTCGTTCCACGTCAGCCACGCCATGGTGCTCAACGTGATAGCCCGCCCCGGCGACGCGTTCGAGGCCATGCGGCACCTGCTCACGGACAACCACGACCCGCGCCCGATCCAGCGCCAGCACGTGCGCAGAGCCATCGCGATCTACCGCGCGCTGCTGGCCGCGGGTGTCGTGGAGCGCCTGGACGAGCCGGACGACGAGGGCCGCCTGGTCCGCGTCACGGTGGACCTGCAGGAGGACTTCGCGCTCAACCAGCCGCTGTCGCCGTTCGCGCTCGCGGCGCTGGAGCTGCTCGACCCGACCTCGCCCACGTACGCACTCGACGCGGTCTCGGTCGTCGAGTCGACGCTGGAGGCGCCGCGGCAGGTGCTCTCGGCGCAGCAGTTCAAGGCCCGCGGCGAGGCGGTGGCGGCGATGAAGGCCGAGGGCATCGAGTACGACGAGCGGATGGAGCTGCTCGAGGACGTCACCTGGCCGCAGCCGCTGGCCGAGCTGCTGGAGGCGGCGCTGGACATCTACCGTCGCGGGCACCCGTGGGTCGACGACTATCCCCTCGGCCCGAAGTCGGTGGTGCGCGACATGTTCGAGCGGGCCATGACGTTCGGCGAGTACGTGTCGTTCTACGGGCTGTCCCGCAGCGAGGGCCTGGTGCTGCGGTACCTGGCCAACGCGTACCGCGCGCTGCGGCAGACGATCCCCGACGACGCCAAGACCGACGAGCTGGCCGACCTGATCGAGTGGCTGGGGGAGCTGGTGCGGCAGGTCGACTCCAGCCTGCTGGACGAGTGGGAGTCGCTGGTCGCCCCGTCGGCGGCTCCGGCCGATCGTGCGCGGGTCACGGTCGAGGCGCCGCGGCCGGTGACCGGCAACCCCCGCGCGTTCCGGGTGCTCGTCCGCAACGCGCTGTTCCGGCGGGTCGAGCTGGTGGCGCTGCGCCGCTGGGACGACCTCGGGGAGCTGGACGGCGCCGCGGGGCTCGATGCGGAGGCGTGGCGGGAGGCCCTGGCGCCGTACTTCGAGGAGCACGGCGAGGTCGGCACCGGCCCGGACGCCCGCGGACCGGGACTGCTCCTGGTCGCCGAGGGCGCCGAGCGGTGGCGGGTCCGGCAGATCCTGGACGATCCGGCGGGCGACCACGACTGGGGCATCACCGCCGAGGTCGACCTCCTGGCGTCGGACGAGGAGGGCGTCGCCGTGGTGACGGTGCTGGACGTGGGCCGCCTCGACGACGCCTCCTGGACCGGCTGATCCCACCGATCCGCCCTGCCCGCAGGTACTTCCTGCCCCATCCCGTAGTGGTGCCGGTTGCGCGGGCTGTAGCTCGCGCAACCGGCACCACAAGGACTAGGGGGAGTCGGGGTCGAGGAGGCGGTCGAGTGCCTCGACGCCGCCGAGGAGGTACGCGACCCAGTCGGGGCCTGCGTCCCGCTGCCGTCTCAGCTCCAGGTCGGCGGCCCACCGGGACCGGACGTCCTGCGCCACCTGCTCCAGCGGGTCCCGGCCGCGGCGTCCCTGCCGGCGTACCTCCGACAACGCCGCCCAGGCGCCCTCGTGCAGCTTGACGGACGGCACCGGGATCCCGGCCCGGGTGAAGGTGCACACCGCCGCCCCTCCGGCCGACGCCTGGAGGTCCGCCCGGGCGCGCGCGAGGGCGCCCTCGAGCGTCGCGGCCGTCACCGTCACCGTGCCATCGTCTCCCCGGTGTCGCGGCCGGTCCCGGGCGGGTAGAACTCCAGCGCCTGGTCCAGCGGCTTGCGGGTCAGGTCGGGCACCGTGCAGTCGTCGGCCGGGTAGCCGACCGGGAACAGGATGTACGGCCGCTCGTGCGCCGGCCGTCCGAGCAGCCGGGACAGGAAGGCCATCGGGTTCGGCGTGTGCGTGAGCGTGGCCAGGCCCATGGTGTGCAGCGCCTCGATGAACAACCCGCACGCGATGCCGACGCTCTCGCTGACATAGTAGTTCTTGCGCAGCGTGCCGTCGGGCAGCGGCGTGCTCTTCTGGGCGAACACGGCCACGACCCAGGGCACGACGTCGAGGTACGACTTGTCCGCGCTGGTGCCCAGCGGCGCCAGCGCGCGTCGCCACTCCTCCGGCATCCGCCCGCCTCGTAGTTGCGCCGCTCCTCGGCCTCCGCCGCGACGCGGATCGCGTGACGCACGTCGGGGTCGGACACCGCGACGAACGTCCACGGCTGGTGGTGGGCGCCGGACGGTGCCGTGTTGGCGCACCGCACCGCCCACTCGATGCACTCGCGGGGGACCGGCTGCGCGGAGAACGACCGCACGCTGCGCCGGGCGTCGAGGTGCTCGTAAGGCCTGGGCCGACTTCCAGGTCGACCTGGCCAGGCTCGAGCGCGGCGACAAGCGCTACCTGGACTGGGACGACGTCGACTCCTGACGGTCCCCCACCCCCCGGCCCCCCTCCCAGGCCCGGGCCCCCCCCCCCCACCCCCCCCCCGGCCGCGCCCTTGGGGGCGCCGGGGGGCCCCCCCCCCGCCCCCACCCCCGCCACCACAAGGGGCGCTAGGTTGCGCCGCATGTCCTCGCAGGACCGCGGCGAGCCGGGGCAGCCGGAACCGGGGCAGCCGGAGCCGCGTCCGGACGGGCCCCCGGCCGACCCGGCGGACTACCCGCAGATGTGGCCCCCGCCCGCCACGCCGGCCCCCGGGTACGGTTCCGAGCCGCCCGACGCGCACCCGACGCCGGCGGCTCCCGACCCCGCGCCGGCTGCCGACCCCGCGCCGGCTGCCGACCCCGCGCCGGCTACCGATCCCGCGCCGGCGCCCGACGCGTCGGCGATGCCCGGCGTGGACACCGGGCCGGGGTACGGGCTCCCGCCGGCGTACCGGACCTCGGCGGCACCCGACCAGCAGCCGCCCTCCGGGCTGCCGCCGGCAGCACCCCCGCCCGGACAGCCGTGGTCCGCGCCGCCGCCCTACCCCGGACCGATCGATGTCGGACCGACGACAGGGACACCTGCGTACGGGCAGCCGTCCTCCGGCCCGCCGCCGACCGAGTTCCGCTACCCGCCGGTGGCCGGCTACCCGCCGGGCTACGGCACCGCGCCGGGCTACCCCACCGCGCCGGGCTACCCCACCCCGCCGGGCTACGGCAGCCCGGCCGGCTACGCGTACCCGCCGGGCTACGGCCCTCCGCCCCCCGCGCCGAGACCCCCGGGCTCGAACGGGTTCGCGGTCGCCTCGATGGTGCTCGGCGTGCTGGGCATCAGCATCGGGTGGTGCCTGTGGTTCCTCCCCGTGCTGTCCCTGCTGGCGGTGGTCTTCGGGGTCGTCGCACTCCGCCAGCTGCGGGTGGTCCCGCGCCCGGGCAGGGGCTTCGCGATCGCCGGGGTGGCCACCGGGGCGGTCGGCATCGCGATCTTCGCCCTGCTCATCCTGCTGGTCGTGTTCGGCGCGATCACGGCGCCGCCCACGCCCGGCTGACGCGCGTCATCCGCCGGGACGGGTCACCCGCTCGTCGACGTCCTCGTCGAGCTGATCGGGGAGGGTCGCGTCCCCCCGCAGCCACGCGCCGAGCGGGCTCTCGTCGGTGACCAGCGCCCGCCCGAGCACGGCGCCGCCGACGATGATCAGGGACACCACGTAGAGCAGCGCGATGTACGTGAACGCCACGCCGATCGCTCCGTAGCGGTCCTGGCTGGTCTGCAGCGCCTGAGGCATCACCGCCGAGGCGACCCGGCTCACCACCGCCAGCACGAACCCGCTCAGCAGGGCGCCCGGTGCCAGCCCTCGCCAGGGCACCCGGGCCTCCAGCAGGACCCAGGTGACCAGCCACAGCAGTGCCGACCAGGCCAGCCCGGCGAGCAGCACGGTCCACAGCGGCCCCGGCGTCAGTTGCTCGGTGAAGTTGGCGAGGTACCGCAGCATCAGCACCGCGACCACCAGGCCGACGACGACCGCGATCCAGCGCCACCAGTTCCGCGGGCTGGCCGTCGGACGGGGGAGCTCCCAGACGGCGCAGAAGCTGCGCGCGAGGGCCCGGGACAGGCTCGTGGCGGAGATCAGCACGAGCAGCAGCCCGAGCACGCCGAACGCTTCGAACCCCTTGCTCGAGACCGCGTCGTTGAGGACCTGCTGCGTCTCCGGCGGCAGCCCGATGGACGACCCGATCTGCTCCGACTGCACCCGGCTCGCGAACATCGCGATGATGATCATGAGCGGGAACATCGACGTGAAGAACTGCGCGGACAACGTCATGGACCGGTCGAACGCCTCGGTCCGACGCAGCACCGTGGCGGTGCGCAGCCCGACCCGGCCGGGCGCGTTCTCCAGCAGCCACCGGGCGGGCCCCTGCAGTCGCGCCGGAAGGCGGGACAGGTGCACCGAGATGCGCCCCAGGCCGTCCGTCGGTCCCTCGCCTGCCGGCATCGGATCCAGCGACATGGCCGAACGGTAGCCGGGGCCCGGGTCGACCGGCCGCTCACCCGGAGGGTCGCGGGGCCACCATCGCAAGCTGGAGGGCCAGCCGGCCCTCGGGGTCGTCCAGGGCGACGCCGAACAGCCCGTGCAGCCGGCGCATCCGGTAGCTCACGGTCTGCGGGTGCACGATCAGTTCCCGCGCCATCGCCTGCCGGTCCCCGCGGTGCAGCAGCCAGGCCGCCAGCGTCTCCTCGAGGGCGCGGCGCCGGCCGGAGGGTATCCCGTCCAGGGGGGCCAGGGTGCGACGGCGCAGCTCGGCGAGCAGCGGCTCGTCGGCGGCGACGACCAGGAGCGGGAGATGGTCGGCCGCGGCGACCACCGGCGCGGGTGGCACCAGGCCCAGCGCCACCAGGCGACGGACCCGGCGTGCGTGGGCCAACGACACCGGCGCCTCCTCCGGGGGCCGGACCGTGCCCACGTACACCTCCGCGTACTCGTCGGAGTCCACCAGCGGTGCGCTCAGGCGTTCCCGCCGCCCGGGACCGGAGGGGTCGGGGATCACGGCCAGCACGTCGGGACCCTGCTCCAGCACCAGCGCGTCCGGGGGCGCCAGCGGCAGCCGGGTCACCGCGCCCTCCGCGGGGCGGGGGATGACGGCCACCGCCATCCGCTGCGGCACGTTCCAGCCGGCGGCATCCGCCAGCCGCTGCACCGCATCGGGGTCGGTGGCGGCGCCGCCCTCGACCAGTGCCTCGGCCAGTCGCGAGCGCAGCACGTCGCGATGCCCGGCCCGGGCCGCCTGCTCCGAGGCGTATCCCTCCACGCTCGCCGACGACAGCTCGTCGATGTAGACGAAGACCGATTCCGCGAGCGCGGCGAGCTGCTCCGGCTCCACGCCGCCGGCCGTCGCCGCTCCTGCGAGCCGCTCCCAGGCCGCCCGGGCCCCGACCCGGTACGCCGCCAGCAGCGCCTCCAGGCTTCGGCCGGCGGCACCCTCGCCGGCCCCGACCCGGACGTACACGTCCCGCGCCCGGGAGTCCAGGGCCGGCTCGTCCGTCCCGAGCAGGTCCAGGTGGCGCATCAGGGCGATCTCGACCCCACGTCGCAGAGCTGTGCCGAACGGCCCGTCGAGCAGCGGCCGGTACTCCGGCACTGCGGCGCCGATCGCGGCCACGATGGCGTCCACGGCCTGGGGCAGCACCGGGCGCAGGCGGTCCGCGAGGGCGGGGTCGAGGGCGGACCAGGGGGTGGCGGCCGTTCCGTACGAGGACACGGGCTCTTCTTAGCACGTGGTGCTAAGAATCGCGCCCGAAGTCTGCGTCCAGAGACGGGTTGCTTGGCAGCCTCCCGGGGGAGACTGGCTGCATGAACGTCACCGCCGCCTCCGAGCCCACCCCTGCTCCCCGCAGCCGCCCCGTCCCGCAGCCCGAGGGCGGCCGACCGGCCGCCTTCTTCGACCTCGACGGGACCCTCATCCCGGGGTCGGCGAACATCCCGCTGGCGACCGCCGCCTTCAAGGCCGGGTTCGTCCGGCCCTCGGAGCTGGCCCGCGACCTGCGCAACGGCGTGTCGTTCCTGCTCAAGGGCGCCACCGACGAGCGGTCCGAGCAGGTACGTGACCGGATTCTGGCCGCGGTGGCCGGCCGCCCGGCCCACACGGTGGAGGCGCTCGGCGACCACTTCATGGCGGGGCTGGTCTCCTCCATCCGCCCGGCGATGCGCGGGGTGCTCGACCACCACGGTTCGCACGGCCACGACCGGATCGTGCTGTCCGCCAGCCCGACCGAGATCGTCGCGCGGCTGGCCCGCGAGGCCGGCCTCGAGGACGGCGTCGGCACCACCTCCGAGCGGGACGAGGCCGGCGTCTACACCGGGCGGCTGGCCGGCCCGTTCTGCTACCGCGAGGGCAAGGCCGAGGTGCTGCGGAACCTCGCCGCCGAGCGCGGCTACGACCTGCAGGCCTCGTACGCCTACACCGACTCGGTCAGCGACCTGCCGATGCTGCGGGCGGTCGGCCACCCGGTCGCGGTGAACCCCGAGCCGGAGCTGCGCGAGCTCGCGGTGGCCGAGGGCTGGCCGATCGTGGAGACCGCGCCCATCCCGCGGGTGTCGTGGACGTCCCCGCGCCAGGTCGTCGGCTGGGTGCGACACGCCTCGTCGTACGTGGTCCGTCGCGCAGCCGGCGCGGTCCGGTCCGGCTCCGAGGCGGCGACGCCGTCCGGCGGGCAGCCGGAGACGACCGTCCGGGCGGCGCTGCCGGCCCCGGTGCCGGTGCAGGCCTGACCGCGGCCGCCGCACTGCTGGAGCAACGGCCGGTCCCACGCTACGGCGGGCGACCGGCCGTCCTGTCTCGCTAGCGTCGACGCGTGCTGGGATTGCTGCTGCAGGTGCTGCCGCTGGGGATCGGGGCGGCGATCACGCCGCGCCTGCTGGCGCTGCAGATCCTGGTCGTCTCCTCCGGCAGGGACTGGCGGGTCCGGTCCCTGGCGGTCGTCGTCGGCGCCGCGACGGTCTTCGGGCTGTTCTTCCTGCTCGGGCTCACCGGGCTGCAGCAGCTTCCCGATGCCAACTCCGGGCTGTCGGGGACCACGACCTACCTGGTCGAGCTGGTGGCCGGCGTCGGGCTGGTCGTCCTCGCGGCGGTGCTGTGGCACAAGGGTTCCCGGCCGAACCCGCGGCTGCGGGAGCGGATCGAGGGGCACGCGGAGCACGCCCGACCGCGCACCTTCGTGCTCGTGGCTGCGGCCATGAGCATCACGGACATGTCGTCGTTCGTGCTGCTGTTCCCCGCGCTGCACGACATCTCCGCCTCGTCGGTGGACGTGGTGCTGCGCGCGGTGGTGACGGCCGTGCTGTTCGTCGTCGTGCTGCTGCCGGTGCTCGGCCCGCCGGCCGCGGTGCTGCTCTCGAAGGAACGTGCGCTCGACCCGATGCGCCGGCTGTACGACTTCACCATGGCCCACGACCTGCGCATCAGCGCCGTGGTGGCGGGGGCGTTCGGGGTCGCCCTGATCGTCCTGGGCGTCACCGGGCTGTGGTGACCGGTCATCCGTGGTGGACTAGTTGCCTGACGCTCGCCGGCCGGCGAGCGAGGTAGCCCGAGCCGCACGTCACCAGGAGGACCCATGCCCCGGCGACCCGTCCGAGCCCTCGTCCCGCTGGTCCTGGTGGCCGCGCTCGGCCTGACCGGTTGTTCCCAGGTGGAGTCGGCCGTCAACTCCGCGCAGAGCGCGTTCGCCAGCGCGACCGGTGCGGCCGGAGCCCTCGTCGCGGCCTGCTCGGCCTCGGAGAACTCCCTGGTGGACCAGGAGTCCGGCGAGCAGGCCAAGCAGACGCTGCAGGACGCCGTGACGAAGGTGGACGAGGCCCTGGCCGGGGTGCCCGACCTGCCCGGCGTGGCCGAGATCAAGCAGGCCGTCGCCAACGCACGGGCCGCGTTGGAGGGCGCGGACGGGGCGAAGGTGGAGGAGGCCCGCCAGCAGCTCAAGCAGGCCTGCGCGAGCATCACCGGCTGACCGCGGCGCACCACGACCGGGTCGGCTCGGCGTCCGCTGGGCCGGCCGGGCCCCTTCCGGGGGCTCAGGCCCGGGTCGCCAGGACCAGGGCGTCCAGGGCGTGCCGCACGCCGTCGGGAGTCTCCACCGGCCGCCGCACCTGCTCCGCGCGGGCCACCGCTAGCCCGGTGCCCTCGAGGTCGGCGACGACGTCCGCCGCGGAGTACAGGACCGCCGGGTTCGGCGGCCCGCCGACTCCGTGCGCCAAGTTGTCGGTGTCGTGCGCGATGACCAGCAGGGCGCCCCCGGGGGCGACGGCCGAGGCGGCCGCCCGCACCGCCGTCCGTCGCTGGTCGGCGGGCACCTGCAGGTAGACGAGCAGCACGAGGTCGTACGCCTGTGCCGGGGGCTGGTAGCTCTGCAGGTCGGCGCGGTGCGTCGTGAACCGGCCCGCGTCGGCACCGAGGCGCTGAGCGGCCAGCTCCCGGGCGCGGTCGAGCGCCACCTGGGAGAAGTCGACCGCGGTGGCGTCCCAGCCGCGCTCGGCCAGCCACAGCGCGTTGCGGCCCTCCCCGGCCGCGAGGTCGAGGGCCCGTCCGGGCGGCAGGTCCCCGGCGATCTGCTCGACGAACACGTTGGGGCCGGCCGACCACATCAGCTCGGTGGCGGCGTACCTCTCGTCCCAGTCCTGGTGGTCCACTGCCTCAGCCCTCGAGGAACGAGCGCAGCATCCAGGCCGACTTCTCGTGCACCTGCTGCCGGGTCACGGCCAGGTCCGCCGTCGGTTGGTCGGACACGGCGTCGGCCGCCTCGAAGACGGCCGCAGCCGTGCGGGCGACCGTCTCGTTGTCGGCGGCGAGGGCGGCGACCATGTCCATCGCGCGGGTCCCGGGCACCCCCTCGGGGACCCCGGTGAGTGCCGCGAACTCACCGTACGAGCCGGGGGCGTGGTGGCCGAGGGCGCGGATGCGCTCGGCGATCTCGTCCACGGCCAGGGCGAGCTCGGTGTACTGGGTCTCGAACAAGGTGTGCAGCGAGCCGAAATGTGGTCCGGTCACGTTCCAGTGGTAGTTGTGCGTCTTCAGGTAGAGCGTGTACGAGTCCGCCAGCAGCCGGGCCAGCGCCTCGGAGACCTGGGCCCGCGCCTCGGGGCCGAGCGTGTAGTCCACCGACGTCGTCATGGGTGCTCCTTCGCTCGCGGGTGCGTCACTGCGAACCTACGACCGACCGGTCGCGTCCGCAGCCGCGGGTGTCCCGTCCGGGTGCCCGCGTCCGGGTACGCGGGACCGGCACGTAGCCTGCGCGCCACGCCACGACCGCTGACGAGAGGGGCCCGCCGTGCTGGACCAGCGGCTGCGCGACGAGGTCGTCGAGCTCACCCGCGCGCTGATCCGGATCGACACCAGCAACCTGCCGGGGAACGAGACCCCGGCGGCAGAGCTGGTCCGGGACGTCCTGCAGGACGCCGGGGTGGACGTCGAGCTGGTCGCGCGCGACCCCGCCCGGGCCAACGTGGTCGCTCGCATCCCCGGGACCGGCGACGGGCCCTCGCTGGGTTTTGTCGGCCACCTGGACGTCGTGCCCGCGGACGCGCGCGACTGGACCCACCCGCCGTTCGAGGCGGTCGTCGACGACGACGGCTTCCTGTACGGCCGCGGCGCGATCGACATGAAGAACGAGGTCGCGGCCCGCGTCGTCGCGATGGCCGAGCTGGCCCGCAGCGGGTTCCGGCCCCGCGGCGACCTGGTCCTGGCGATGGTGTCCGACGAGGAGGACGGCCGCGCCCACGTCGGGATGCACTGGCTCGTCGGCGCCATGCCCGAGATCCGCACCGACCTCGCGGTCAACGAGGGCGGCGGCAACCGGCTCACCCTGTCGGACGGCCGTGAGATGTACGGGATCTCGTTGGGGGAGAAGGGGACCTACCCGGTCCGGGTCACCGCCCGCGGTGAGGCCGGGCACGCATCGACGCCGACGCGCGGCGACAACGCGGTGGTGCTGCTGGGTCGGCTGCTGGACCGGATCGGCTCCGGGCTCCCGGTGGATGCCGGCGCGACCCGCTGGTCCCGCCCCTTCTTCGAGGAGCTGCTGGGCGCGGACGTGGATCTCGAGCACGACGTCCCCGGGGCCCTGGCCGCGGTGGCGGCGCTGAGCCCGTCGCTGGCCCACGTGGCTCCGGCGCTGCTCGGGACCACGATGGCCCCCACCGGGCTGTCCGCCGGCGTCCGGCTGAACGTGATGCCGCCCCGCGCCTCGATGGACCTCGACTGCCGGGTGCTGCCGGACGTCACGGCGGAGCAGGTGGAGGCCGACCTGCGGCGCCGTCTCGGCGAGGACGTCGGATACGACCTGGAGTGGCTGGACGACTTCATCGCCGGCAGCGCGTCGTGGCCGGACGACACGTTGTGGTCGGCCACCCGGGACTGGCTGGCCACGGTCGACCCGGCCGGCCGGCTGCTGCCCATGGTGAGCCCCGGGTTCACCGACAGCGCGTTCCTGCGCGACCGGCTGGGCGTGCAGGCGGTCGGTTTCTCCCCGACCCTGGTCACGCCGTACGACGTGGTCGAGGCCGGCATCCACAACCGGGACGAGCGGATCCACGTCGACGACCTGGCCCACTCGGTGGACTTCCACCTGCACCTGGCGCGCAGCGTCCTCGGCCCGCAGGAGCCGGTCCCGAGCGGCCATTGACCCGACCGTCCGTGCGGAGGAGCCTGGCCGGGCGGGGGTACCCACGTCCCTTGAGGAGGCGGACGTGTACGGCACCGTGATGATCGGGCGGATGCGCGACGGGTTCGAGGGGTTCGAGCGGCTCAAGGCCGACTGGGAGGTCGAGCGGGGGCCGCAGGTGGCCGGCTGGGTCGACAGTTTCGCCCTGCGCGGGGACGACGGCGGCACCGTCGTCCTGTGCACCCGGTTCGAGAGCAAGGAGTCGTACGTCGCCCTGTCCGACGACCCGGAGCAGGCCCGCTGGTACGAGGAGCGGATCGCGCCGCTGCTCGACGGCGAGCCGCAGTGGATCGACGGCAGCTGGGACTGACCCCGGACCGAGGGCCCCCGCCGTTGCTGACCCGGCGGTTAGTATCCGCGGCGATGGACGCCGACTGCGTGACCTACGCCCGCGACGGTGACGTCGCGCTCATCCACCTGGACCGACCGGAGCGGCTCAACGCCGTGGTGCCGGCCCTGGTCGACGGGCTGCTGGCCGCCTTCGGCGCGGCCTCGGCGGACGGTGTCGGCGCGGTCGTGCTGGCGGGGCGGGGCCGTGCCTTCTGCGCCGGGTACGACCTCAAGGAGCCCGAACCCCGTGACGGCCTCGACGCCGCCCGCTCCCGGGTCGAGCGGATCCAGGACGTGACCCGCCTGATGCGCGCGTTCCCGGGCGCCGTCGTCGCCGCCGTGCACGGCTACGCCCTCGGCGCGGGGGCGGAGTTCGCGTTCGGCTGCGACCTGGTGGTGGCCACGAGGGACGCGCAGTTCGGCTTCCCCGAGGTCGGGGTGGGGCTCAGCGTCACCGGCGCCATCTCCCGATTGCTGCCCCTCACTGTCGGGCCGGCCCGGGCCAAGGAGCTGCTCCTGCTCGGCAAGCGGTTCGGCGCGGAGACGGCGCGCGAGTGGGGCCTGGTCAACCGCGTGGTGCCGGTCGGGGAGCATGAGACGGTGGCGCTCGACCTGGCTCGGATCGCCGCCGCGCGTCCCCGGATCGCGCTGGGACTGGCGAAGTCCGCGCTGGACGCCGGCATCGACGCCACCGTCGAGGGCGCCATGCTGCGGGAGGTCGACGACGCACTGCGCACCCTCGCCGAGGACGAGTCGGACGCCGCGGCGTCGGCGTTCCGGGCCGGGCGGGACGGGTGACGGCGCCCCTCCACGCACCGCTGCCGGGCACGCTCGCGGTCGCCGACGTGACCGACCTGGTGACGGCGCTGCACCGCGCGGCCGCACGGTGGCCGCACCGGCCGGCATGGACGTTCGACCCGGGGGACACGGTCACCTTCGCGGAGGTGGAGTCCCGCTCGAGGGCCCTGGCCGCGGTGCTGCACGCGCGCGGGATCCGGGCCGGCGACCGGGTCGTGGTGCGGCTGGACAACCGGATCGAGTTCCCGCTGCTGTGGTGCGCCCTGATGCGCCTGGGCGCGGTCATGGTGCCGATGAACCCCCGCTACCGCGCCGACGACGCGGGGCACGTGGTGTCGGCGTCGCTCGCGGTCGCGGTGGTGACCAGCGCCGGACAGGCCGACGTGCTTGCTGGCACGGCGGTACCGGTCCACCACGTCGAGGACCTGGTCGCTGCGACTGAGTCGGTGGCGGCCGGGACGGACGTCCCCGGGGACCACGTCGCGGTGCCCGAGGGCACCGCGAGCCTGCAGTTCACCTCCGGCACCACCGGCCGGCCCAAGGGCTGCGTGCTGTCCCACCGGTACTGGACCGAGCTCGGCACCGGCATGGCGCTGGAGTTCCCGTACCTCGGCGAGGACGACGTCCTGCTCACCGCGCAGGCGTTCTCCTACCTCGACCCGCAGTGGAACGTGGTGGCGGCGATGCTCGCCGGAGCCCACCTGGTGGTCCTGGACGGCTTCCACCCGTCGACCTTCTGGTCCCACGTCCGGGAGCACGAGGTCACGTACTTCTACTGCCTGGCGGCCATGCCGGTGCTCCTGCTGGCGATGCCGCCGGACCCCCAGGACCGCGAGCACCGGGTCCGCGCGGTGCAGTGCTCGGCCATCCCGCCGGCCCGGCACGCCGAGCTCGAGCAGCGCTGGGGGGTGCCCTGGTACGAGGCGTTCGGGATGACCGAGACCGGTGGCGACCTGCGCGTGACCGACGAGGACCACGACGAGCTCGTCGGCACCGGGTGCCTCGGCGGCCCGACCCGGCACCGCGAGGTGCGCATCGTCTCGGCCGAGGACGGGCGGCCGGTGCCGCGCGGCGAGCACGGCGAGATCGTGCTGCGCGGGCTGGGCCTGATGGACGGCTACGACGGTGACGAGGCCGCGACGGCCGAGGCCTTCCGCGGCGGGTGGTTCCACACCGGCGACCTCGGCCGGATGGACGATCGTGGCCGCGTCTACCTGGTCGGCCGGCTGAAGGACATGGTCCGCCGCGGCGGCGAGAACGTGGCCGCCCGCGAGGTGGAGGACGTGCTCAACCACCTGCCGGACGTACGGCTGTCGGCGGTGGTCGCCGTTCCGGACGAGATCCGCGGCGAGGAGGTCAAGGCGCACCTGGAGCTGGAGTCCGAGCCGGCGACGGACGCTGAGCTCGCCGCACTGCTGGAGTCGGTGGCCGGGGAGTGCGAGCGGCGGCTGGCGCGGTTCAAGGTGCCGCGCTACTGGGAGGTGCACCCCACGCTGCCGCGGACGGCGTCGGAGCGGGTGGCGAAGACCGAGATCACCAGCGTGCCCGGCCGCACGTGGGACCGGGTCGAGGAGCGGTGGGTGTGAACGCAGGTGGTGGACCGGCGCGGACCGACGGCGTGACACCGGTGGTGTGCTTCTCGTACGAGTGCCCGGTGTGGTTCGACGACATGGACGCGCTGGGCACGGTGCACCACGGGCGCTTCCCGTACCTGGCCGAGCGCGCCCAGTCGGCGCTGTTCGAGTCGCTGGGCTACGGCTGGACCGACGTCCGTGACCGGCACGAGGACATCTGCTACGTGGTGCGCGAGGTCCGGGTGGGCTACCACGCCCCGGTGACCACGCCCGGTGATGTCCGCGTCGACCTCTCCGTCGAGCATGTCGGCACCACCAGTGCCGTCTGGGGTTTCCGTTGCAGCACAGTAGATCCCGACACTGGCCGGGAGACGCTGCACGCCAGCGGCGAACGCGTCGTGGTCAAGGTCGACCCCGATACGCTGCGCCCCCGGCCATGGACGGATGCCTTCCGGGCACTGCTGGCGCGGCTGCGCGCCGGCCAGCCTCCCTCCGAGCGGACCGCGCCATGACCGGCCTCGTCGCCGACCTGCTGCTCACCGACGCCGACGTCCTGACGATGGCGCCACCGGGCAGCGGGCTGCCGGCCCGGGCCCGGTGTATCGCCGTCCTCGACGGCCGGGTCGTGCACGTCGGGGCGGACGCCGCCGGCGCCGGCGTGACTGCGCGCCGCACCGTGCCGCTCGGCGGGTCGTTCGTGCTGCCGGGGTTCCACGACGCGCACAACCACATGGCCTGGTTCGGGCGCGGTCTCGGGGAGCTGGACCTGTCGACGCCGCCCGTGCGCACCCTCGACGACCTGGCGGCCATGGTCGCCGCAGGCGCTGCGGCCGCCGGACCGGACGACTGGGTCGTCGGCAACGGCTACGACGAGAACAAGATCGGCGCTCATCCCGACCGCGACCTGCTCGACCGGGTCGCGCCGGGGCGCCGGGTGATGCTGATGCACACCTCGGGGCACATGTGCGTGGTGAGCAGCCCGGTCCTCGCGGAGCTGGGCCTGGCCGATGCCGGTCGCGACGTCGACGGCGGCACCGTGGTCGTGGACGCCGCCGGGCGTCCGACCGGCCTGCTCCAGGAGCGCGCCCAGGAGCTGGTCCGCCCGCTGCGGTTCCCGGAGTCGAGGGCCGCTCTCGTCGACGCCATCGCCCGCGCGGGCGCGGTGTACGCCCGGCAGGGCATCACCAGCGTGGTCGAGGCGGGCGTCGGCGGCGGCTGGATCGGCCGGTCCCCGGCGGAGGTGGGCGCCTACCAGGAGGCACGCGACCGCGGCTTGCTCCCCGTACGTGTGGAGCTCATGGTCGCCTCCGACGTGCTGCACCGCGTGCCGGCGCACGACGAGGACGGGCTCGACCTCGGGGTGGACCTGGGCATCCGGACCGGGCTCGGTGACGACCGGCTGCGGCTGGGCCCGGTCAAGGTGTTCTCCGACGGGTCCCTGATCGGTCACACCGCGGCGATGTCCCAGGACTACTCCGACACCCCGGGGTCCCGCGGTTACCTCCAGGGCGACCGCGAGGCCCTCGTCGACACCATCGTCGCCGCGCACCGCGCCGGCTGGCGGGTCGCGACCCACGCCATCGGCGACGCGGCGATCGACCTGGTGCTGGACGCGTACGAGCGGGCCCAGCGCGAGCACCCGCGCGCGGGCTGGGGCGGACGACCGGGCGCCACCGTGCCGCGGCATCGGATCGAGCACTTCGGCGTGGCCCGGCCGGACCAGGTGCGACGCACCGCCGAGCTCGGTGTCGTGCCCGTACCGCAGGGCCGGTTCGTCGGCGAGATCGGCGACGGGATGGTGCGTGCGCTGGGTCCGGAGCGATCGGAGTGGGCGTACCGCGCCGCGTCCCTGCTGGCAGCCGGGATCGTGCTGCCGGCGTCGTCGGACCGGCCCGTCGTCGACGGCCGGCCGCTCCTCGGAGTGCACGACCTGGTGGTGCGTCGCACCGCCTCCGGGCACCTCCTCGCCCCGGACGAGCGGCTGACCGCGGAGCAGGCGCTGCGGGCGTACACCTACGGCTCGGCCCACGCGTCGTACCAGGAGGACCGCCGCGGGTGGATCGGACCGGGTGCGCTGGCCGACCTGGCCGTCCTGTCGGCCGACCCGACGTCGGTCGAGGCGGACGCGATCCCGGGGATCGACGTGCGCGCCACCCTGGTCGGCGGGCGGGCCACCTGGGACGAGGGTCTCGGCCTGCCGGTGGCCGACGGGGACGGCGGGTCGTGACGGTGGTCGGGTCGTGACGGTGGTGGGGTCGTGACGGTGATGGGCCATCGCGGAGCCGGTTCGGGGCCGCTCGTGCGCTACGACCTGCTCGGGCCCGCGGCGCAGGACGCGGTCCGGCGCGTGTACGAGGCCGTGTTCCCGCTGGCGCTGCGCGCCCCGTGGCCGGACCTGGTCGGGGGCCATCCGCGCGAGGAGCTGCTGGTGCTGCTGGACGAGCACCCGGTCGAGGGCTACCGCGACCCGATCGGGCTGGCGCTGGTGCGGCACCTGGGCCAGACCACGATGACGTTCCTGCGGTACTTCGCGATCGACTCGGCCCGGCACTCCCGTGGGCACGGCTCCGCGCTGTGGCGCGCCCTGACCCACCACCTGCGCGACGCCGGGCGCACCCTGCTGCTGTTCGACGTGGAGGACCCGGCAGCCGCGGCCCCCGGTCACCACCGCGAGGACGAGCGGCGGATCGCGTTCTACCGCCGGCACGGGGCCGAACTGGCGCCGGTCACCGGGTATGCGCCGCCAGACCACGGTTCGGCGGGCACCGAGCCCGCGCTGCTGCTGATGACGGCGGACCTGGTCCGCCCCGGTCGTGCGGTTGAGGGCACGTCCCTGGCGGCCGCGGTGGTCGCGGTGTACGAGCACCGCTACGGGCTGCGGCCGGACCACCCGACCGTCGTCGCGACGCTCGAGCGGTCGGGTCTGTCAGGCTGACTCCGGAGTCAGTCGGTGGGCAACTACCGGGTGGCCCGCTTCAGGGCCTCTCCGTGGGCCGCGAGGGCCCAGATGACGAGCACGTCGACGGCGATGATGAGGATCGACCAGATCGGCGAGTACGGCAGCCAGAGGAAGTTGAGCAGGGCCTGGAAGGCGGCCAGCACGATCGCCACCCCGCGCGCCCAGGGCGCCCCCTGGAACAGGAAGAAACCGGCCAGCACCAGCAGGATCCCGAACAGCAGGTGGATCCAGCCCCAGACCGAGGTGTCCAGCGTCACCAGGTAGTTCGGCAGGGTGACGATGACCTCGTTGGCGAAGATCGCGGTGAGCCCCATCATGATCTGGAAGCCGCCGACGACGAGCATCATCACGGCGGCGAAGAAGCCGAGTCCGACGGCCCAGGCGTCCTTGGTGTCCGACTCCATCGTGTCCTCCACGCATCGAGGGAATGGGTCACCGGCCACGCTACTCACCCGGGCGTGCGGAGTCCGGTCACGAGCCGCCCCCGGCCCACGTCGCCCCTCCCGCTGGTGGACCTCCCGCTGGTGGAACGCAGATCCCTCGGACCCGCCCGTTCCGGCGGCCGAAGGTGCCACCGGTGGTGACGGGTGAGGCCCGGGGTGCCGGGGTGCCGGGGTGTCGTGGGGGTCCCGGTCGCGGGGGCAGGGCCGGGCCGGTCAGGCGCCGCGGGTGCACAGGCAGAACTCGTTGCCCTCCGGGTCGCGCATCACCTGCCACCGCTCCTCGCCGAGCTCGAACCACCCCTCCGGCGCGAGCGTGGCACCCAGGGCCAGCAGCCGGTCCCGCTCGGGGGCCAGGTCCGGCGGCGCGACGTACAGGTCCAGGTGCATCCGGATCTTGTCGCGCTTGGCGTCGGGAACCTGCTGCAGCACCAGGTCCGGCCCACGTCCCTCGGGGTCCGTCAGCGCGCGGTACGGCCCCAGCGACCCCGACGCGCGGTAGCCCAGGGCGTCACACCAGAAGGCCTGCTGGCGGTCCGGGTCGAGGCAGTCGAGGTTGAGCTGGACGCGGGTGACGGCGGCGTGCACGGCGTTCCTCCCTGGGCAGCGCGGATCCTCGGCGGTCAGTCGACGTCCCGGCGCCGGGCGACCACGACGGTGAACGGCTGCTCCGCGCGCCACGGGGTCACGTGCAGCCGCCGGTCGGCGCGGACCAGTGCGAACTGCGGGCCGAGCACCGCGAGCAGGGCGTCGGCGTCGTACCGGTGCACCGGCAGGCCGCTGCAGGTCTCCGGCCCGTCCGGCGCGAAGGCGGCGACGACCGCGTACCCGCCCGGCGCCAGCGCGGACAGCAGCGACTCGCGGTAGAGGTCCACGTCGGCGGGGTCGGTCAGGAAGTGCAGGACGGCCCGGTCGTGCCACAGTCGGTAGCGGCCGTCGCCGTGCAGGTGGCGGACGTCGCCCACGATCTCGTGGACGTGCTCGGCCCTCGGACCGAGGCGTTCGCGCATCCGGTGCAGGGCGGATGCCGACAGGTCGAGGACCGTCACGTCGCTGCACCCGGCGTCGAGCAGGCACTCCACGACCGTGGACGATCCCGCGCCCACGTCGATCACGGGGTCGTCCGCCGCCAGCGGGAGGTCCGACCACAGGTCGGACCAGACCCCCTCCTGCGGCTGCCACCAGGAGACGTCGTCGCCGGCCTTCCCCGCGTGCACGCCTTCCCAGTGGGCGGCCTGGTGGCGGTGCTCGGCCGTCGGGCCGGGCCGCGCGCCCGCGGCGGCGGGGTCGGTCCGGCTGGTCACCGGGTCACCGTACGCCCGCGGCCCGTGGACTCGGGTGCGACGGACCCCGGTCCGTCGGGGCGCGCGCGGGCGGTCGGCGGGGGAGGATGGTGCAGGCGCGCGGCGAGGTCGCGCAGGCGCGCGGCCAAAGCAGGGAGAGACTCCATGGCGACTGAGGTCGAGGCCCGCTCCGAGGCCCCCGGCGGGGCCCCATCGGAGCAGGGCCGCGGGTGGTGGGCGCTGGTCCTGGGCGCCGCTGTGGCCGGGGTCACGTTCACCGGCATCCAGATCGTGGAGAAGACCGCGATCCTCACGGACCCGACGACGTCGCTGTTGTGCGACGTCAACTCGGTGATGTCGTGCTCCGGCGTGCTCAACGCCTGGCAGTCCTCGGTGCTCGGGCCGCCGAACGCGCTCGTCGGCGCGGTGATGTTCAGCATCCTCGCGTCCGCCGGTCTGGGCGGGGTGCTGGGCGCCCGGCCGAGCCGGGCCTACCTGGCGGTGCTGTGGGGCCTGGCCGTCTTCTTCCTGTCCTTCGCCTCCTGGTTCATGCAGCAGACCGCGTTCGCGATCGGCTACCTGTGCCTGTGGTGCACGGGGATCGTGACCGCGGTCGTGCTGATCTGCGCCGCCCTCACGCGGCTGGCGGACCGGGCCGGGGCGTTCGGTTCTGGCGGCTTCGGTCGCGGGGTCGGCGTGCTGGTGCGCTCCGGCACCGACCTCATCGTCTGGGCGGGCTGGTGGCTGGCGATCGCGGCCCTGCTGGTGATCGGCCTGTCCACGTAGCCGGGCGGGGGAGCCGCCAGCGCCTGCCCGCAAGGCGTCGGGCGTTCGTGGTCAGCGCCGCGTGGTGGTGATCCGGAACGTGTCGGACATGGCCATGTCGTCGCCGTCGACGACGGTCCCCGGACGTACGTCGGGCTCGGTCTCTCCGACCGTGTACGTGAAGGTGCCGGTGATCCCGAGGTAGGCGCGCAGCCGGAAGCGTCGGTCGGCACGGACCGTGGTGCAGATGTCCAGCAGTCGCCAGTCGCCTCCGCCCGCGTAGCGGTACACGCACAGCACGTTCCCGGGTCCGGGGAAGACCGGACCGGGGATCTGCGACGTCGCGGCGGTGCGGCCGGTGATGACGACCGGGGACCACTGCGGCGCGGTGGTGCGGTTCGGCGTGGCACGGAACGGGGTGAACTCCTCCGCCGCCGCCGGGACGGCCAGCAGGGTCCCTCCCAGGACGACGAGTGCGGTCACGGCTGCGGTGCGACGGGTGCGCATGGGAGTTCCCTTCCGGTCGTACGAGGTGCCCTGCCGCTGGCCAGTGTGGTCGCGGCGGGGGCGAGGATGCGCGCCCAGCGGCACGCCCGTCGATCACCATCGCCCGGCGCCCGACGCAGGGAACCCGCCGCCGGCGGACGTACGCGGCGACCGGCCCGGGCGCGGACAGAAGTGGATCTTCCGCGGAAGATCGTTTCAGCGCTGCGGTAGCTGGCGACCGCGTCCGTTCCTGCCCGGTGGGCGGCCGGGCGGAGTGCGGGCTCCGCGGGGTGCGGGCCACAGCGTGCCGGCCGCCCCCATAACGGGCCGTCGGACCGCTGGGCGTCCGATGTGTATCTTCCGCGGAAGCCACACGAGTGTCAGCGGTCACGCGGGCACCCCGGGGACGACGCGGGCCACCCGGTCTACTGCCGGGTGGCCCGTACGCCGGGAATCGGCGATCAGCTGGCGGACTCGCTCGGTGCCGCCGAGGCGCCGCAGAACTCCTCGACCTTCGTCGTGGCGGTGTCGGTGGCCTCCGCCTGCAGGGCGTCCCACTCCTCCTGCGACAGGCCGAGGGCCGCGATGAGCTCCTCCTCGCTGCCGGCCGAGAGCGCCTTCTGCGCGGCCTCGGCGGAGCCGGAGTAGATCTTCTTCAGCGCGGCCAGGGCGGCGTTGACGGAGTCGGCCTCCTCCTGGGTCATCACCCCGAGGGCGACGGACGAGGAGGAGTTGGCCGACGTCGCCGTGTCGATCAGGCCGACCACGCGGTCACGCTCGGTCTGGTCCTGCACGTCCGGGTCGGGCAGGTCCTCGCCGGACCAGATCGGGGTCATGTCGGTGCAGTACTGGTCCTTCGACAGGGTGCCCGAGTCACCGCCGGAGGAGGAGGAGCTACAGGCGGCCAGCGGTGCTGCCAGCAGCAGCCCGGCGGCGACGAGTGCGACCTTGCGGGTGATGCTGCGCATCGGGAACCCCTCTCCGACCCCGCGTCGGGGTCCGGCCGTGAGCGGCACCGGGGTCGACCGCCGGCCCGCCTGACACCTGTGACGCTAGTGGCGTCAGGGGAGGGGAGTCGCGCCGACCCGGCCGTTCGTGTCCGCGTCGTGACCCCTCTCACGTCCGGCCGACCTACCCTGGCCGGGTGGAGTTCCTGCCGGCGCACCGCCCCGCGTACGACCTGACGTACGACGACGTCTTCCTGGTACCCCGCCGGTCGGCGGTCGCGTCACGCCAGGACGTCGACGTGGCGACCGTGGACGGCTCCGGCGCGACGGTCCCCGTGATCGTGGCCAACATGACCGCCGTGTCGGGCCGCCGGATGGCCGAGACCGTGGCGCGGCGGGGCGCGATCGCCGTGATTCCGCAGGACATCCCCGAGGACGTGGTCGGCGACGTCATCGCGTGGGTGAAGTCGCGGCACCCGGTGTTCGAGACCCCGGTGACCCTCGACCCCACGGACACCGTCGGGGAGGCGCTCGCGCTGATCACCAAGCGGTCGCACGGTGCCGCGATCGTGGTCGATGGCGGTGTCCCGGTCGGCGTCGTCACCGAGCGGGACTGCGCCGACGTGGACCGCTTCACACGCGTCCACCGGGTCATGACGGCCGACCCGCTGGTCCTGCCGGAGAGCATCAGCCCGCGCGAGGCGTTCGACGTGCTGCACGAGGCCAATCGACGGCTCGCCCCCGTCGTCTCCGTGGACGACCGGCTGGTCGGCCTGGTGACCCGGCAGGGTGCGCTGAGGTCGGCGCTGTACCGCCCCGCCGTGGACGGCGACGGGCGGCTGCGGGTCGCCGTCGCACTCGGCATCAACGGCGACGTGGCCGGCCGCGCCGAGGCCCTGCTCAAGCACGGCGCCGACGTGCTCGTCGTGGACACCGCGCACGGCCACCAGGACCGGATGCTCGACGCGCTGTCCGCGGTCGGGTCCGTCCGGGGCTCGAACCCGGCCAAGGTCGTGGCCGGCAACGTCATCAGCGCGGAGGGCGTGAGCGACCTGCTCGAGGCCGGCGCGGACATCGTCAAGGTGGGCGTGGGTCCCGGCGCGATGTGCACGACCCGGATGCAGACCGGCGTCGGCCGGCCGCAGTTCTCCGCGGTGCTGGAGTGTGCCGCGCAGGCGCGCGACATGGGCGGGCACGTCTGGGCGGACGGCGGCATCCGGCACCCGCGCGACGTGGCGCTCGCGCTGGCGGCCGGGGCCAGCGCGGTGATGGTCGGGTCGTGGTTCGCCGGGACGCTGGAGTCCCCCGGCGACCTCAAGCACGACGCCGAGGGCCGCCCCTTCAAGGAGTCCTTCGGGATGGCGTCGGCGCGTGCGGTCAGCACGCGCACGCTGGACGACTCCCCGTTCGACCGGGCCCGCAAGGCGCTGTTCGAGGAGGGGATCTCGTCCTCGCGGATGTACGTCGACCCGGCGCGGCCCGGGGTGGAGGACCTGCTGGACGGGATTGTGAGCGGGCTGCGCTCTGCCTTCACCTACACCGGCGCGGCCACGGTGCCGCAGTTCCACGACAAGGCGGTCGTCGGGCTGCAGTCGGCCGCCGGATACGCCGAGGGCCGGCCGCTGCCGACGTCCTGGTGACGGCCGACGTCCCGGCGACCCGAGCGGGCGGGCGGCGCCGGCACGGAGTCGTGGTCCGCCTCGCAGATGTGAGCCGACGGGTCGCTACCCGGGGCGCCGCGGGCCCGGTAGCGACCGTTCGCCTCACCTCTGTGCGCTGCGGCGCCGGTGTCCGGCGGGGCGACGTACGGCGCTAGCGCGGCTTGACCCGGTAGGCGCCGGGCTCGAGCACGATCACCGGCCGGTCCGCCGGGTCCAGCCAGGACAACGTCGCGGCCATGTCCTCGCGCGGCTGCGACACGCACCCGGCGGTGGCGCGCCCGGTGGTCGAGTCCACGTGCAGCCAGATGCCGCTGCCGCGGTTCCACTTGATCGTGGCGTCGGTCGTCGGTCGGTCGCCCCAGTGGCTCTTGGGCACGTTGTAGTTGATCCGTACGACGTAGTCGGCGAACCGGGTCGTCTTGTAGTAGCGCCAGGGCCGGTGGTCGTACTGGATCCGGGTCCCGGCGGGCGCGGGCAGGTAGCCGCCGGCCGCGGTGAGGGTGAACACGCCCACGGGTGTCTTGCGGTCGCCCCGGCGCTGCTTGCCCCAGCCGTTGGAGCCGATGTGCCCGCGGGCCACCTCGCCGTCCAGCATCCAGGTCCCGTCGTCCTGCCGGTCCCAGCGGGAGACCAGGACCCAGCGCTTCTTCGTGCGGGCGTTGCCGGTCACCAGCACCGCCTGGTCCGACCAGCGGGGGGTCCGCTCGTCCAGCAGCGCGGCCACCGAGCCGGTCGCGACGGCGGGGTCGGCCGGCCCGGCGGGCTGGCTCGGGGCCGTCGGGTCGGTGGGCACGGTCGGGTCCGTCGGCACGGTCGGGTCTGTGGGGACCGTCGGGTCGGTCGGCGCGCCGGGGTTGACCGGGTCGAGGGGGACCGACGGGTCGGTCGGGACCGGAGGGGCGGCGTCGTCCGCGAGGGCCGGGGCGGCGGTCAGCAGCAGCCCGACGACGGTCGCGGCGGCCAGGGCACGGGTCCAGCGGTGCGCGGGGGAAGGGGCACGCATGGGTCGTCAGGCTACCCCGGATCGTTCCCGTCGCCGGGTGGCCCGTCCGCGAGCCGGGACAGGGCTCGGGTGATCCGGGTGACGGACACCGGGAACGCGGTGCGCAGCTCGGGCGCGAACAGGCTGACGCGGAGCTCCTCCAGCGCCCACCTCAGCCGACGGACGTCGTCGTCCTCGCGGCGCGCGAGCGGCAGCGTCGCCACCGTCTCCTCGTACGCGCGGCGCGCCTGGTCGACCTGCTCCATGTGCAGCAGGTCGCGGCCCGGGTTGTCCGGCAGGCGGTCCAGCCGGCGTACGACGGCCTGCAGGTAGCGGCGCAGGTCCGGCAGCCGGGCCCGGCCGTGGTCGCGGACGAACCCGGGCCGCAGCAGGTCGGCCAGCTGGGCGCGGACGTCGTCCGCGGCGGGCTGCAGCGACGGGGCCCGCAGCTCCTCCAGCCGGGACTGCGCGTCCCACCAGGCCGCGAGCACCGGCTCCACCTCGACCAGCGTGCCGAGGAGCGCGTCGGGCAGCTCGGCCCGCACCCGCTCGGCCAGGGCGTCGTACTCCCGGGCCGTCCAGGGCGGACCGCCGTGGCGGTCCACCAGCTCGTCGACGACGGCCTCGGTGGCGTCGGTCAGCAGCCCCGCGACAGAACCGTCCGGGTTGCGGGCGAGGGTGAGCTTCTGCCGGGTGTCGAGGCCACGCTGCAGCGCCGCCGTTGCCCCCGGGTTGGCGAGGACCAGCAGCCGCCGCACGCCGTGGCGGTGCATGGCCTGCTGCTCGGCCGGGGTCGCCAGGACGCGAACCGCGACCGTCGCGCCCTCGTCCACCAGGGCGGGGTGGCCGCGCACCTCCCGGCCGCCTACCGCACGGACCACCTCGGTCGGGATCCGTGCCAGGTCGGGCCAGCCGGTCAGCCCGGTGCGCTCGAGGTCGGCACCCACGCGCGACAGCAGGGCCTCGGTCCGCGGCGCCAGGGCGTCGCGCAGCCTCGCCAGGTCCTTGCCCTCGCCCAGGACCGCGCCGCTCTCGTCCTCGACCCGGAACGTCACCCGCAGGTGGTCCGGCAGCCGGTCGGGGTCCCAGGCGTCGGGCGGTACGACGACGCCGAGGTGGCGCCGGACCAGCAGGGACAGGGTGTCGGTGAGCGCGGCGTCGGGATCCGTCGCGGCGAGGTCGGGCAGCAGCCGGTCCGCGGCGTCCGGCGCGGGTCCGAGCTGCTTGCGCAGCGCCTTGGGCAGCGTACGCAGCAGCGCGACGACGAGGTCGCGGCGCAGCCCCGGGACCTGGGACTCGAACTCCCGGGGGGACACCGAGTGGAGGGCTGCCAGCGGGACGTGCACGGTGACCCCGTCGTCGCTGGTGCCGGGTTCGAACCGGTAGGACAGCGGCAGGTCGACGCCGCCGGAGGACCACACCAGCGGGTAGTCCTCGGCCGACACCGAGCCGGCGTCGGGGTTCACCAGGTCGTCCTCGGAGAGGGTCAGCAGGTCAGGATCGTGGCGCCGGGCCTGCTTCCACCAGGAGTCGAAGTGCCGCACGCTGACCACCTCGGCGGGGACCCGCGCGTCGTAGAAGGCGTACAGCGTGTCGTCGTCGACCAGGATGTCGCGGCGTCGGGCCCGGTCCTCCAGCGACTCCAGCCGCTCCACCAGGTCCCGGTTGTGCTGGAAGAACCGGTGGTGGGTGCGCCACTCGCCCTGCACCAGCGCGTGCCGGAGGAACAGGTCGCGCGCCGCCTCCGGGTCGATGCGCCCGTAGGCCACTTTCCGGCCGGTCACCAGCGGCACGCCGTACAGCGTGACCCGCTCGTACGCCATCGCCGCGCCGGACCTCGCCGACCAGTGCGGCTCGCTGTACGTACGGCTGACCAGGTGGGCGGCGGCCTCCTCGACGTGGAGCGGGTCCACCCGCGCCACGTCGCGCGCCCACAGCCGGGTGGTCTCGACGAGCTCTGCGGCCATCACCCAGGTAGGAGGCTTCTTCGCCAGGGCCGAGCCCGGCCAGACCGCGAACCGGGCACCGCGCGCGCCGAGGTAGTCGCGGGTCCGCTCGTCCCGCAGCCCCACGTGCGACAGCAGGCCCGGCAGGAGCGCTCGGTGGACCGCGTCCGGCTCCGCGGGTGTGGAGTTGAGCGTCATGCCGAGCTCCGCCACGACCTGACGCAGCTGCCCGACCAGGTCCTGCCACTCGCGAACCCGCAGGTAGTGCAGGAACTCGCTGCGGCACATGCGACGAAAGGCGTTGGAGGACAGCGCCTTCTGTTGCTCGCGCAGGTAGTTCCACAGGTTGAGGTAGCCGAGGAAGTCCGAGGTCGGGTCGGCGAACCGCCGGTGCTGCTCGTCCGCGGCCTGCTGCTTGTCCAGCGGCCGCTCGCGCGGGTCCTGGATCGACAGCGCCGCGGCCACGACGAGGACCTCGCGCAGGCTGCCGTGCTCCTCGGCCGCGAGCACCATCCGGCCCCAGCGCGGGTCGAGGGGGAGGCGGGCCAGCCGGCGGCCCAGCGGGGTGAGCGTCGGACGGGTCCGGGCGCTGCCCGGCTCGAGGGCACCCAGCTCCACCAGCAGGGCCACCCCGTCGGCGACGCTGCGGCGGTCCGGCGGGTCCAGGAACGGGAACGACTCGATGTCGCCGAGGTCCAGCGCGGCCATCTGCAGGATGACCGAGGCCAGGTTGGTGCGCAGGATCTCCGGGTCGGTGAACTCCGGCCGGGACTCGAAGTCCTCCTCCGTGTACAGCCGGACGCACACCCCGGCGGACACCCGGCCGCAGCGGCCCTTGCGCTGGTTCGCGGAGGCCTGCGACACCCGCTCGATCGGCAGCCGCTGCACCTTGAGCCGGTTGCTGTAGCGGGAGATGCGGGCGGTGCCGGGGTCGACGACGTAGCGGATGCCGGGAACGGTGAGCGAGGTCTCGGCGACGTTCGTCGCCAGCACGATGCGGCGCCCTGGGTGGGGGGCGAACACGCGGTGCTGCTCCGCGGCCGACAGGCGGGCGTACAGCGGCAGCACCTCGGTCTGGGGCAGGGCCAGGCGGCCGAGGGCGTCCGCGGTGTCGCGGATCTCCCGCTCGCCGCTGAGGAACACCAGCACGTCGCCGGGGCCCTCGGCGACCAGCTCGCGGGTGGCGTCGCAGACCGACTCGACCGGATCGCGGTCCTCGTCCTCGTCGGGTCGGTAGCGGACCTCGACCGGGTAGGTGCGGCCGGAGACCTCGACCACCGGCGCGCCGCCGAAGTGCCGGGAGAACCGATCCGGGTCGATCGTCGCCGATGTCACGACGACCTTGAGGTCGGGGCGCCGCGGGAGCAGCTGGGCCAGGTAGCCGAGCAGGAAGTCGATGTTGAGGCTGCGCTCGTGCGCCTCGTCGATGATGACGGTGTCGTACGCGAGCAGGCGCCGGTCGCGCTGGATCTCCGCGAGCAGGATGCCGTCGGTCATCAGCTTCACCGAGGTCTGCTCCGACGCCCGGTCGGTGAAGCGGACCTGGTAGCCGACGGTGGTCCCCAGGGGGACCCGCAGCTCCTCGCTGATGCGCTCGGCGACGGATCGGGCGGCCAGCCGTCGGGGCTGGGTGTGGCCGATCGTCCCGACGACTCCGCGGCCGAGCTCCAGGCAGATCTTCGGCAGCTGGGTGGTCTTGCCGGACCCGGTCTCACCGGCGACCACGACGACCTGGTGGTCGCGGATCGCGGCCAGCAGGTCGTCCCGCCGCTGGCTCACCGGTAGTTCGGGCGGGTAGTGCAGGTCCGTCGGGATGCCCTCGGCGCGTCGCACGAGCAGCGCCCGGGCGGTCTCGAGGTCGGCCTGCCACGCCGCGACGGCGCGGTCGCGCTTCTCGCCCGCCGGGGTGCGTTCGAGCGGGCCGAGCCGCCGGGACAGCCGGTGCCGGTCGCGCAGGGTGACGTCGGTCACGAGGTCCCGGAGCGCGGCGACCTGCGGGTCGACCGGTGCGCGGTCTCGGGCTGCGCGGTCGTGGGCTGCGCGGTCGCGGGATGCGCGGTCGCGGGATGCGCGGTCGCGGGATGCGCGGTCGCGGGATGCGCGGCCGTCGCGGGCGCGCCCCCGCGGGGTGCGCTCGGGCGGGTCGCGGCGGGCCATGGCCCGGCCAGGGTATGCGGCGCGACCCCGATCTCGTTGAGTGCTCGCGCGTGGGGGTTTCGGGACCGTCCCGAAACCCCCACGCGCGAGCACTCAACGCAGGGGGTGGGGGTGCGGAGCGGGGGTGGGGCGCAGGGGCGGGGGCCGGGTGGTCGGTGCTGCTGGGCCGTACGGCCCTGGCCCGCGGGCGGCCGCGGGCGCGAGGCTCGCAGCAGGCGGGTGCCCGCGGCGGCACCCGCAGCGCGGACCCGGGAACGGCGATGAGGCGATGAGCGCGGTCGACACGCGGGTACTGGACCTCGACGGGCTGCCGGCCCTGCTGGCGGCACTGGCCCACGGCGGGCGCACCGTCCTCGGACCGGTGGTGAGTGACGGGGTGCTCCGGCACCGGCCGCTGGCCGGCGCCGACGACCTGCCGGCTGCCGTGGGCGACGAGCAGGCGCCGGGGACCTACCGGCTGACGACCCGCGACGACCAGCGGGTGTTCGGGTTCGCCGCACCCGTGGACTCCTGGAAGCCGACCTTCCTGCCGGCCCGCGAGCCGGTCGGCGCCGGTGGGGTCGAGGATGTCGACGGCTGGTCGGACCTGCCCGCGCCGGCGCCGGTCGCGCTCGTGGGCGTACGGTCCTGCGACCTGGCGGCGATCGCGGTGCAGGACGCGGTGCTGCGCGACCGGCAGCCGCAGGACGTCCGCTACGCCACCCGCCGCGCTGACGTGCTGGTCGTGGCCGTGACCTGCTCGGACCCGGCCGGCACCTGCTTCTGCGCCTCGATGGGGACCGGACCGCGCGCCGACGCCGGCTTCGACCTGCGCCTGACGGAGGTGCTCGAGCCGGAGCACGCGTTCCTGGTCGCAGTGGGCAGTGCGGCGGGCGAGGAGGTCCTGGCCAGGGTGCCGACGAGGGAGGCGACCGACGAGGACCGGTCCGCCGCGGACCGGGTGACCGCCGGCGCGGCAGCACGGATGGGCCGGTCGATGGACACCGCCGACCTGCGCGACCTGCTGTACGACGCGGCCGAGAGCCGGCGGTGGGACGACATCGCGCAACGCTGCCTGGCGTGCGGCAACTGCACCATGGCCTGCCCCACGTGCTTCTGCACCACGGTCGAGGACGTGCAGGACCTGGCCGGGGACCCGGTGCGGCGCTGGCGGCTGTGGGACTCCTGCTTCACCTCGCAGCTGTCGTACCTGCACGGCGGCAGCGTGCGGTCGTCGGTCCCCGCGCGGTACCGCCAGTGGCTGACGCACAAGCTCGCCGCGTGGCAGGACCAGTTCGGGACCAGCGGCTGCGTGGGCTGCGGCCGCTGCATCACCTGGTGCCCCGTGGGCATCGACCTGACAGAGGAGGTCGCCACGCTGCGCGCGCTGGCGGCCCACCAGGCGTCGGCAGCGGGCGCCGGCGCCGGAGCCGGAGGAGGGACCCCGTGAGGACCATCCAGCAGTACCTGCCCGAGCACCCGTTCTTCGCCGGGCTGGACGACGACGCCATCGCCCTGATGGTCGGCTGCGCGCGCAACGAGCACGCTCGACCCGGGCAGTTCCTCTTCCGCGAGGGGGCCGACGCCGACCGCTTCTACGTGGTCCGCCACGGGCTGGTCGCGCTGGAGGTGAACCGGCCCGCCGGTGGTTCCGTGGTCGTCGACACCGTCGGCGACGGCGAGGTGCTGGGCTGGTCCTGGCTGGTCCCGCCGCACCGTTGGATGTTCGACGCCCGGGCGATCGGCGAGACCAGCCTGGTGTCCCTGGACGGGCTCTGCCTGCGGGGCAAGTGCGAGGGCGACCCGCGACTGGGATACGCACTGCTGCAACGGGTGTGCGGCGTCATGTTCGACCGGCTGATGGCGGCCCGGGTGCGGATGCTGGACCTCTACGGCAAGGAGACCCCGGTGCGCGCCGAGGTGCCGGAGGACGAACCCGATGTCGTCGACTTCTGAGCTGACCGCCCGCCGCCCGGGTCCGGGCGCGGGCCCGGCGGACCCGATGCGCCCGCGGCCGTTCCGGCTGATGGGCCGGCGGCGCGACACCGCGGACACGGTGACCCTGCTGCTGCAGCCGGAGGACGGCCGGGCGCTGGAGTTCGCCGCCGGCCAGTTCACGATGATCGGCCTGACCGGCATCGGCGAGGTCCCCATCAGCGTGAGCGGCGACCCGGGGTCCCCCGACGTGCTGGAGCACACGATCCGCGACGTCGGCGGCGTCACGCATGCGCTGGCGCGCGTTCCGGTCGGCACCGTGGTCGGTGTTCGCGGCCCGTACGGAACGGGCTGGGGCGTCGCCGACGGCAGGGGGGGCGACGTCGTGTTCGTCGCCGGCGGCATCGGGCTGGCCCCGCTGCGGCCGGCCATCCTCGAGGTGATCGACCGCCGCGACGACTACGGCCGCGTCGTCGTGCTCGCCGGCGCCCGCAGCCCGGACGAGCTGCTGTTCCTGGCCGAGCAGGACGTCTGGCGGTCCCAGGGCGTGGACGTGCAGGTGATCGTCGACTACGGGCCCGGCACCTGGCTGGGCCGGGTGGGCCTGGTCACCGCCCTGATACCCCGGGCCGGGTTCGACCCGCAGCACGCGCTAGCGATGGTGTGCGGTCCCGAGGTCATGATGCGGTACGCCGCCGTCGCACTGACCGACCGCGGCGTCGCACCGCAGCGCGTCCGGGTGTCGTTGGAACGCAACATGAAGTGCGGGATCGGGCTGTGCGGCCACTGCCAGCTGCGGGAGCACTTCGTGTGCGTGGACGGACCGGTGTTCGACTACGCCGACGTCGCCGCCCTGATGACCGTGCGGGAGATGTGACATGGCCGCCCCCAACGCCCGACCCACGCTGGCGGTGTGGAAGTTCGCGTCCTGTGACGGCTGCCAGCTGACGATCCTCAACTGCGAGGAGGAGCTGCTCGCCCTCGCGTCCGCCGTGGACATCGCGTACTTCCCGGAGGCCACCAGCGTCGAGCTGCCGGGTCCGTACGACATCTCCCTGGTGGAGGGGTCGATCACGACCGCCGCGGACGCCGAGCGCATCCAGCACGTCCGCGCGGTGTCGGGGACGGTGGTGACCATCGGCGCGTGCGCCAACGCCGGCGGCATCCAGGCGCTGCGCAACGTCGCCGACGTCGCCGAGTTCACCTCCGTCGTGTACGCCAACCCGGACTACATCACCACCCTCGAGCGGTCCACGCCGATCGCGGCGCACGTGACGGTGGACCTCGAGCTGTACGGCTGCCCGATCGACAAGGGCCAGCTGATCGAGGTTCTGCTCGCCCTGGTGCAGGGCCGTCGCCCACGGCTGGCGACGGGATCGGTGTGCGTGGAGTGCAAGCGCCGCGGGACCGCGTGCGTGCTGGTGGCCGACGGGACACCGTGCCTGGGGCCGGTCACCCGTGCCGGCTGCGGCGCGCTGTGCCCGTCGTACCGCCGCGGCTGCTACGGCTGCTTCGGACCGCAGGACACCGCGAACCCGACGCCACTCGCGGCCCGGATGGCCGACCTGGGCATGTCGCGGCGTGACCTGGTGCGCTCGTTCCGCACGTTCAACGCCGGCGCGGAGGCGTTCCGGCGCGAGAGCCAGCGCCTGGAGGAGGCGACCCCGTGAGCGAGCAGGTACGCGTCATCGAGGTCGACCCGATGGCCCGGGTCGAGGGCGAGGGTTCGCTGCACGTCCGGGTGTCCGACGGCGAGGTCCGCGACGTCGAGCTGCGCATCTTCGAGCCGCCCCGCTTCTTCGAGGCGTTCCTGCGCGGGCGCGCCTACACCGAGCCGCCGGACATCACCGCGCGCATCTGCGGGATCTGCCCGGTGGCGTACCAGATGAGCTCCTGCTGGGCGATCGAGGACGCCTGCGGGGTGGCGGTTCCCGGGCACGTCCGGGAGTTCCGGCGACTGCTGTACTGCGGCGAGTGGATCGAGAGCCACGCGCTGCACATCTACCTGCTGCACGCGCCGGACTTCCTCGGCTACCCCAGCGCGATCGCGCTCGCGGCCGACCACCCGGAGCTGGTCGAGCGCGGGCTGCGGCTGAAGGCCGCGGGCAACGCGCTGATGTCGCTCGTGGGCGGCAGGGCGGTGCACCCGGTCAACGTCCGGGTCGGGGGCTTCTACCGGCTGCCCACGGCGGACGAGGTGGCGGCCATCCGGCCGGCCCTGGAGCAGGCGCTCGAGGACGCGCTGGAGACGCTGCGGACGGTGGCCGGGCTGCCGTTCCCGGACCTCGAGCAGCCGTACCCGTACCTCGCGCTGGTCACCGACGACGGGTACCCGTTGGAAGCGGGGACCCTGGCCACCAGCACCGGGCAGCGCTGGCCGGTGGCGGAGTTCCTCGACCACGTCCGCGAGGAGCACGTGGCCCGCTCCAACGCGCTGCACGCCACGCTCGACGGCGAGGCGTACGTCGTCGGCCCGCTGGCGCGCTTCAGCATCAACCGGGACCGGCTCTCGCCGCTGGCCGCGGAGGCCGCATCGTCGGCCGGGCTGGGCGACACCTGCCGCAACCCGTTCCGGTCCATCGTGGTGCGCGCGGTGGAGCTGGTGTATGCCGTCGAGGAGGCGCTGCGGCTGCTGGACGCGTGGGCCCCCGGCCTGCCGGCGTCCGTGCCCGTGGCCCCGCGCGCCGGTGTCGGGCACGGGGCCAGCGAGGCGCCGCGCGGGCTGCTTTACCACCGCTACCGCCTGGACGACGACGGCACGATCGAGGACGCGGTCATCGTCCCGCCGACCAGCCAGAACCTGGCGGGGATGGAGGCCGACCTCACCCGGTTCCTGCAGCGGCACCTGGACCTGCCGTACGACGAGATGCAGCTGCGCTGCGAGCAGGCGGTGCGCAACTACGACCCGTGCATCTCGTGCGCGACCCACGCGCTGCGGCTCACCGTGGAGGATGTCTCGCCCGGGTCGGCCCGTTCGTGACGGTCCCGACGGGGGGCACGGTGCTTGTCGGCATCGGGAACCCCGACCGCGGGGACGACGGCGCCGGTCCGATGGTCGTGCGCGAGGTCGCGCGTCGGCTCGGACCGGCCGCAGCGGTGCGCGTCGTCGAGCGTGCGCGGCCGGTGGACCTGCCGGACCTGTGGCGCGGGGTCGCGTGCGCGGTTGTCGTCGACGCCGTCGTCGGCAGCGCGGTCGTGGCGGTGCGCGAGGTGGCGGCGGACGACGCGGACCTGCTGCTGGGTGCCGGGACGGGAAGCCACGGGCTGGGCGTCGCGGACGTCGTGGCGCTGGAGCGCGCCCTGGGCCGGCTCCCCGGGCGGGTGGTCGTCGTCGGCGTCCCCGCCGCGGCGTTCGGCCACGGGGCGGCACCGGGCCCGGTGCCGACGGCCGCTCTGGCGGACGCCGTCGCCGCCGTGCTGGCCGCCCTCGCCACCGACTGAGCCACCCGCGCCGGGGCGCTGCGGCCACGCCGTCACCCCCGTCCGGCCCCCTCGCCCCTCCCCCCGGCAGCCCCACCCACCCCGTTCGGCACCCCCGTCCCCGCTGGTGGAACCCCGGGCCAGGCCCGCGCGGCTCCTGCGCGGTCGAAGGTTCCACCGGTGGGGGGTGCTGGGCGTGGGGGGTGCTGGGCGAAGGAGGGGTCCGGGGGAGGGGTCAGGTGGGGTGGTCGAGGTCGGTGCCGTCGGCGAGGTGCCCGAGCTCGACGAGCACCAGGTCGTCCGCGATCGAGTCGAGGTACGCCCGCGCGCCGCGGTCGCCGGCCGCCGAGGCGGCGACCCCGGCCCAGTGCCCCCGGCCGAGCAGGACCGGGTGGCCGCGGGCCCCGTCGAACGTCGCCGCCGCCAGCGCCTCGGGTCCGCCGCCGCCCGTGAGTACCAGTCGGCGCACCGCGTCGGCGGTCAGCCCGGGCAGGTCGACGAGCGACACCACCACGCCGTCGACGCCCGGTACGTCCGCCAGCGCGGCCAGCCCGGCCCGCAGGGAGGACCCCATACCGGTCTCCCAGTCCGGGTTGTCGACCACGCGGGCGCCGGGCACGTCCCCCGTCCAGGCCCCCAGGACCACGACCACCGGTGCGCAGCCGGCTTCGGACAGGACGCGTACGGCGCGGTCCACCAGTCGCTCCCCGTCGACGACCACCGGCGCCTTCGGGCGCCCGTACCGCCGGCCCCCGCCGGCCGCCAGCACCAGCCCGGCGACGGTCACGGCCCGCTCAGCGCGGGGCGCCGGGATGGATGGGTCCCTCGGTCGTACCCAGCCGCACCCCGCTGCCGCCCCACCGGTCCAGCACGATCTCGGCCGCGATGGACACGGCCGTCTCCTCGGGGGTGCGCGCGCCGAGGTCCAGGCCGATCGGGGACCGCAGCCTCGACAGCTCCGCCTCGGTGAGCCCGGCATCGCGCAGCCGCTCCAGCCGGTCCTCGTGCGTGCGTCGCGAGCCCATGGCACCGACGTACGCCGCGCGCGTCCGCAGCGCTACCTTCAGCGCCGGCACGTCGAACTTCGGGTCGTGCGTGAGCACGCAGATCACGGTGCGCGGGTCGACGTCCTGCTGCTCCAGCCACCGGTGCGGCCAGTCGACGACGACCTCGTCGGCGTCCGGGAACCGCCGCCTGGTCGCGAACACCGGACGGGCGTCGCACACGGTCACGTGGAAGCCCAGCAGCTTGCCGACCCGGCACAGCGCCGCCGCGAAGTCGATGGCGCCGAACACGACCATCCGCGGCGGCGGGGCGAAGCTGGCGACGAAGACCTCGAGCTCGTCGGCCAGCCGACGGCCGTCGGCGCCCACGTGGATGACCGCGGTCGTCCCCGACTCGAGCAGTCCGCGCGCCTCCTCCGCCACGACCCGGTCCAGGTAGTCGTCGCCGAGGGAGCCCTCGACCCGGTCCGCCCGGACCACGAGGTGCCGTCCGACCGGACCGTCGCCGCGGACGACGGTGGCCACCGCCACCGGCTCGTGCTCCTCGACGCTGCGGGCCAGCCCGCGCAGCTCCGGCCAGGACTCCTCGTCCACCCGCTCGACGAACACCTCGATGATGCCGCCGCAGGTCAGGCCGACCGCGAACGCGTCGTCGTCGCTGACGCCGTACGTCTCGTAGCGGGGCGCCGCGTCGCCGAGGACCTCGGTGCCGACGTCGTACAGCGCGCCCTCGACGCAGCCGCCGCTGACCGACCCGACGGCTTCGCCGCCGGCGGTGACGAGCAGGGAGGCACCGGCCGGGCGCGGGGCCGACCGCCAGGTCTTGACCACCGTGGCCATCGCGGCCGGCTCGCCGCGGTCGAGCGCCTGGACCAGGTCGCCGATCACCTCCCGCATGCGGCGAGCGTATGCGCGCCGGTGGGAGCCCGCACCACTGTTCGCCACCTCGCACCCCGTGGCCGGCTGAGCGCGTGTGGTGCCGGTTGCGCGCGCTCCAGCGCGCGCAACCGGCACCACAAAGGGATGCGACTCGACGCGCCGGTCGGCAGCGGGGGGCGCATAATGCCGCGATGGACCGGGTGCGGCTGGCCGCGATGTCGACCACGACGCTGACCGTCGAGGAGATGGAACGCGTCGTCGCCGACCCGTCCGCCGGCGCCCTGGTGTCCTTCGGGGGCGTCGTCCGCGACCACGACCACGGACGTGAGGTCGAGTCGCTCGACTACGAGGCGCACCCGACCGCCGAGCGGGTGCTGCAGGAGATCGCCGCAGAGGTGGCGGCCCGGCACGACCTGGTGGCGCTGGCGGTCGGTCACCGGTCCGGCCCGCTCAAGGTCGGCGACGCCGCGCTGGTGGCCGCCGTCAGCAGCCACCACCGCCGGGAGGCGTTCGCCGCCTGCGCCGACCTCGTCGACACGGTCAAGGAGCGGCTCCCGGTGTGGAAGCACCAACGGTTCGCCGACGGCACCGAGGAGTGGGTGAACTGCGCATGAGCGAGCTCGTCGACGGCTTCGGCCGCGCCCACCGCGACCTGCGGGTGTCGCTGACCGACCGATGCAACCTGCGCTGCACCTACTGCATGCCCCCGGACTTCGCCGACTGGATCCCCGGCCCGCAGCTGCTCACCACCGAGGAGCTGCTGCTGGTCCTCGACGTCGCGATCGGCCTCGGAGTCGACGAGGTACGGCTGACCGGGGGAGAGCCGCTGCTGCGGCCCGACATCGTCACCGTGGTCCGCCACATCACCTCGCTGCCCACGCCGCCGCGGGTGTCGCTGACCACGAACGGCCTGCGGCTGGACCGGCTGGCCCGCCCGCTGGCCGAGGCGGGGCTGGAGCGGGTGAACGTCAGCCTGGACACCCTGGACCGCGAGCGCTTCCTGCGCCTGACGCACCGGGACCGGCTCGACGACGTCCTGCTCGGCCTGTCCGCCGCGCGAGCCGCCGGGCTGCACCCGGTCAAGGTCAACACCGTGCTGATGCGCGGCGTCAACGACGACGAGGCGCTCCCGCTGCTGCGCTGGGCGATCGACGAGGGACTGCACCTGCGCTTCATCGAGCAGATGCCGCTGGACGCCGGGGGCACCTGGGACCGCGGCGAGATGATCACCGCCGAGGAGATCCTGCAGCGGCTGTCCGAGCACGTGTCGCTGACCCCGCTCCCGCGCGGCAACGCCCCCGCCGAGGAGTTCCTGGTCGACGGCGGCCCGGCCACCGTCGGGATCATCGCCAGCGTCACGAAGCCCTTCTGCTCCGCGTGCGACCGGCTGCGGCTCACCGCGGACGGCCAGCTGCGCTCCTGCCTGTTCGCCCGGTCCGAGCTGGACCTGCGGGCGGCGCTGCGCGACCCCGACCTGACCCCCGAGCAGGCCCGGGCCGAGGTCGAGGCCCGGTTCCGCTCCTGCGTGGCGAGCAAGGCGCGCGGGCACGGCATCAACGACCCGCTGTTCGTCCAGCCGTCCCGGCCGATGTCGGCCATCGGCGGCTGACCTCCCCGGAGCGTCCCCTCGGGTCGGTCCGTACCCCGGACCGGCCGCTACCCGCCCGCGAACGGCGGCAGCACGTCCACCCGGGCCCCCGGGGCGACGGCCACCGCGGCGTGGTCGCCGTGCACCGTTGCCTCGTCCACCAGGTAGCTGCAGCGCGGCAGGACCTCGCCGAGCGCCGGCGGGCAGGCCGCCTGCACCGCCGCCAGGACGTCGGCCAACGACCCCGCCGGAACGTCCAGCGCGGCGGTGCCGCCGGCCGCCCGGGCCGCCGCCCACAGGTACACCCGGACGCTGCCGCCGGACGGGGAGGCGAGGGAGTCGGCGGGGGTGTCGGTCACGGGCACAGCGTACGGAGCGACCGTCCCGTCGCGGTCGCCGCCGATTCGGGCGAAGCCGCTCACGGTCGCCCGGTTCGGGACTAACGTCGACCGAGTTGCAGGACCTTGGTCCTGGTAGTTGAGTGGTCAACATCACACCACCGACGACGTCTCGGGAGCCCCGGCATGGAGCTGCAGAACTCGTTCACGGTCCCGGCCGGTATCGACCAGGCCTGGGCCACCCTGCTCGACGTGGAGCGGATCGCCCCGTGCATGCCGGGCGCGACCCTCGACGGCGTCGACGGGGACAACATCGACGGCAAGGTCAAGGTCAAGCTCGGCCCGGTCACGATGACGTACGGCGGCAAGGCGACCTTCGTGGAGAAGGACGCCGACGCCCACCGCGCCGTCATCGAGGGGATGGGCAAGGAGACCCGCGGCAGCGGCACCGCCAAGGCGCTGGTGCACACCCAGCTGACCGCGGAAGGTCCGGACGTGACCCGCGTCGACGTCACCACCGACCTCACCATCACCGGCAAGGCCGCCCAGTTCGGCCGGGGCGTGATGCAGGACGTGGCCGGGCGGCTCGTCGGACAGTTCGCGGACAACCTGGCCGCGCTCATGGCGGCCGACGCCGGCGGCGCCCCGGCCGAGGAGGAGCACCCGGCACCGACCGGTCCGGCCGAGGAGGGCGTGGCCGCCCCGCCCCCGCCGCCGCGTCCCGCGCCGGCCCCGCTGCCGCACCAGGGCGAGGCCATCGACCTGATGGCGACCGCCGGAGCCCCGGTCGCCAAGCGCGCCGTCCCGGCGATCCTGCTCGTGCTCGTGGTCGGCGCGCTGATCTGGTGGCTGATGCGCCGCCGCAGCCGCGACTAGGCAGGCCGGGCCGCGACCGGCCCAGCCGCACCTCCCGCATCCGACAACCGACCCCCGACCCCCGACCCGGCACCGCGTCACCCGAGGGAGTGATGACCTTGCAGACACCTGCACCCGTCGACTACGCGAGGGCGACGAGCGTGGACCATGCGCTCGAGCTGCTCGCCTCGCTCGGACCCGAGTCCCGCCTGGTGGCCGGCGGGCACAGCCTCATCCCGATGATGCGGCTGCGGCTGTCCCGGCCCGAGGCCGTCATCGACATCAACGGGCTGGACGAGCTCAAGGGCATCCGGGTCGAGGGTGACGAGATCGTCATCGGGGCGATGACCCGGCACGCCGAGGTGCTGGACTCCGCGCTGCTCGCCGAGCACTACGCGATCCTGCGCGAGGCGGAGAAGGTCATCGCCGACCCGCTGGTCCGCAACCGCGGGACCGTGGGCGGCTCGATGTGCCAGGCCGACCCGTCCGAGGACCTGTCCGCGGTGTTCTCGGCCCTCAAGGGGTCGGTGGTCATCCGCTCGCGCAGCGGCTCCCGCACGGTGCCGGTGCGCGAGTTCCACGTCGGCCCGTACGAGACCGTCGTCGGCGAGGACGAGATCCTCACCGAGGTCCGGGTGCCCATCCGACCGGGGGCCGGCAGCGCCTACGAGAAGGTCGAGCGCCGGGTCGGCGACTGGCCGATCGCGTCGGTGGGCGCGTACGTCGTGCTCTCCGGCGGCACGGTCGCCGACGTCGGGCTCGGCCTGACCGCGGTCGGTGCGGAGCACTTCACGTCCACCGCGGCCGAGGAGTTCCTGCTCGGCAAGGAGCCCACCCCCGACAACCTCGCCGAGGCGGCCCGGATCGCGGCCGAGTCGTGCGAGCCGGCCGCCGACCAGCGCGGCCCGGCCGACTACAAGCGTCACCTGGCCCAGGAGCTCACCCTGCGCGCCCTCACCCGTTCCGTCGCCGCCGCCCAGGGGGTCGCATCGTGAAGGTCACCATCAACGTCAACGGCGAGGACGTGACCGCGGACATCGAGCCGCGGCTGCTCCTGGTCCACTTCGTCCGCGACGTCTGCGGACTCACCGGGACGCACTGGGGGTGCGACACCTCCAACTGCGGCACCTGCACGCTGTGGCTGGACGACGAGCCGGTCAAGAGCTGCACGGTGCTGGCGGCCATGGCCGACGGGCACCGCGTACGCACGGTCGAGGACCTCGACAGCGGCGGCAGCCTGGACCCGGTGCAGACCGGCTTCATCGAGAAGCACGGCCTGCAGTGCGGCTTCTGCACCCCGGGGATGCTGATGACGTCGCGGTGGCTCCTGGACCACAACGCCGACCCGAGCGAGGACGAGATCCGAGAGGCCATCTCCGGCCAGATCTGCCGGTGCACCGGCTACGAGAACATCGTGCGCGCCGTCCGCTGGGCCGCCGAGAACCCCGCCACCGAGGAGGTGTCGTCGTGACCGCCGTCGAGGAGACCCAGGTGCCGGTGAGCGAGGCCGGCAACCCGATCGGCTTCGGGAAGATGCTGCGCAAGGAGGACCAGCGCTTCGTCCGCGGCCACGGCAACTACGTCGACGACGTCCAGCTGCCCGGCATGCTGTACGGCGCGATCCTGCGCAGCCCGTTCGCGCACGCGAAGATCCTGTCGATCGACACCTCCGCCGCCGAGGCCCTGCCCGGCGTGAAGGCCGTCATCACCGGCGCGGTGCTCGAGACGCTCAAGCTGGCCTGGATGCCGACGCTGTCGATGGACGTCCAGGCGGTCCTCGCGACCGACAAGGTCCGGTTCCAGGGCCAGGAGGTCGCGTTCGTGGTGGCGGAGAACCGCTACATCGCGCGCGACGCGCTGGAGCTCATCGACGTCGACTACGAGCCCCTCACCCCGGTGATGGACGCGAAGAAGGCGATGGACGCCGACGCCCCGGTCATCCGTGACGACATCGAGGGCAAGACCGACAACCACATCTTCGACTGGGAGGCCGGCGACGCGGACAAGACCGCGGAGTCGTTCGCCAAGGCCGAGGTGGTCGTCGAGCAGGACATGCTCTACCCGCGCGTGCACCCGTCCCCGATGGAGACCTGCGGCACCGTCGCGCACTTCGACAAGATCACCGGCAAGCTCACCGTCTGGTCGACCAACCAGGCGCCGCACGCCCACCGCACGCTGTACGCGATCGTCGCCGGGATCCCGGAGCAGAAGATCCAGATCATCTCCCCTGACATCGGCGGCGGGTTCGGCGGCAAGGTCGGCATCTACCCCGGCTACGTGCTGGCCGTCGTGGGCAGCATCGTCACCGGGAAGCCGGTGAAGTGGATGGAGGACCGCTCGGAGAACCTGATGTCCACCGCGTTCGCCCGCGACTACCACATGCGCGGCAAGATCGCGGCGACCCGCGACGGCAAGATCCTGTCGGTCGCGGTGGACGTGCTCGCCGACCACGGCGCCTTCAACGGCACCGCGCAGCCGACCAAGTTCCCGGCCGGCTTCTTCCACATCTTCACCGGGTCCTACGACCTGGAGTCCGCGCACTGCAAGGTCACCGGCGTCTACACCAACAAGGCGCCCGGCGGCGTGGCCTACGCCTGCTCGTTCCGGGTCACCGAGGCCGTCTACGTGGTCGAGCGGATGGTCGACCTGCTCGCGGCCGAGCTCGGGATGGACCCCGCCGAGCTGCGGATGAAGAACCTGCTGCAGCCCGAGCAGTTCCCCTACACCACGCCCACCGGCTGGGAGTACGACTCCGGGGACTACCCCCGCGCCCTCGAGCTGGCGATGCAGATCGCCGGCTACGACGAGCTGCGCCGCGAGCAGGCGGAGAAGCGCGATCGTGGCGAGCTCATGGGCATCGGCATCTCGTTCTTCACCGAGGGTGTCGGCGCCGGGCCGCGCAAGCACATGGACATCCTCGGCCTGGGCATGGCCGACGGCTGCGAGCTGCGCGTGCACCCCACCGGCAAGGCCCAGCTGCGGCTGTCCGTGCAGACCCAGGGCCAGGGCCACGAGACCACGTTCGCGCAGATCGTCGCGCACGAGATCGGCATCCCGCCCGAGGACGTCGAGGTCATCCACGGCGACACCGACAACACCCCGTTCGGGCTGGGCACGTACGGCTCTCGCTCGACCCCGGTGTCCGGTGCCGCGGCCGCGGTCGTCTCACGGCGCATCAAGGACAAGTCGCGCATCGTCGCGGCCGCCGCGCTGGAGTGCTCCCCGGACGACCTGGAGTGGGAGCTCGGCCGCTGGTACGTCAAGGGCGACAAGGAGAAGGGCAAGACGATCCAGGAGATCGCCATGCTCAGCCACGGCAACCTCGAGCTGCCCGAGGGCGTCGAGGGCCACCTCGACGCGTCCGTGGTCTACAACCCGCCGAACCTGACGTACCCGTTCGGCGCGTACATCTGCGTCGTCGACGTCGACCCGGGCACGGGCGCGGTCAAGGTGCGCCGCTTCATCGCCGTCGACGACTGCGGGCCGCGCATCAACCCGATGATCGTCGAGGGGCAGGTCCACGGCGGCCTCACCGACGGCATCGGGATGGCGCTGATGCAGCTGATCGCGTTCGACGAGGACGGCAACTGCCTCGGCGGCTCGTTCATGGACTACCTGCTGCCCACCGCCATCGAGACCCCCAGCTTCGAGACGGGTGAGACGGTGACGCCGTCGCCGCACCACCCGCTGGGGGCGAAGGGCGTGGGCGAGTCCGCGACGGTCGGTTCCCCGCCGGCCGTGGTCAACGCGGTGATGGACGCGATCGCGCCGTACGGGATCCGGCACGCCGACATGCCGCTGACCCCGGCGAACGTGTGGCGGGCCATGCAGGGCCGTCCGGTCCGTACCGACCTCGCGGTCGAGTAGCGGCGGACACCCGGGCAACGGGAGCGGGACGAGCGAAGGTCGAGGTGGGGCGGATGGCCGGCACGACGATCGTGGACCGGGCGGAGGCGCTGCGGTCCCAGCGGGTGCCGTTCGTGCACGCGCGGGTCGTGCTGGCCGAGCGCCCCACCTCGGCCAAGCCCGGCGACGAGGCGCTGGTCCTGGCCGACGGCAGCATCGAGGGCTTCGTCGGCGGGTCCTGCGCGGAGTCGACGGTACGGCTGCACGGGCTGGCGCTGCTGGAGCGCGGTGAGAGCGAGCTGCTGCGCATCGCTCCGGTGGCCGAGCCGGACCAGCCCGGGAAGACGGTGGTGCACAACCCCTGCCTGTCCGGCGGGACGCTGGAGATCTTCCTCGAGCCGGTGCTGCCCGTGCCCCTGGTGCGGGTGCACGGACGCAGCCCCATCGTCGCTGCCCTGGAGCGCGTGGGGCGGGCGATGGGCTACGACGTCGCGGCGGAGACCGGGGCGGCCGGGACGGGTGCGGCCGGGACCGACGGCGCAGCGCCTGCGGACTCCGCCCTGGCGGATGCGGTGGTCGTCGCCGCGCACGGCCTGATCGACGAGGAGGCGGTGCTGCGGGCGGCGCTCGACGCCGGCGTCCCGTACATCGCGCTGGTCGCCAGTCCCCGCCGCGGCAACGCCGTGCTCGACGCCATGGGTCTCGCCCCGGAGGACCGGGCGCGGGTCAAGACCCCTGCCGGGCTGGACATTGGCGCGCGCACCTCCGGCGAGATCGCGGTGTCGATCCTGGCCGAGCTGGTCGCCCGGCGAGCGCCACAGCTCGCGCAGGCGGAGCCGCCGACGATGCACGCGCCGGCGGGGGCGCGCACGCTGCCGCTGCTCACCGAGGAGGTAGCTGTCCCTGTGGCGGCCGTTGCTGACGGCGCCGCGGCCACGATCGACCCGGTGTGCGGCATGACGGTCGTCCCGACCGACTCCACCCCGCACAGCGAGGTCGACGGGGTGAGCGTGTGGTTCTGCTGCCCGGGCTGCAAGCGGGCCTTCGACCGCGAGCCCGGGAAGTACCCGCTGCGGTGAGCCTCGCCGAGATCGCCCCGGATCCCGACACCCTGGTCGACCGCCTGCGCGACGTGGGCTACCTGGCCGACCCAGGCCTGGCCACGGCGCTGTTCTGCGCCATGCGGCTGCCGCAGCCCCTGCTGCTCGAGGGGGAGGCCGGCGTCGGCAAGACCCAGGCCGCGGCGTCGCTCGCGCAGCTGCTGGACACCCCGCTGATCCGGCTGCAGTGCTACGAGGGCATCGACGCCTCCGAGGCACTGTACGAGTGGAACTACCCCCGGCAGCTGCTGGGCATCCGACTGGCCGAGGCGCAGGGCGGCGACCTGGTCGAGGACTCCCTGTTCGGGCCGCAGTACCTCGTCGGGCGGCCGCTGCTGCGGGCGATCGAGCACCCCGGACCGCGCCCGGCGGTGCTGCTGATCGACGAGGTGGACCGCGCGGACGAGGAGTTCGAGGCGTTCCTGCTGGAGATGCTGGCCGAGTCCGCGGTGACGATCCCCGAGATCGGGACGGTGCGGGCCGCGTACCCGCCCGTCGTGGTGCTGACCTCGAACCGGACCCGCGACCTGCACGACGCGCTGAAGCGGCGCTGCCTCTACCACTGGATCGACTACCCGGACCTGGCGCACGCGACCGACATCGTCCGGCTGCGGGTGCCCGACGCTCCGCCCGCCCTGGCGGCGCAGATCGCCGGCGCGGTGCAGCGGCTGCGCAGCCTGGACGTGCAGAAGCCGCCCGGGGTCGCGGAGGCCATCGACTGGCTCAACGCCGTGTCCCTGCTGGGCCTGGACCGGCTCGACGGCGCCGCGGTGGAGCGGACCCTGGGGTCGGTGCTGAAGTACCGGGAGGACCACGACCTGGCCCGCGAGGAGGGCCTGGCCTGGGTCTCGGACGGCTGACCTGGCGATGACCGACCTCGCCGCGGTGGCGGCCGCGTTCGGGCAGCTGCTGCACGCCGCCGGCGTCCCGGTGACCCCGGAGCGGTCGGCCCGCTTCGCGGAGGCGGTCGCGCTGGTCGAGCCGACCCGGGTCGACCAGCTCTACTGGGCGGGCCGCGTCACGCTGCTCAGCGCGCACGGGCAGGTGGAGACCTACGACCGAGTCTTCCAGCAGGTGTTCCAGGGCTTCGCCGACGTCGCCGACTTCCGCGGCGACTCGGCTGCACCACCGCCCCCGTCGAGCCGGCCGAAGGGTCCGCGCGAGCCGGGGGACCCGCGTCGCGGCGGGGAGTCGCCGACCGGGCCGCGCGGCACCAGCGCCACCCCCGGGGAGGGGGTGGACGGAGATCCGGCGGACGAGGACTCGTCCGTGCTCGCGGCCATGAGCACCGAGGAACGCCTGTCCCAGCAGGACTTCGCCACCTGCACGCCGGAGGAGCTCGCGCTCATCACGGCGCTGGTGGAGCAGCTGCCGCTGGTGCCCCCGCGCCGGGCCGCGCGACGCACCCGTCGGCATCCGGCGGGCCGGCGGCTGGACGTGCGAGCGACGCTGCGCAGGTCTCACCGCACCGGAGGGGACCCGGTCGCGCAGATCCGTCGCCGCCGCCGCGACCGGCCGCGGCGCGTCGTCCTCATCGCCGACGTCTCCGGGTCGATGGAGCCCTACGCCCGGGTCTACCTGCACCTGATGCGCGGGGCGGTGCGGGCCCTGCACGCCGAGGCGTTCGTGTTCGCCACCCGGCTGACCCGGCTCACCCGGCTGCTGGCGCACGGCGCGCCGGACGTGGCCTACCGCGCCGTCGCCCGGGCCGCACCGGACTGGGCCGGCGGCACCCGGATCGGCCGGGCGCTGACCTCGTTCCTGGACGAGCACGGCCGGCGGGGAGTGGCCCGCGGCGCCGTCGTCGTGATCGTGTCCGACGGCTGGGAGACCGACGACCCCGCGCTGCTCGGCGAGGCCATGCGCAGGCTGGCCCGGCTCGCCCACCACATCGTGTGGGTCAACCCGCGCCGCGCATCGGCGTCGTACCAGCCGCTCGTCGGGGGGATGGCCACCGCGCTGCCGTACGTCGACACGTTCGTCAGCGGGCACTCCGTCCGCGCGATCGACGAGGTGCTCGAGGCGATCCGCAACGCCACGGTGCGTCCCGAGGTGCACGGGCCCGCGCGGGTCTGACCGAATCGCCTGCGGGCGCGGGCCCGGCGTCGTACGGTCGCCGGACCGGGTGACCCCTCCGTGCGCGGGCGAGGGGGAGGGGCGCCGGAGGAGGCACACACCATCCCCTGGGAGCGGCACATGGCACGGATCACCGTCACCGTCGACGGCATCCAGCACGAGGCGGAGGTCGAACCCCGCAGACTGCTGGTCCACTGGCTGCGCGAGGACCTCGGCCTCGTCGGCACGCCGGTCGGTTGCGACACCTCGAACTGCGGATCGTGCACCGTCCTCATCGACGGGCAGAGCGCCAAGTCCTGCAGCGTCCTGGCCGTCCAGGCCGACGGCTGCGAGGTCACGACCATCCAGGGCCTCGCCAACGGCGAGTGGCACCCGGTCCAGCAGGCCTTCAAGGAGTGCCACGGGCTGCAGTGCGGCTACTGCACCCCGGGCATGGTGATGGCCGCGGTCGACCTGCTGTCCCACAATCCGGAACCCACCGAGGCCGAGATCCGCGAAGGCCTCGAGGGCAACCTGTGCCGCTGCACGGGCTACCACAACATCGTGAAGTCCGTCGCGTACGCCGCCGAGACGATGAAGGGCGGTGCCCGGTGACCGAGACCGTCGCCCCCGCCACCGAGGCCGCGATCGGCCGTCCGCTGCGCCGCAAGGAGGACGCGCGGCTGCTGACCGGCAAGACCCAGTGGACCGACAACATCCAGCTCCCCGGCGCCCTGCACCTCGCGTTCGTGCGCAGCCCGATGGCGCACGCGCGCATCGCCGGCATCGACACCTCCGCGGCGCTCGCCCGCCCCGAGGTCCGGCACGTCTTCACCGCCGCGGACCTCGGCGAGTCCAACGCCAAGATCCCCTGCGTCTGGCCGGTGACCGAGGACATCGTGATGCCGGACTTCCCGGCGCTCGCCGTCGACAAGGTGCGCCACGTCGGCGACGTCGTGGCCGTGATCCTGGCCGACGACGCGTACTCCGCCGCCGACGCGGTCGCTGACGTGCACGTCGACTACGAGCCGCTGCCCGCGGTCGTCGACATGGAGGCCGCGCTGGCCGACGGGTCCGGCTTCGTCCACGACTCGGCCGGCACCAACAAGTGCTACACGGCGAAGCTGCCCTGCGGAGACTACGAGGCGGCGAAGGCCGCGGCCGACGTCGTCGTCACCCGGCGCTTCATCAACCAGCGCCTCATCCCGTCGCCGATGGAGCCGCGCGCGATCGTGGTCGCGCCGATGGGCACCAGCGGCGAGATCACCATGTGGACCGCGACCCAGATCCCGCACGTGCTGCGCTTGTTGCTGGCGCTGTCGACCGGCATCCCGGAGAACATGATTCGCGTCGTCGCGCCCGACGTCGGCGGCGGCTTCGGCGCCAAGCTGCAGATCTACCGCGAGGAGGTCCTCGCGCTGGTCATCGCCAACAAGATCGGCCGCCCGCTGAAGTGGAACGAGACCCGCGGCGAGGACATGGTCGCCACGCACCACGGTCGCGACCAGATCCAGGACATCGAGATCGCGGCCACCAAGGACGGAAAGATCCTGGGTCTCAAGGTCGACCTGCTCGCGGACATGGGTGCGTACCTGCAGATCATCACGCCGGGCACGCCGCTGCTCGGGATGTTCATGTTCCCCGGCATCTACAAGATGGACGCCTACGACTTCACCTGCACCGGCGTCTTCACCAACAAGACCCCGACCGACGCCTACCGCGGCGCGGGGCGGCCGGAGGCGACCTACGCCATCGAGCGGATCGTCGACGAGCTGGCCGCGGAGCTCGGCATGGAGCCGTTGGAGCTGCGCAAGCGCAACTGGATCCAACACGAGGAGTTCCCCTACGCGACCATCGCCGGGCTCACGTACGACACCGGCAACTACGAAGCGGCGACGGCCCGGGCGTTGGAGCTGTTCGGGTACGACGAGCTGCGCGCCGAGCAGCAGGCCCGGCGCGAGTCGGGTGACCCGGTGCAGCTCGGCATCGGCATCTCGACGTTCACCGAGATGTGCGGCCTGGCGCCGTCGCGGACTCTGGGCGCGCTGAAGTACGCCGCCGGCGGCTGGGAGCACTGCACCATCAGGATCCTGCCCACCGGGAAGGTCGAGCTCATCACCGGCACAAGCCCGCACGGGCAGGGCCACGAGACGGCGTGGAGCCAGATCGCCAGCGACGTCATCGGCATCCCGGTCGAGGACATCGAGGTCATCCACGGCGACACCGGTCGCGCTCCGTACGGCATGGACACCTACGGCTCGCGGTCCCTCGCGGTCGGCGGTCAGGCGATCCTGCGCGCCGGCGAGAAGGTGGTGGAGAAGGCCCGCCAGCTGGCGGCCCACCAGATGGAGTGCAGCCCGGACGACCTGGAGTTCGTCGGCGGCCAGTTCCGGGTCAAGGGCGACCCGGAGAAGGCCAAGGCGATCCAGGAGGTGGCGTGGGCCGCGTTCACCTCCCACGACGCCCCCGAGGGCTTCGAGCCCACGCTGTCCGGCGAGTCCACCGTCGACCCGGAGGACTTCTCCTACCCGCACGGCACGCACCTCGCCGCGATGGAGGTCGACACCGAGACCGGCAAGGTGACGATCCGGAAGTACGTCTGCGTCGACGACGTGGGCGTGCAGATCAACCCGATGATCGTCGAGGGCCAGGTGCACGGCGGCGTCGCGCAGGGCATCGGCCAGGCGCTGTACGAGGGCGCGGTCTACGACAAGGACGGCAACCTGCTGACCGCGTCGCTGGCGGACTACCTGCTGCCCAGCGCGGCGGACCTGCCCTCGTTCATCACCGACCGCACGGTCACCCCGTCGACCACGCACCCGCTGGGCACCAAGGGGGTCGGCGAGGCGGGCGCGATCGCGTCCACCCCCGCCATCATCAACGGCATCGTCGACGCGCTGCGCCACCTCGGCGTCAACGACGTCCCGATGCCGGCGTCGCCGGAGAACGTCTGGAGAACCATCCAGGCGGCCCAGGGAGGTGCGGCATGATCCCCGCCGAGTTCGACTACATCCGGCCGACGTCGGTCGAGGAGGCCGTGGCCAACCTGATCGCGGGCGGCGAGGACGCGAAGGTCCTCACCGGCGGGCAGTCGCTGATGCCGCTGCTGCGGACGCGACTGTCGGCGCCCACCGTGCTGGTCGACTGCGGCCGCATCGACGAGATGCGCGGGGTCCGGGACGACGGCGACGCGATCGTCATCGGGGCGGCCACGACGCACTTCGACGTGCTGCACGACCCGCTGGTCGCCGAGCACGCGCCGCTGGTGGCGCAGGCGACGGCCACCGTCGCGGACCCCGCGATCCGGCACCGCGGCACGTTTGGCGGCTCGCTGGCGCACGCCGACCCGGCTGGCGACCTGCCGACGGTGGCGCTGGCGCTGGGTGCGCAGATGGTGGTCGCGGGGCCCGACGGACGGCGTACGGTCCCGGCGTCGGAGTTCTTCGTCGACTACTTCACCAGCGCCCTGGAGCACAACGAGGTGCTGGTCGAGGTACGGGTGCCGAAGCTGGGCGACGGCTGGGGGTTCGACTACCAGAAGTTCCACCGCACCGCGCAGGCCTGGGCGATCGTCGGTGTCGCGGCGGCCGTCCGCCGGGAGAACGGCTCGATCGCCGAGGCCCGGGTGGCGCTGACCAACATGGGCCCGACGCCGGTGCGGGCCACCGCCGCCGAGGCGGCACTGGCGGGGGCGCCGGCGTCGGCCGACGCGGTCGCGGCCGCCGCCGAGCGGGCCGCGGACGGCACCAGCCCGACCAGCGACATCCACGCGCAGGCGGACTTCCGCCAGCACCTGGCCCGGGTCCTCACCAAGCGGGCGGTCGCCAACGCCGCGGGCGTCGGCTAGCCCGCGGGACCCGCCGCTCCAGTCCGTTGTGGTGGCGGGTCCGGGGGCGGGAGCGCCCGGAACCGGCACCACAACGACGGGTGGGACCGGGCGGCGGGGTGAGCGCGCGGCGGGGGGACGGGGCAGGATCGGCGGCGTGAGCGTCACCCTGGCCCCCGGCGACGTCCCGGGCACCCTGTCCCTCTCCGACGACGACCGCCGGAGCCGGCTGCGCCGGATGCGGATGGTCGCCGGCGGCTTCCTGCTCGGGGCCGCCGCCGTCTTCCTGGTCTGCCTGCGGCTGCAGGCGTCCGGCGTGGACGACCCCTGGGTCGGGTACGTGCTGGCCGCCTCGGAGGCGGCGATGGTGGGCGGGCTGGCGGACTGGTTCGCGGTCACCGCGCTGTTCCGGCATCCGCTGGGGATCCCGATCCCCCATACCGCGATCATCCCGCGGCGCAAGGAGGAGCTGGGCAAGGGGCTGGCGTCGTTCGTGTCGGTCAACTTCCTCGGCGAGGACGTGGTCCGCTCGAAGCTGTCCTCGACCGACGCCGCCCGGCGGGCCGGGGAGTGGCTGGCCGAGCCGGAGCACGCGGACCGGGTCGCCGCCGAGGTGGCGTCGGTGGCCCGCGGCGCGCTGTCCGTGGTGGGTGACGAGCACGTGCACGACCTGGTCCAGACCGCCCTGCTCCCGCGGCTGGCGCAGGTGGAGGTCGCCCCGCACCTCGGCCGGCTGATCGAGCGGGTGGTGAACGAGCAGGGCCACCGCGAGCTGGTCGACATCCTCGCCGGGCACGCGGTCACCTGGGTGGCGGACAACCGCGAGCGGGTGGTCTCGATCATCCTGCGGCAGGCCCCGTCCTGGTCGCCGCGCTTCGTCGACGACGCGGTCGGCAGCCGGATCCACGCCGAGCTGCTGCGCTTCGTGGTGTCGGTCCGTGACAACCCCGAGCACCCGGTACGGCAGGCCATCGACCGGTCGCTGCTCGGGCTGGCGGACGGGCTGCAGCACGACGAGCGGCTGCAGGCGCGGGTCCAGGGGGCCTGGGTGGACTGGGTCACCGGGGACGGCGGTCGCGAGGCGGCGGCGCGGCTGTGGACCCCGCTGCGCCGGTCGCTGGACGAGATGGTCGCGGAGGACCACGGCCCGCTGCGGCGCCGAGTCGCCGAGGGCGTCGAGACCTTCGGGCGTCGGCTGCAGCACGACCCGGTGCTGCGGGAGCGCATCGACGGCTGGGTCGCCGACGCCGCGGTGCACGTGGTCTCGCGGTACCGCGACGAGATCGTGTCCACCATCAGCGACACCGTGGACCGCTGGGACGGCGAGGAGACCGCGCGCCGGATCGAGCTGTACGCCGGCCGGGACCTGCAGTTCATCCGTATCAACGGGACCGTGGTGGGTGCGCTGGTCGGCGTCCTCATCCACGCCGTGGCGGTGCTGGCCGGGTAGCCCCCCGAACCTCACATGCCTCACGCATACCCACGAAGGTGACGTCGTGCCGAGACACGCCGGCGTGTCTCGGCACAACGTCTCACTGGTGGAACGTCTGGCCCGCGACACGCGGAGCGTGCGCGGGCCAGACGTTCCACCAGCGGTCCCGGGCCACCAGCGGTCCCGGGGCACCAGCGGCCGGGTCAGAACACGTGGGGGCACCAGGCGGCGGGCTCGTGCCGCAGCGCCGCCGACAACGCGCGGACCTGCCCCGGGTCATGGGCCTGCGCCACCCCCGCGAGCGCCAGCGACCACAGCGAGCGGGCGCCGAGGTAGACCCCGCCGAGGTCGCGCACGTCGAGCGACACGTCCGGGTCGTCCGCGGTCCGCACGCAGGCGGCCCGCCCGTCCGGGCCCACCGTCAGCCGCCAGCGCCCCGCGCAGGTGTCCACCATCCCGTCGCGCACCTCGAGCACCGCGTCGACCGGCGATGCGTACGCCCGTCCCGTCAGCGCGGCGGCGATGTCGAGGACGCGCACGTACAGCTGGTCGCCCGGCCCGTGCAGGCCGCGCCGGATCGGGGCCCACTCCAGCAGCGGCTCGTCGCTGGGGGCGGACCGCCAGGTGGTGCGCGTCATCAGGTCGTGGCCCAGCAGCACCCGCCACAGCGCCGCGCGCGCGGCCGGGTCGACCGACAGCAGCTCGCGCACGTTCAGCGTCCCGTCCGGGCTGCCGGTGTCGTCGAAGGAGAAGCGGGTGGCGTACAAGGCGTAGCCGCGAACCGACGTTGCGTCCTCGACCAGCAGGCAGCGCCGCTCGCTGGCCCCGTCCCGCCGCGACACCGGGTCCACCAGGACCCGGTCCCACCACGCGTCGTCGCGGGCCGGGGCGCCCGGGCGCTGCGCCGCCTGGGCCCGGTAGACGGCGGCCATCGCCGCTCGCGCGTCCTCGGGCGCCACGATCCGGGCGCGCAGGGACGGGTCGTACGGCGCGCCCGGCAGGGCGGGGTCCACGTCCGTCGCGGACAGCGCCAGCGCCAGGTCGCGCGACCCGACCCCGAAGCCGAAGCGGCCGTAGATCGACGGCTCGCTGGCCCACAGCACCGCCACCGCGTCGCCGCGCTCGCGGGAGTCGACCAGGTGCCGCGTCATCATCGCCCGCAGCACCCCGCGCCGGCGATGGGTGGGCAGCACCCCCACCCAGGTGGTCCCCGCGGCCGGGACGCTGCCGCCGCCGGGGACGGACAGGGGGAACGGGTACGCCGACGCCAGGCCGGCCGGCTCGGCGTCGACCTCCGCGATCAGCGAGCGGCCGTGGTCCATGACCGGCGAGTCCACGTCGACGAGCTCGGCCTCGGCGGTGTAGCCGAACGCCAGCTCGTCCAATCGACGGAACAGCGGCCAGTCCCCGTCGGCGAACGCCCGGACCCGTACGCCGCCGGTCGCGGCCGTGTCGTCACCCACGCGGTCATCCCAGCAGCCGCCGGCGCCGGGAGCCAGCGCCTTTCGCGGGGGCGACCCGCGCGCGGCCTGGCCGCGCCGGCTCGACGCGGCCGCGACCCGTCCTCGGTGGGCGTCCCCGTGTGCGGAGAGTGACGATCCCCTAACGGACGGCTAAGCCCAGACCAAGGTTCGGCAGCGGCCCTCCAGACCGGGCGCTCCGCCCGCCGATGAGAGCACCCACGTCCTACCGTTCCCCCCGTCGATCGGCGCACGGGACGCGCGCCGGGAACCGGCACCGGAGGCACGCCATGACCAGCTCCCCTCGGATCCGCGGGTTCGCCCGCCGCCATCGCACCGCCCTCGCGGTGGGCACGATGTTCGCGGTGGTGATGACGGCCTACGGGGCCGTGACGACGGGGTTCCAGTCCGACGCCGTGAGCGTGATGCCCACCGGCCAGGCGCTGGCGGCCAACTGCGCCCAGTGCCACGGGACGGGCGGATTGAACGGGTCCTTCAACCAGCTCGCCGGGATCCCGGTCAAGGACATGATGGAGAAGATGCGTGACCAGCGGACGCACAACTCGATCATGGGTGCCCAGGCCCGCGGCTACACCGACGAAGAGCTGCTGAAGATCGCCACCTACTTCGCCTCCCTGCCGAAGCCGTGAGGACCGCCGCCATGACTGGAATCAGCCGCCGTCGTTTCCTGGGCCTGGCAGGCGTCGCCGCCGCGACCGGTGCCGCCGTCCCGCTGATGAGCCGCTCGACCCCGCCCGCGGACGCCGCAGTCGCCCCCGTCGTCGTCGTCGGCGGCGGGATGGCCGGTGTCACCCTCGCCAAGTACCTGCGGCTGTGGAGCGGGAAGACCATCCCCGTGACGCTCATCGACGCGAACGCCGACTACACGTCGAGCATCATGAGCAACCTCGTCCTCAACGGGCAGCGGTCGTTGTCCAGCCTGCGCTTCGCGTACTCGACCCTGAAGTCCACCTACGGCGTCAACGTCCAGCAGGGCACGGTCACCGGCGTCGACTTCGGCCGCAAGCGCGTCACCTACAAGCGGCCGAACGGCAGGACGGCAACCGCCACGTACTCCCGGCTGGTGATGGCGCCCGGCATCGACTTCCTGCCGATCCCGGGGCTGACCGGGAGTGCGGCGAACCAGGCGAAGGTGGTGCACGCCTGGCAGGCCGGCCCGCAGACGCAGAGCCTGCGCGACCAGCTCGTGGCGATGCCGACCGACGGCACCTTCATCGTGACGATCCCGGCCAAGCCGTACCGGTGCCCGCCCGGTCCGTACGAGCGGGCCTGCGTCGTCGCGGACTGGATCAAGAAGAACAAGCGCAGCGCGGGCAACACCAAGCCCCAGGTGATCGTCCTCGACGCGAACCCGAGCATCCAGGCGGAGGTCCACAACTTCACCACCGCCTTCAACGAGGTGCACGCCGGGGTCATCCAGTACGTGCCCAACGCCAAGGTCGCGTCGGTCAACGCGGACACCGGAACGATCGTGACCAGCGCGGGTACGTTCAGCGGGAACGTCCTCAACGTCATCCCCGACCACACCGCGGGCAAGATCGCCCGTGACCTCGGCCTGGCGACCTCCCCCACGACCGCGGGCGGCCTGTTCTGCCCGGTCGACGTCCTGACCTACGAGTCCACCGTCAAGCCCTTCGTCCACGTGCTCGGCGACGCGTCCGACACCACCCAACCGAAGGCCGGGCACGTCGCCAACGCGGAGGCGAAGGTGTGCGCCGACGCGCTGGTGCGGCTGCTCTCGGTCCCGGCGCTGCCCATCGACCAGAACCCCGTCACGAACTCCGCGTGCTACTCGCCGATCACCTCCTCGACCGCGTCGTGGCTGTCCGTCGTTTACCACTACGACCCGGCGACGAAGAAGATGGTCGCCGCAGCCGGCCAGCCGGTCGAGGCGCCAAGCATCACGGCGGGCAACTACTCGCAGATGAACACCTGGTTCAAGGTGCTCATGTCGGACACCTTCGGCACCTAGTCACCGGTCGGCTCCCGGGTCCCCGGCTGCATCTGGTGCCGGAGGCCCCGCGACTCCGCGGCCCCGGGCGGGGATGATGCTCGGGTACCCCCGAAGGGAGTCGACGTGGAGCTACGCAGGCTGGGTCGGATCGGCCGCGAGGTGTCGGTGCTGGCGTACGGTGCCGCGGCGTTGAGCGATGTGACCCCCGAGGTCGCCGAGCGCTCGGTGCAGGAGGCCCTGGACGGCGGCATCACCTATCTGGACGTCGCCGCGTCGTACGGCCACGCCGAGGAGCGCCTCGGGCCGCTAGTGCCGGCCATCCGCAACCGGGTGTTCCTGGCCACCAAGACCGGCGAGCGCGACGCGGAGTCCGCCTGGGCGGAGATCACCCGCTCGCTGGAGCGGCTGCGCACCGACCACGTGGACCTGATCCAGCTGCACGCCGTGGGAGACCCGGAGGACCTCGATCGGGCCACCAGGACCGGCGGTGCGCTCGACGCCGCCGTCCGGGCCCAGGCCGAGGGCCTGGCCGGCGCCATCGGCATCACCGGGCACGGCCACCAGGCGCCGGCGACGCACCTCGAGGCGTTGCGGCGCTTCCCCTTCGCGACCGTGATCACCCCGTGGAACCCGGTGCTGGCCGCCCGCCCGGACTACCGCGCGGACTTCGAGGCGCTGCGGGCCGAGGTCGCCCGCCAGGACGCCGCCCTGCTCACCATCAAGACCGCCGCCCGCCGCAACTGGCCCGGCGCCCAGCCCGGGCAGCCGGTCGGCGAGCGTTCGCACACCACCTGGTACGAGCCGTACGACGACGACGAGCGGCTACGCGCCGCGGTGTCCTGGGCGCTGGCGCAGCCCGGTGTGAGCGCGCTGCCCACGGCGGCGGACGTCAGCCTGCTGCGCACCTTCCTGGCCGCCGAGCGGGACCGGCTGTCGGTCGAGGAGGCCGAGCGCATCCTGACCGCCGACGACGCCCGGTCGTCCCCGTTCGAGGTGATGCCGTGGTGAGGGCCACTGCCCACCGAGTTAGGTATGCCTAACCCGCGGCGGTACGGTTCCGACGTGGCGGCGACGGTGACGGCGACGGGCGCGGAGCCAGCCACGCTCGACGCGGTGGCGCCGGGCACCACCGTCGTGCTCGGCGCCCCCGACCTGCCAGCCGGCCGGATCCGGCGGTTGGCCGAGTTCGGCCTGCGGGCCGGGCAGCGGGTCACCGTCCTGCACCGCACGGCGGGCGGCGGTCGGCTGCTGGCGGTGGGTGACGCCCGGGTCGCGGTGGACGTCGGGCTGCTGCGGCACGTCCCCGTCCGGCCGGTCCCGGCCGGCACGGATCTGGCCGGCACGGATCTGGCCGGCACGGATCTGGCCGGCACGGATCTGGCTGGCGCGGATGTGGCCGCGCGCCCCGACGCGGTGGCTGCCGACGAGGCCGGACCTGACGCCGGCCCGCACCCTGCGGGCCAGGACGGTGCGGTGTCGTGACCGGCGAGCAGCGGATCACCGCCGGGACGTCGCCCCCCGCTGGGACGACGGCCGATGCCGGGGCGTCCGGCGTCCCGTCCTGCCACAGCGACGCGGTCGGCCCGGCCGCCCCCGCCGGCGCGCCGGTGGTCGCGCTCGCCGGGAGCCCGAACGTCGGCAAGTCGACCCTGTTCAATGCGCTCACCGGCGCCCGTCGCGACATGGGCAACTGGCCCGGCACCACCGTCGAGGTGGGCCGGGGTCGGTGGACCACCGCGGCCGGCCCGCTCGCGGTGATCGACCTGCCCGGTGCGTACAGCCTGGACCCGACCTCCCCGGACGAGGAGCTCACCCGCGAGCTGCTCGTGGAGCAGCCACCCGCGGAGCGGCCCGACGTCGTCGTCGTGGTCGCCTCGGCGGTCGAGCTGTCCCGCGGCCTGTACCTGCTCTCCCAGCTGCGCGAGCTGCCGCAGCGCGCGGTCCTGGCCATCACGATGCGCGACGTGGCCGCCCGGCGCGGGGTGGTCGTCGACCCGTCTCGGATGTCGGCCGAGGTCGGGGTCCCGGTGGTCCTGGTCGACGCGCGGCACGGCGTCGGGATGGACGTGCTGGAGACCGCGGTGCTGGACTGCCTGGCGGGCCCGGTCCCCGAGCCGAGGCCCACGGTCGCAGCGGGCGACGACCACGAGCTCGCCGCCGTCGACGCGCGGTTCGACTGGATCGCCTCGGCCGTGTCGGTGGCCTGCACGCGGACTGACACCGGCCGCCGCAGCTGGTCGGACCGCATCGACCGGGTCGTCACCGCTCCGCTGCTCGGGCCACTGGTGTTCCTCGCGGTCATGTGGGTGGTGTTCCAGGTGACCACCCGGGTCGCGGCACCGTTCCAGGACCTGCTCGACGCCTTCATCGGGGGACCGGTCGCCGACACCGTCGGCGCTGTGATCGACGCCGTCGGGCTCGGGGACACCTGGGTCCGCGGCTTCGTCATCGACGGGCTGGTCGCGGGCGTCGGCATGCTGCTGACGTTCGTACCGCTGATGGCGCTGATGTTCCTGCTGCTCGCCCTGCTGGAGGACTCCGGCTACCTCGCCCGTGCGGCCGTCGTGACCGACCGGCTGATGCGTTCGATCGGGCTGCCCGGCAGGGCCTTCCTGCCGCTGGTTGTCGGCTTCGGCTGCAACGTGCCGGCGGTCGCCGGGACACGGGTGCTGTCCGACGGGCGACAGCGTCTGCTCACCGTGCTGCTGGTCCCGTTCACGTCATGCACCGCGCGGCTGGCGGTCTACGTCCTGGTGGCCGCGACGTTCTTCGGGCCGAACGCCGGCAACGTCGTCTTCGCGATGTACGTGCTGTCGATCGTGCTGGTGGTGGTGGTCGGGCTGCTGCTGCGCTCGACCCTCCTGCGCTCCCTCGGCAACGAGCCGTTGGTGATCGACCTGCCGCCGTACCAGGCGCCGATGCCGCGGATCCTGTTCTCCAGCATGTGGATGCGGCTGCGCGGGTTCCTGCGGACCGCGAGCGGCATCATCGTGGCCGCGGTCACCGTGGTGTGGCTACTGAGCGCGATCCCGGTGGGAGCGCCGCCCACGGCGTCGTTCGGCGACGTGCCGGTCGAGGACAGCGCGTACGCCGCGATCGCCGAGACGGTGGCACCGGTGTTCGTCCCCGCGGGTTTCGGCGACTGGCACGCCACCAGCGCGTTGATGGTGGGCTTCGTCGCGAAGGAGGCCGTGATCTCGTCCTGGGCGCAGACGTACGCGGCCGAGGAGCCGCAGGACCTCGGCGAGCCGGGCGCCCTCGGCGACGCGCTGCGGGCGGACTTCGACGCGTCGTCCGGCGGGCACACCATCGCCGCCGTGCTGGCGTTCCTGGTGTTCCTGCTCGCCTACACGCCCTGCGTCGCGACGCTGGCGGCGCAGAAGCGGGAGATCGGCATGCGCTGGACGATGTTCGGCGTCGGCATGCAGCTGGTGCTCGCCTGGCTGCTCGCGGTGGCGGTGTTCCAGGTCGGACGGCTGATCTCGTGACCGGTGGCGGAGCGTCGATCTCGGCGCGGGTGCTGGCCGCGGTCCGGTCCGGCGCACCGACCCTCGCCGACGTCGCCGACCAGGCGGGCATCGACGTCGACCTGGCCCGCGTCGTCGTGGACGAGCTGGTCCGCCGGGGCCTGCTCCAGGCGACCGTGCTGTCCTCCGGGTGCCCCGCGTCGGGGTGCGCCTCCTGCGCGTCGGGCGACCACGGTGCTCCTGGCTGCGGCGCGTCCGCCCCGGGGGCCGAGCGCTCCGGCCCGGTCCTGGTCGCCCTCAGCATCCCGACCGGCGCCCCGCCCGCCCCCTGACCTCCGCAGCGGCCACCCGCAGGGAACACCTCCGCGAATGCTCGCGTGTTGTCGTTTCCACGGCCCGGTAACGACAACACGCGAGCACTCAGCGCGGGGGAGGGGGGTCGGCGCGCAGGCGCTGCTTCTGCACCTTGCCCATCGCGTTGCGGGGCAGTGCAGCCACGACCCGGACGTCCCGCGGCACCTGGTAGCCGGCCAGGTCCGCCCGCAGCCGGGCCACCAGGTCGTCGGGGTCCACGACGTGCCCGGGGGCGGGGACGACCACAGCGACCAGACGCTCGCCCAGGTCGTCATCGGGCAGGCCCACCACAGCGGACTCGGCGACCTCCGGTTGCGCGTCCAGGACGCGCTCCACGTCGGCGGGGTAGACGTTGAGGCCGCCGGTGATGACCAGGTCCTTCTCCCGTCCCACCAGCGTGAGGTAGCCGTCCGCGTCGACCCGGCCGAGGTCGCCGGTGCGGATCCAGCCGTCCGTGCTGAGCCAGTCCCGTGTCAGCTCGGGCCGCCGCCAGTAGCCGTCGAAGGCGCAGGGTGTGCGTACCTGCACGTGCCCCACGGCGCCGGGCGCGGACTCGGCGCCCTCGCCGTCGACGACGCGTACGGAGACCCCGGGCAGTGGCTGCCCGACCGAGCCGGGGCGGCGCTCCCCGTGCAGCGGGTTCGACGTCAGGATGCAGGTCTCGGTCATGCCGTACCGCTCGAGCACCTGCAGCCCGGTCCGCTCCTCGACGGCCCGGTGCAGCGCGGCCGACATCGGTGCTGACCCGGAGGTCAGCAGCCGTAGCGACCCGGCGGATGCGCGGTCGAACCCGGGGTGCAACAGCAGCCTCGCGTAGTGCGTGGGGACGCCCATCAGCACGGTGGCGCCAGGTAGCAGAGCCACTGCCCGGTCCACGTCGAACCGGGGCTCGAGCAGCAGCGTCCCGCCCACGGCCAAGATGGTCTGCGCCGCCACGAACAGGCCGTGCACGTGGTCGAGAGGAAGCACGTGCAGCAGCACGTCGTCGGCCGTCATGCCCCACGCGCTGGCAAGGGTGGTGGCGCTGGCGACGAGGGCGCCGTGGCTCAGCACCGCGCCCTTGGGGGCGCCGGTCGTGCCCGAGGTGTAGACGACCGCGGCCGGGTCCGCGGGGACCCGGGGTGCGTCGACCGGGGTCGCCAGGGACCCGCCGGGCCGCGTGGGCGAACGCGGCGACAGGGGGATGGTGGTGACGCCCGGGGCCAGGTCGAGGGCGTCGACGTGCCGCCCGGCGTCCACGACGAGCGCGGCAGGGTCGGCGTCGGTGACCAGGCGGGCCAGCTCGGCGTCGGGGAAGGCGGGCGACAGCGGGACGAGCACGGCGCCCACCCGGGTGCAGCCCAGGATCACCGCAAGCGCCGCCGCCGACTTCGCCGTGGCGACCACCACGCGGTCGCCGGGCCGGACGCCGCGCTCGACCAGCATTGCCGCCGCGGCTGCGCTGTGCGCCTCGAGTTCCGCGTACGTCCAGTCAACTCCGTCGGGCGCTCGCACCGCGAGCCGATCCGGATCGACGGCGGTCGCCGCGAGCAGGAGGTCGGCCAGCGGGTTCATGTCCGGCCAGCATTCCACCCGTCCGAGGCGCGCCGTTGCAGGCGCGGCGACTCCCTGCGGCCGGTGTGGCATGGTGCGGGAGTGAGCAGTGCGCTCTACCGCCTGGCTCGACGCTGCGCCGAGCACGCGGGGCTCGTGGTGACGATCTGGATCCTCGTCGCCCTGGCGGTGATGGGGGCCAACCGGACTCTGGGCGGCGCGGCGGCGGATTCCTACGAGCTACCCGGCACGGACAGCGCGGTCGCGCAGGACCTGCTCAACCGAGCGTTCCCCGGCTCGGCCTCGGAACCCGTCCCGGTCGTGCTCTACGCGGACGGGGCCGACTTCAGTACCGGCGCCGACGCCCGAGTCGCAGCCGACGTCGCGAAGGCCATGCGCGGGCTCGACATCGTCACCTCGGTGAACGCGCCGGCCGACGACCCGGGTCTGGTCTCCGACGATGGGACGACCGCGTTGGTCCAGGTCGTGGTCACCGACCGTGCCGCCACCGAGCGGGAGGCCGGGACGCAGGTCCTCGAGGCTGCGCGCGCCGCGGCCGGCGACGGCTACACCGTGGAGCTCGGCGGTTTCCTGGGTCGGCAGGTGTCGCGCCCGGACACGCGGATCAGCGAGGTGCTGGGCCTGCTCGCGGCGATCCTCGTCCTGTTCCTCACGCTGCGGAGGGTGTCCGCCACGGTCATCCCGCTGGTCAACGCCCTGGTGTCGGTGGCGCTGGGACTCGCGGTGGTGGGGCTGCTCAGCGGGGTGGTGTTCATCCCGGACGTGGCGCCGACCCTGGGCACGATGCTGGGGCTCGGGGTCGGCATCGACTATGCGCTCTTCCTCGTCGTCCGCAACCGGGTGCTGCTCGCCCGAGGGTTCGACGTGCCGGACGCGATCGGCCGGACCTCGGCCACCGCCGGGGCCGCGATGGTCTTCGCCGGCGGCACGCTGATCGCCGCCGTCACGGGACTGGTGCTCACCGGGCTGTCCTTCCTCGCCTGGCTGGGCCTGGCAGCCGCGATCGTCGTGAGCATCGCCGTCCTGGCGTCGGTGACGCTGGTCCCGGCACTGCTCGGCCTCGCCGGGCGCCGGGTGCTGCCACGGTCGATGGTGGAGGACGTCGACGACCAGGCCCTGGACCGGTCCGGCTGGGCCCGGCTCGCCGACGCGGTGACGACCCGGCCGTGGCGGTTCGCGATCGGGTCCACCCTGGTGCTGCTGCTTCTCGCCGCCCCGGCGGTGACTCTCTCGCTGGGCCACACCGACGCCTCGGACTACCCGGAGGGCACCACCGCACGCGAGGCGAGCGACCTGATGACGGCCGCCTTCGGCGTGGGCGAGTCGTCCCCGCTGGCGGTGGTGACCCGGCTGTACGCGGTCGCCGAGGCGCCGGACGAGGGGACCGCGGACGATGCGGACAGCAGCTCGGGCGACCCGCGCACGCGGGACCCCCGGCTGCTCGCGCTGCGGGACGAGCTGGCCGCCGCCGACGGCATCGTCAGCGCGGACGACTTCGTCGTGAGCACCGACGGCGGCGTCGCGGTGGCCCGGGTCGTGCCGGAGTGGGCGTCGTCGGACCCGCAGACCGAGGTGCTGGTCCGGGACCTGCGCTCCGACGTGCTTCCGGCGGCGACCGCCGGCGCGGCGATGTCCGCCCATGTCGGGGGGCTGTCGGCCGCCCTCACCGACCTGTCGCAGCTGATCGCGGAGAGGACGCCGTGGTTCATCCTCGGCGTGGTCAGCCTGTCCTTCCTGCTGCTGATGCTGGCCTACCGGTCGTTGCTGATCCCCGCCAAGGCGGCGGCGATGAACCTGATCTCCATCGCGGCGGCGTACGGGGTCGTGACCGCGGTCTTCCAGTGGGGCTGGGGGGCGTCGCTGATCGGTCTGGACGGCCCGGTGCCGATCGAGTCGTACGTCCCCATGATGATCTTCGCGGTGCTGTTCGGGCTGTCGATGGACTACGAGGTGTTCCTGCTCACCGCGTTCCGGGAGCACTGGGAGCGCAGCGGCGACATGACGGTCGCGGTCCGGCGCGGCCTGGCCGACACCGGGCGAGTGGTCACCGCGGCGGCGCTCATCATGGTCGTGGTGTTCGGCAGCTTCGTGCTGTCGGACAACGCCGTGGTGAAGATGTTCGGCATCGGGCTGGCCACCGCCGTGGCCGTGGACGCCAGCATCGTGCGCTGCCTGCTGGTCCCGTCGATCATGGTCCTCGCCGCGAAGGGCACCTGGTGGCTGCCCCGCTGGCTGGACCGGCTGCTGCCGCAGGTGCACGTCGAGGGGGATCCCGCAGCGCTGGCCCTGGGCTCGCAGTGGGGGGAACGGGCGCCTGGACCGCGGCCGTGGCGGCGCCGGATGCGAGCGGCACTCGGTGCGGTGGTCGGCGTCCTGGTCGCCGCCCTGCTGGTGCCCCGGCTCGGGCTGGCGCCGCCGGACGCCGGCGTGGCGACGGTGGCCGCCGCCGTGCTGGGCGGGGTGCTGGTCCTGCTGCCGGGGTCGGGTCCCCGCGGCCGTGACCCGTCGCTGGCGTCGAGGGCCGCGGGGTTCGTTCTCGGCGTGGGCCTGGCGGGGACGCTGCTCCTCGTGCTGCACGCCGCCGTGGTCCCGGCCCGGGCGGGAAGTGCGCTGGTCCCGGCGACCGCGATGCTCGTGCTCGGGGCGGCGCTGCTGCTGCTCGTGCCCCGGTGGCTGTCGCTGCCGGCGGTGCTCGGGGTGGTCGCCGCCGGGATCGCGGTGCTGGCGGTGCCCGAGGACCAGCGCTCGGCCGGGCTGATGGTCACCGCGGTGCTCCTGCCGGCGCTCGTGGCCGTGCTGGTCGCGGCCGCCGTGGCGGCGGTCCTCCCCGCCCCGGCCACCCCGGCCCCGGCCACCCCGGCCCCGGCCACCCCGGACCCCTCCGCGAGTGGAGGGTTGTGGTCGGCGTCAGGGGACCCAGACCAGCCACAACCCTCCACTCGCGGGGTGGGGGGCGTCGTGGCCGATGCCGTGGGCGAGGGGGAGACCCGATGACGGGCCGCCGGGCGGGCGCCGCCCTGGCCGCCCTGGCCCTGGTCGCGGCGGGACCGGTCGCGCTGGCGCCGGCGGCCTCGGGCGCCGTCGGCGGGCCGGCCGCGGTGGACTCCGGCTCCGACGAGCCGCCCCTGGTGGCCGAGCAGCTGGTCCTGTCCGACCTCGACTCCGCCGGCCTGCCCACCCGCTCGGTGATCGTGACCCGGGTGGTCGCGCGGGACGTCCCGCCGCGGCAGCTGACGATCCCGATGTCGTCGGTGGACCTGGAGTACGTGGACCGCCGCGGCGCCCCGCCGTTGTCCGGCGACTCGATGGTGGTCGACGTCGGCGGCCCGGGCCAGACGTCGGTCACCACGCAGGCGGCGTTCGACCTTCCGCAGCCGGTGGCCCTGCACGCGGAGTACTCCCAGGCGGGCACGGTGCTGGACCCGGCCACCGTCCCCGGCAGGTCGGGGGACCTCAGCATCGGCTACACCGTCACCAACACCGTGGTCGAGGACCGGACCCTGAACTACCGGGACGCCGCGGGCGAGCGGTACGAGACCACGTCCCCGGTGTTCGCCCCCTTCACGGGCACGCTGACCGTGACGCTGCCTCCCGGCGCGGAGCTGGTCGACGCCCCGGACGCGGTGGTGGGCACCACCTCGGACGGCTCGACCTGGGTCCGCTGGTCGCTGGTCCTGGCGCCCCCGATGGGCGACTACGAGCAGGACCGGCGTCTGGTCCTGCGGGGCGACGACCTGCAGGTGCCCGGCGTACGGCTGGAGGCCGTGCCGACGACCACCGACCAGGATCCCGCGGCGGACTTCGCCGGTGGCCTGCTGAAGTCCAGCGTCGAGGGCAGCGCGGACCTCGCCGAGGGCCTCACCACCCTGGACGACTCGACCGTGGAGCTGGCCACCGCCGCCGCGGACCTGGCCCGGGGCCTGGACTCGCTGGCGGAGGGTGCGGACCAGCTGTCCGCCGAGGTCGACGACGCGCTGGTGCCTGGGGCGCGCCAGGTGGCCGAGGGAGCCTCCGAGCTGGCCGCCGGTCAGCAGGAGGTCGCCGGCGCGGCGTCCTCCGCCCAGAGTGGTGCCAGCGACCTGGCGACCGGGGCCGACGAGCTCGCCAACGGGCTGGGCGACGTGTCCGACGGCCTGCAGGAACTGGTGTCGGCGGAGGGGCTGCCGGCCCTCGCCGCGGGGGCGGACCAGCTGGCCACGGCGGTCGCCGCGATCGCCGCCACCGTCGGGTCCGCGGACGACCCGCGCATCGAACTGTCGTCCGCCGGCGACGCCACCCTGGTCCAGGTGGTGAGGGCGGTGGCCGCGGGGACCGCTCAGCTGCAGGGTGTGACCGCCGGCATCAGCGACGGGCTGCGCGAGGCGCTCACCACTCTCGCGCAGGTGACCGAGGACGCGACCGCGGCGGCCAAGGCCGCCGGGACCGCCGCCGCCCTGGCCCAGGCGCTGATCCCCCAGGTCTGTGCGCCCCCCGCCCCCGTCCTGCCGGCGCCCCAGTGCCGCCAGTTGGCCGCCATCGCCGAGCAGTCCGCCGCGGCCCAGGAGTCCGCTACGGCCGCGGCCACCGGCAGCGGCGAGGGCCGCGCGCAGGTCGGCCGCCAGGCGGCCGCCGCGGCCGGGGTCGCCACCGCGCTCACGGACCTGGTCCGGGCCCTCGACGGGGTCGCGGCCGGACTGGTCCAGGTCTCCGGGGCCCTGCGCAGCGGGAACCCGGACGACCCAGGGGTGTATGAGGGCCAAGTGACGCTCGCGCGGTCGCTGCAGGAGGTCGTCCAGGCCACCCTGAGCCTGTCCGCGGGCGCGGCGCAGGCGGAGGGCGGGGCGGACGACCTGGCTGCGGGGGCAGCCGATCTCAGCACCGGGCTGGGCGATCTCGCTGACGGCGCCGACGCACTCGCGGACGGGGGTCGCGAGCTGGCGTCCGGGGCCGCTGCCCAGGCGGAGGGAACGGCCGCCGTCGCCTCCGGGCTGAACGAGCTGGACTCCGGCACGACGAGCGCCGCCTCCGGCGGCACCGACCTGGCCGATGGCGCATGGACCCTGCGCGAGGACGGCACCCGCGAGGTGCTCGGCCAGGTGGTCGACTCCTCGTCCGACCCGGCGCTGGCCCGGGCCTACCTGCGCGCCGCCAACCGTCGCGCCGCCGACGCCATGCCGTACGGCGTCCCGGACGACGTGGTCGGCCGGGTGGCGTACGTCTCGGTCATCTCCCCGACGAGTCCCCCCGACAGGGCGGCCGCCGCGACGGCCGCGCTGGCCCTCGTGGTGCTGGTCAGCCTCGGGATCCTGGCCGGCCGCCGACTCCGACGGGCGTCAGATGCACCCACGCAGAGCGGTCCGGACTCGCCCGCGTCCCCGGGCGACTGACCCGGCGGTCAGCCCAGCCCGGGGGGCAGCGGCTCGGCGTGCACCACGTGCAGGTGCCGGGTGGGTCGCGTGAGCGCGACGTACAGGTCCCCGGCCCCGCGCGCGCCGCCGGCGAGGACGTCGGCCGGCTCGACCACGACCACCGTGTCGAACTCCAGGCCCTTCACCTGCTCCACGGTCAGCACGCAGACCGGCCGGTCCAGGGCGGTCGGACCGACCCCGACGGGTTCGACGAGCAGGCCGCCCAGCGCGTCGGCCACCGGCTGCGGGTCGCGGCCCCGCGGCAGCACCACCGCGACCGTCCCCTGCGGGTGACGGCCGCGCACGCCGGCGACCGCACCGGCCACCGACGAGGCATCGGTGGCCCGGACCCGCGTGGCTCCGTACGCGTCGGGGAGGTCCCGCACCGAGGTCGGCGGGGTCACGTCCAGGCCGGCCGCGCGCACCGTGGTGACCGCGCGATCCATGACGGTCGCCGGGGTCCGGTAGTTGACCGTCAGCTCCTCCAGGCGCCACCGGTCGCGGGCGTGCCGGTCCAGCGTCGCGGCCCAGGTGCGCGACCCCGACACCGACCCGGTCTGCATCACGTCACCGACCACCGTCATCGACCGGCTCGGGCAGCGCCGGGTGACGAGCCGCCACATCATCGGCGACAGCTCCTGGGCCTCGTCGACGACGACGTGGCCGTACGTCCAGGTCCGGTCACCGGCCGCGCGTTCGGCGACGCTCAGCCACGGCCCGTCGTCGGCGAACCGGTCGGCCAGCTGCTCCGCGGTCACCATCGCCGCGGCGGCGCTGCCGCGCAGCGACTCCCGCGCGTAGGCCACCTCCTGCTCCCGCTGCGCCCGCGCCCGGGCCCGCTCCCGGCGGGCCTCGGTGTCGTCGACGCCGAGCAGCTCGGCTGCCTCGTCGAGCAGCGGGACGTCGGACACGGTCCACGCGGACCCCCGCGGCCGCAGCAGCAGCTGGCGTTCGCGCGGTGAGAGCCCGGGCGCCGCCGCCGCGAGGTAGCCGGGGTCGGCGTACAGGTCGGCGAGGACCTGGGTCGCCTCCAGCGGCATCCAGAGCAGGTTGAGCTCGCGCCGGACGTCGCGGTAGGCGCCGATCTCGGCGCGCAGCGACGGCACGTCGACGTCGCCGGTCCCCGCGCCGATGAGGCGGGCGTACTGCAGGGCCAGGTGGTCCAGCAGCTCGGTCAGCACCCGGTTGCGTGCGATGTTGTGCGGCCGGCGGGCGTGCCGGTGCCGGGCGGCCGCGACGACATCCGGCTGCAGCACCAGCCTTCGCCCGTCGAGGTCGAACACCAAGGGTGCGTCGGGGACCCGCTGGCGCAGGCCGATCGCGCGCGCGATGACCTTGGCCATCCGCAGGTCGCCCTTGACCGCCGCGACCTCGGGCGGGTCGTCCGTCTCGGCGTCGACGCCGGGGAACAACCGGCCCGGGGTCGCCATGACCACGTCGGTCTCGCCCAGGGACGGCAGCACCTGCTCGATGTAGTGCAGGAACACCTCGCTCGGCCCCACCAGCAGCATGCCGCTGCCCGCCAGCCGGCGCCGGAAGGTGTAGAGCAGGTAGGCCGCGCGGTGCAGCGCCACCGCGGTCTTGCCGGTCCCCGGGCCGCCCTGCACGACCAGCGTCCCGCGCATCTCCGAGCGGATGATGCGGTCCTGCTCGGCCTGGATCGTCGCGACGATGTCGTGCATCCGTCCGGTGCGCTCCGCGCCCAGGGCCGCGATCAGGGCGCCCTCGCCACTGAGCCCGACCAGGTCCTCGCCGTCGAGCGCGCCGAGGTCGAGGGCCTCGTCCTCCAGGTGCGTGACCCGGCGGTCCCGGGTGGTGAGGTGCCGCCGGCGCACCACGGTCCCCGGCTCGGCAGCGGTGGCCTGGTAGAAGTGCCGCGCCGCCGGCGCCCGCCAGTCGAGCAGCAGCTGGGTCTGGTCCGGGTCGGACAGCCCGATGCGCCCGACGTAGTGCCGCGCCCCGTCCCGGTGGTCCAGCCGGCCGAACACCAGCCGCTCCTCCACGGCCTCGAGCTGGGCCAGCCGGCTCTCGTACGCCGCCGCGAACGCGTCCCGCTCCGACCGGCTCTGGTGGGTGCCCTCCGCCCGGGTCCGGCGGGTGCTGTCCAGCCGCCCCCTCGTCTCGGCGCGCACCGTGTCGAGCCGGTCGTACAGCGTGGTGACGTACGCCTGCTCGCGCTCGAGCTCGCGGTCGAGGTCGCTGCCGACGGCCTGGTCGGGGGCGGGGACGACGTCGGTCACGGACTTCCCGGGGTGGCTGGGACCGTCAGGTCGCGGGCGGGCGGGTCGTCCAGCCTATGCCACGCGCGGGGGCCCGCCACCGCAGCGCCGCCGCGCTGACCCTGGAGTCAGTGTGGGGTTCCGGCGGCCGTCGGGTGGCGATGCTCAGCGGCCCTGGAACCGGGCCTCGCGCCGCTCGACGAAGCTGAGGACGCCCTCGACGGCGTCCTGGCTGGCCATGATCCGAGGCAGCTGCTCGACCAGGTCGTCCCGGGCGGCCTCGGGGCCGAGGGCGCGGCCGATCCGCGCGTTCGCCAGGGTCGCCTGGACCCCCAGGGGAGCCTGCGCGGCGACCGTCGCCGCGATCTGCCGTGCCCGAGCGAGCTGGTCGCCGGGGGCCACCACCTCCTGGACCAGCCCGATCCGCAGCGCCTCGGCCGCCCCGAACTCCTCCGCGGTGAGCAGGAACCGCATCGCATTGCCCCAGCCGAGCGCCTGCGGGGCGCGGAACGTCGCACCTCCGAAGGGCAGGATCCCGCGGCCGATCTCCAGCTGCCGGAACCGCACGTCGTCCGCGGCCACCACGATGTCGCTGGCCAGGGCCAGCTCGATCGACAGCGTGAACGCGATGCCCTGGACGGCCATCACCACCGGCTTGGGCACCGCCGGACCCCAGACGCCGAAGGGGTCGTACGCGTGGTCGCCTCCGAGCGCGCCCGGTCCGGTCTCGGCGACCCGCGGGCCCACCTCGGCGAGGTCCAGCCCGGCGCTGAAGTGGTCCCCGTGCCCGAACACCACCCCGACCCGCAGGTCGTCGTCGGTGCCGAGCAGCTCGTACGCGGCGCCAACCTCGTCGATCGTCGCGAGGTCCCAGGCGTTGCGCTTGTCCGGCCGGTTGACGCCGACCAGCAGCACGTGCCCGTCGCGCTCCACCGTCACCCGGTCGCCCATGACGCCTCCTCCTGCCTGGCCGTCAGGCGTACCGACCGTACGCCTGCGCCGCTCGGGCTGTGGGGCGGTACCCGGAGCAGGTGCCGACCCGGTCGAAGCCCGGGTTCAGCCGGACAACCCCTCGGGCGCGGATGGGTCGACTGCTGTCGTCGGTGGACTTGACCGTGTTGCGGTACTTCCAGACCGCGGTCTGGCGCACGACGTTGCCAACGCCGTTGACGTGGTTCCCCCTGACGGCGGCGTCGAAGGGCAGGTCGCCCCTCCCGGACGGCCCGATGAGGTTGCGGTACGTCGAGATCCGGTTCGAGCCGTACGCGAGCGAGATGCCGGCGCTGGCCGTGGCCAGGGTGTTGTAGCGGATCACCACGTTGCCCGTGGGCCGCGCAGGGGAGGGCCCGGCCGCCTTGATGTTGGAGCCGTTGGGGGCGTCGAAGACGAGATTCCGCTCGATGACGCCTGGCCCTGCTGCCGGCCCCGGCATCAGGTAGATGTTGTGGTAGTTCATCCGTGCCCGGCCGGTGGATCGGTTCCCGTGGATGCAGTTCCCGGCGATCCGGTAGTCGGCCGGCGGGCCGAACCGGTCGCTGGTGACCATGACGTTGGACACGCCGGTGGATCCGGTGACCTCGCTGTCGAGCAGCTCCCATCCGGTCCCCCCGTCGAACTTGACCACGAACTGCCCCCGCGACCGCTGGGGGTCGGCCACGATCGTGAGCCCGCGGAGCGTCCAGTAGTCGGCGCCGTCGAGCTGCAGGACGCCCTTCAGTACCGCCCGCTCGCCGGGCCAGGGCTCCACGGTGATGCGGGCATCCGGTCGGGCCGGGCGCGCCCCCCACCCGGCGACCTCCCGGTAGGTGCCGCCGCGCAGCACGATGGTGTCGCCCGGCTTGGCCCGCCTGATGGCCATGGTCAGCGTCGCCCACGGTCGCGAGGCGCTGGGGGTGAAGGTGCTGTGCCCGTCGGTGTCGTAGTCCGAGCCCCACGGCGCCACGACCAGGGTGCGGCCCACGCCCGTGGCCGTGGGGAGCGCGTTCGCGGAGGGCAGGGCGGCCGACGGGGCCACGAGGCCGAGGACCAGGGCGAAGCCGATCATGGCGGCGAGGGAGAAGGGCTGGCGCGGGTGACGCG